>CAJMNK010000011.1 GCA_905214905.1 uncultured bacterium | reverse complement strand
AGAATGTTTGAGGACGGGATGATATGTCCCGGCCTCCCGGGAGAGTTACCTATGAACTACGCGAACATTAAGTATTTCGACATTGCTGATGGGGAAGGCGTTCGTACTTCTCTGTTTGTGAGCGGGTGCCGTCGTGGGTGCAAGAATTGCTTTAACTCTGTCGCGTGGGACTTTGCTGCGGGCGAGCCCTTTGATCGCGCCGTCGAGGACAAGATTGTCGAGAGCCTCGACCATCCCTTTATCGATGGTCTGACTATTCTGGGCGGCGAGCCTATGGAGCCCGAGAATCAGGCGGGGCTTGTCGACTTTATCGAACGCGTGCGTGCGGCCTATCCTGCGGGGTCGGACAAGACCATTTGGTGCTTTACCGGCGACGTGCTCGAGGAGCTTATGCCGGGTGGCCGTCATCATACCGAGGTGACGGACCGTATCCTGGCCTGCCTCGACATGTTGGTGGACGGCCCGTTTGTTCAGGACCTGTACGATATCTCGTTGCGTTTTAGGGGCTCGAGCAACCAGCGCGTGATCGATATGAACGCTACGCGCGCCCGTGCTGAGCGCGAGGGCGTTGCACTTTGTGATGCTGTGGAGCTTTGGCGTGATGATCCGGTCTATTCGACCCATACTATGTAGCTTGTGGTCGATGCCGGAGGGCGTGGTACCATAGCGCGAACGTGAAATCGGAAAAGTGAGGCCCAGATGGTCGATCAGGAAAAAGTCGAGGCCGCCATTAAGCTGTTGCTTGAGGGCATAGGCGAGGACCCAACTCGTGAGGGCCTGCTGGAGACCCCGGCGCGCGTTGCCCGTATGTATGGTGAGATCGCCGGCGGCATGGACCAGAGTGCCGAGGAACACCTGTCCAAAACCTTTGCCGTCGCTTCGAACGATTTGGTTATCGAGCGCGACATTACGTTCTACTCGCTGTGCGAACATCATCTGCTGCCGTTTTATGGCAAGGCCGCCATTGGTTATATCCCTAACGGTCGGGTGGCTGGGCTTTCCAAGCTCGCCCGCACGGTTGAGGTTTATGCCCGCCGTCTTCAGCTGCAGGAGCAACTGTGCGCACAGGTTGCCGATGCCCTCATGGATTATCTCGCTCCCCAGGGAGCGATTGTGTTGATGGAGGCCGAGCATATGTGCATGACGATGCGTGGCGTGCAAAAGCCCGGCACCAAGACCGTGACGCTTGCTCGCCGCGGCGTCTTTGAGACCGATTCCGCGCTCGAGGAGCGTTTCTTTAGGATGCTGGGCCGCTAACCATGAGAGTCGTCAACGACTTTACATCGAAGACCGATGAGGGGACGTCGCGTCGCGGCTTTATGGCTTCGGGCCTGGCCCCCTTTGGTGCCATGCCTCGCATTGATTACATTTGTGCCAACGGGCTGTTCCGCCGGCACCTGGGCAACATCGTACAGTTGGAATCGGGGCGCATCTTCTGCCGCCACGGTATTGACCATCTGCTCGATGTCGCTCGCATTATGTGGATCAAGAATCTCGAGGAGCAGCTCGAATTTGACCGCGAGGTCATCTACGCCACGGCACTTCTTCACGATATCGGCAAAGATGAACAGTATGAATCGGGTATATCCCATGATGTTGCAAGCGAACGCGTCGCTGATGCGATTCTCGGCGGCATGCCCGATGACGTGGCGTTTGAGCCGGCCGATGCCGCAGCCATTAAGACGGCCATTCTGGGCCATCGAAAGCTGCGCGTGAACAGCCAACCGCTTGAGCGTCTGCTCTATGCAGCCGACAAAGCGTCGCGTGCCTGCTTTGCATGCCCCGCGCGCAACGCTTGCAACTGGAGCGATGATAAAAAGAACCTGTCGATTCGCGTGTAGTTAGTTTGCGCGGTCGGGGTTCTAAACGAAGGAGACGATCGCGTTGAGTAACAAGAAACTGCCCGAGAATGCAACCAAGACTGAAGGTGCTGAGCTCGCCCGCCGTGGAAGGGGCGAAATATCCACCGCAACGGCGGTGCCTCACGTGAGCTATGACGATCTGCGCCATGCCGATCGCATTGTCATTGACGGCCTTGAGGTTTTTGCCAACCATGGCGTGTATCCCGAGGAGAATGCGCTGGGTCAGAAGTTCATCGTTTCTCTGGTGCTCTATGCCGACCTGCGCGCGGCGGGGGAGCACGATAACCTGGATGCCTCGATTGACTACGGCTCGGTGTGCCACGATGTCGATGGCTATCTGCGTGAGCATACGTTTAAGCTCATCGAGGCGGCAGCCGAGGGGACAGCCCAGATGCTGCTGCGCCGTTATCCCTCGCTGCTTGGTGTGCGCATAAAGCTCGATAAGCCGTGGGCTCCTGTTGGCCTGCCTCTGGCAAGCTGCGGCGTCGAGATCGAGCGCGTGCGCTAGTCGACGCTAGAGCTTGTTGAGGGGTGGTTGCTTGAGCCGCTGCGACAGAGCTTTATTGTTGGGACAGTACGTGTCGAGCAGGGCGTGGAATCGCTGATTGTGGCTTGGCTCGAGCAAGTGGACGAGCTCGTGGGCGACAACCATGTCGAGGCATTCGATGGGATAGGCGGCAAGTTCGCGTGCGATGCGAATGGCGCCGGTCTTGGGCGTGCATGATCCCCAGCGCGTTTTCATGCTGCGCACGGAGACGCGGGCCACGGTGACGCCCATTGCGATTTCGTATGTGTGCACCATATCGTACAGCGCCGTGGTGACCTCGGTTGCATAGAGCTGGTCGATACGGGCTTGGAGCTCATCGGACGTTAGGCCGTCGAGGATTGCGTGCCGCTTGGCCTGTGGGCCTTCGTCCGATTCATCGGTACCCATAAAACTTGCGAAGGTGGCCTGTTTGGGTCGCGGTGCGGGTGATGCAAAGTTGTGATCGAGTGCATCCTGTACCGTGATGGGCTTGCCCCAAAGGGCAATGATGGACGAGGGGCTGAGCGGCTCTCGTGCCGTCGCCTGACGCTGCTCGCGCTGGGCAAGTCGGCTGATAATCCAGGCGCTGTTGCGCTTCACAAATGCTTCGATACGCTCGCGGGTGGCGCCGAGCGGTGCGCTGGCGTGGACCTCACCGCTCGAAGTGACGCGTAGGTTGAAGTTCTTGACGCACTTTTTGGTAACGACGACGGGGATGGGCGTCCCATCCGGTCGGGATGCGGAAATCGTAAACTGCTGCGTCAAAAGCGGTCCTTTGGATTGGGGGACGGGCCGGCATGTCGACCGTTCGGCATGCCGGCCCGCTCAAGGGATGTGAAATTAATAACGCTCAAAGAAGGCAAGCGCGTTGTCGCTGCAGAGCTTTTGCATCACGGTCTTGCCAAAGTGCTTGGAGAGCATGTTCTGGAACTCGGGCATCATGCTGGCATCGGAGAGGAAGGCGGGCACCGTGGCACCGTCCCAGTCGCCACCGAGTGCGATGACGTCCTCGCCGCCCAGGTCGAGCCAGTGCTCGATATGTGCCGCTAGCTGGTCGAAGGTGACGTCTGCGGCGGTCTCGTCGGTTGCGTCGTTGGAAAGGAACTCGCTGCAGTAGTTGAGGCCGACGATACCGCCCATGTCGCGAATGGTGCGGAACTGGTCGTCGGTGAGGTTGCGCTTGACGCCGCAAACCGCGCGGGAGTTGGAGTGGCTGGCGACGAAGGGGCGCGTGGCGTGGGCGACAACCTCGTCAAAGCACTCGTCGTTGAGGTGGGAGACGTCGAGCACCATGCCGGCGTGCTCCATCTGCGTAAGGGCCTCGATGCCGGCGGCGGTGAGGCCGGCGTGGGTGTCGTGGCCGCTCGCGAGCGGCCCCTGCGCGTTCCAGCTGAGTGATGACATGAGTACGCCTAGGCTCTTGAGTACCTCGATCAGCGCGGGGTCCTCGGCAAAGAACGTGGCGTTTTCGATGGTGTGGATGCAGGCGACCTTGCCGTCTTTGAGCGCAGGGCGAATGTCTGCCGCGCTGCGTACGTTGACCATGCGGTCGTGGTTAAGCATTGCCTGGCCGCTCATGTGCGCCATGATCTGCGCCTGGAAGCGCGCGGCGTGGGCGGTGGGAATCTCGTCGGGGACAAACGTGGCGAAGCACTGTGCCCACGGCGTGTTGCCGATCTTTGCGAGCGAGATGGCGCAGGCGTTGCCCTCGATGAGGTCGAAATCTTGCGGATGCGTTTCGTCACCGGGGAAATAACCATCGGTGCCGGCGGTAAAGCGCAGGTCGAGATCGAGCGTGGCCCAGCCGATGCGGTCGGCGGTGTCGCAGTGTAGGTCAAATACGGGATATGCCATAGTTCCTCCGGTTGCAGCGTTTCTTTGCAAACTGTCTTTGAATTGTATGACTAGGGTATAGTTAGCGCCATATGTTCACGGCGGCCCGCGTTGTGCGCCGCCCTTATCACGGAGGTTACCATGTCCAACCAGGGCAAGAAGGTCAAGACCCATTATCGCGGCACGCTCGACGACGGCACGCAGTTCGATAGCTCTTACGATCGCGGCGAGCCGCTGGAGTTCACCTGCGGCGCCGGTCAGATGATCAAGGGCTTCGACGCCGCCGTGGTCGACATGCAGGTGGGCGAGAAGAAGACTGTGCACATCCCGGCTGCCGATGCCTACGGCGAACACAACCCCGAGATGGTCCTGACCTTCCCGGCCGAGCAGGTTCCCAATATCGAGCAGATCGAGAAGGGCATGAAGCTCTTCCTGTCCACGCCGAGCGGTATGCCCGTCCCCGCCGTCGTCATCGACGTGACGCCCGAGGCTGTGACGCTCGACGCCAACCATGAGCTGGCCGGCAAGGACCTCAACTTTGATATCGAGCTCGTCGAGGTCGAGGGCTAGAGTATGCCTGAACGCTTGGTTTCGACGACATGCTTGGGAAATCTCAACGATCCGTCCTATGAACTCCTGCTTCGCCGGAAGTTAGGCGGCGTCTTTGAAGTTGACGAGCTGCTGCTCGATTGGGACCAGGCTGATGTATGCGCGTTTGTGGGCGTGACGGAGCTGGGGCGCACGGTCGATGTTCGGCTGGATACTGCCGACGGCGGTCGTCTTGCCGACGGCGGTCGTCTTGCCGACGGCGACGTGCTCGCCATCGACCGTTCGGGCATGGTGCCCGTGGCGGTTGTCGTGCGCCTGAGCAGCGCCGAGGTTTATTTGGTCGAAGTCGACCGCATGGACCCGATTGCGCTCGCGCATGCGTGCTGGGAGATCGGCAATATGCACGTGCCGCTTTTCCGAGGCGACTCGGACGAGCATACCGTGCGCATGTATACGCCGGTGCAGCCTGTTTTGGGCCGCATGCTTCGGGGTGTCGAGGGTGTTCGGCTCTCGGTGGTTACCCGTGAACTCGATGCGGGCCGACGCTTTGCGTCGAGCGCGGCCGATGTTGTCGTGAGCATGGCTCCGGACTTTACCATCGTTAAAAAGACGCGCGACTAAGCGCGCGTATGCGCAAGACGGGCTTTGAGGGGCGACCGATCAAAGTCCGTCTTGCTGTTGATAGGAGGCTTTGGGGGAAGCATATGGGTCTTGAGGGAATCAAGCTGATTGCATGCGATTTGGACGGCACGTTGCTGCATCCGGGGGAGCGCGAGCCGCGTTCCGAGGCCTTTGAGCTTATCGATGAGCTACATCGTCGCGGTATCGTGTTTATGCCGGCGAGTGGCCGTCAATATGCGAGCCTGCGCTACCTGTTTGCCCCGGTGGCCGATGAGCTCGCCTATGTATGCGAAAACGGAGCCCTGGTGATGAGCGAGGGGCGTGCCGTTGTCAAGCGTTCCATGGAGCGTAGCCTTGCTATGGATATCGCGAACGCCGTGGTTGCGTATCCCCATGCCGACGTGACCCTTTCGTGCGAGGGACACCTCTACACCATGAGCGGCAACGATGCGTTTGTTGATCACCTGCGCTATGAGGTCCATTGTGATGTGGCGGTAGTCGACCGTCCCGAAGACATTGACGAGGATGTCATTAAGATTGCCTTCCAGACGCCCGAAGCAGAGCAGCCGGCGGCGCTGGAGTATTTCGAGCGCCACTTTAGCGATCGAGTCGATGTCATGACATCGGGAACCGAATGGACGGACTTTATCGGTTTCGATTCGGGCAAGGGCTCCGCGCTTGCCGATTACGGTCGCGCTCTGGGGATTTCGCCCGATGAGATGATGGCGTTTGGCGACAATGAGAACGATCGCGACATGCTCAACGTCGTGGGCCATCCCTATCTGATGGAGAGCTGCAACCCCACCATGCGCGGCATCAACGACCGTGTCCGCTACACGCGCACGGTCGAAGAAGAGCTGCGTCGTCTACTTGCTGAGTAGGCATGTCCCAAACATCTACCGGCAGTCGGGGCAGAGACCCTCGAAGATGGTGTAGTGCGACGTGACGTGCCAGCCGATTTGCTCGGACGCCTTGGCGTCGAGCTGGGCATCGAAGGGGAGCGGTACGTCGATGACGCGGCTGCACGAGGTGCAGATGATATGTGCGTGCGGCTCGATGGTGCGATCGAAACGACTTCCGCCCGGCGTCTTGATGGAGAGAATCTCGCCGGCGTCGGCCAAGAGATTGAGGTTGCGGTAGACCGTACCGCGGCTGATTTTGTCATCCTGCGCGCGCACGACGTTGTAGATTTCGTCGGCGGTGGGATGGTTATAGCTTTGGCGCACGGCGTCAAGAACCAGCTTTCGCTGCCTGGTATTCCTTCTTTGCATCGCCATGCGCCTCGCCTCTTTTCTGTCAACGGTCGTAGGTAAATGATACCGTATTTAGCACACAATACTAATAACGAGGCGTGAAACCGTCTTCATTGGCAAGTGGGGCTCGGGCCTGGGCGTCTACGAGGCGAAAACGTGTTCCCATGCGCTCGTAGGAGGCATGAAGCGCCTCGAGATGAGATAGGACGTTTGCCGGAGCCCCCTGTATCTCCATCTCGACTGAGCCGTCTTCCATGTTACGCACCCAGCCGGTGAGTGCGCGTGCCTGCGCGAGGTTGGTGTTGGTAAAGCGAAAGCCAACGCCTTGGACTTGCCCCTCCCAGCGCAGGAAATAGCGCAGGGGAGTATCTTGAGTGGCCTCGTCGCTTGCGAGCACGGTGAGCCTACGGCGCAGCTCGAGCTCGACGTTTGATGGTTTTTGAGGCTCTCGACTGCCGCCGGTGACGCTGGAGAAGAACGTATCGAAGAGGCTCATCGCTATGCCTGCTTGCCTGCGTCGGCCGGGAAGGTTATGCCGGTCTGCTGGCGCACGGCATCCATGATGCGCAGCGAGACGAGCGTGACATCGCGGTAGTGGCCAAGCTCGTGGCGTCCCGCCGGGGTCTCCCAAATCTCTTCCTTAACGTTATCGATGCCGCCGATGGCGGTGATAAAGTCTGTGAGTTCGTATTCCATAGTGTTGCTCGATTTGGGCAGGTCGAGCACGCGGCCGTTGTCGCCCTGTTCGCGCGGTGCCTCGGTCGCCGAGCCGCGTACGACATCGCCGCGATAGTCGATGCGGACGTTGCGGGGCGTGGACAGATGGTCGATCTGGATAGTGCCACGCTCGCCTTCGATCTGCGAGGGCAGCAGGTCATTCGTAATTTTGGAGTGCGCGAGCTCGACGGAGATACGGCCACCGCCGTAGCTGGCGAGGATGGAACCGCAGCCGTCGATGGGGCCGTGCGTGAGCTGTCGCGTTGAGGGGTCGAGCAGCGTGGCCATGCTGGTGAGACCGGAGGGCATGCCGAAGATCTCGACCATGGGCTCGACGGTGTAGACGCCGATGTCCATGAGGGAGCCCGAGGCCATGTGGCAGTCGAAGATATTGGTGGCGCGCCCCGCGAGAACCTCGTTGTAGCGCGAAGAATACTTGCCAAAGCGCAACGATGCACGACGAATGGGCGCAATCTCGCCCAGGGCGTCCTCGATGGCGTGGAAAGCGGGGTCATGGAGCGGGCGCATGGCCTCGAGGGCTACGACGCCCGCCGCCTCGGCTGCGCGGAAGACTTCCAGCGCCTGCGCTTCGGTGGCGCAGAAGGGCTTCTCGACGATGACATGCTTGCCGCCGGCGATGCAGGCAAGGGCCTGCTCGTAGTGAAGTGCGTTAGGACTGCCGATATAGACGGCGTCGACGTCGGCGGCTGCCGCGAGCTCATCGAGTGAGGTAAAGTTTCGCTCGCCACCGCGCTCGGCGGTAAAGGCGGCACCGCGATTGGCATCGCGTGAAAGCGTGCCCACAAACGCGGCTTGGTCGTTGGCGTCGATGACTTGGATAAAGTCGTCGGTGATCATGGATGTGCCGATGGTCGCGATGCGCAGCATACGTCCCCCTTGCGTTGTTTGGTCTACAGGATGAGTGTAGCGCGTGGGGATATAAAGCTGCGCGAAAACGCTATTACAGGTCGCTCTCGCTAAAGCCGGTGTCGATATCGAGGTTGCTGCCGTCGGCCGCCGTGGTGGCAAGCTCGTCGCAGCGCTCGTTGAGCTCGTGGCCGGCGTGGCCCTTAACCCAGATGAACTCCACTTTGTGCTTGCTCTTTGCGGCAAGCAGGCGCTCCCACAGGTCGCGGTTCTTGACGGGCTGCTTGTTGGCAGTTTTCCACGCGCGCTTTTTCCAGCCGTCGATCCAGTGCTTGTTAAAGGCGTTGACGACGTACTGCGAATCGGAATGGACCTCGACCTCGCAGGGGCGGTTGAGTGCCTCGAGCGCCACGATAACGGCCATGAGCTCCATGCGGTTGTTGGTGGTCTTGGCGTAACCGCGCGAAAGCTCGGAGGTGAAGGTCTTGCCGGCGGGGTTGGTGTATTTGAGCACGGCGCCGTAGCCGCCGCGTCCCGGATTTGATCGGGCCGAGCCGTCGGTATAGATGATGACCTTCACATGGTTCCTTTCGTTGGGTACGTTTCGTGTGAGTGACCATTGTAGCGCCATGCCCGCCGGGGGCTAGCAATCTACGATTTCTACCCCGTCTTCCGACAGTTAGTTGGCATGGATGATGCGGTTGAGTTCGTCGAGGTATTGCTGCAAGAGGGGAGAGGGCTTGCGCTCGTCGTGCATGATATAGCCTACGCGCATCGTTGGGGCGTCTGCTAACGGGATCGATGCCATACCCCATTGCATTTCATTGGAGAGGACGCCGGTCGACAGGGTGTAACCGTTCGACGTGATAAGTAAGTTAGTAAGTGTTCCGCGGTCCGAGATTCGTATGTTGCGGTCGCAAGGGATATAGCTAAACGGTTCCTCGGCGTAATAGAAGGAATTTGAGGTTCCCTGCTCAAAGCTGTAGCGCGTGTAGGGCGTGAGGTCGGCAAGGGACAGCTGAGGGCGGCGTGCGAGCGGGTGGCGCTCGCTCACGAAGACGTGGACCGTCGCGTCGAATAGGGGATGGAAGCTTGCACGGGCATCGGCGAAGGCCTTTTGCAGAACGCGGGCGTTAAAGTCATCCAGATACAGAATGCCGATATCGCTGCGAAACGCACGGACGTCATCGATGATCTGCGATGTGGTGGTCTCGCGCATGATGAACTCGAACTTGCTGTCGCGGCAGCGCTCGACCACGTTGACAAAGGCCTCGATCGAAAAGGCGTAGTGCTGGGCGGAAATGGCGAGGCGGGCTTGCGGGGTACCGCCGTCCTCGTAGCGCGCCTCGAGCATGTCGGCCTGCTCAACGACCTGGCGCGCATAGCCCAAAAGCTCGGTGCCGTCGTTGGTGAGCGTGACGCCGCGGCTGGAGCGCGTAAAGATCTCCAGATGGAGCTCCTGTTCCAGGCTTTTGACGGCATTGGAGATATTGGACTGTGCCGTATAGAGGCGCTGAGCTGCGGCGTTGATTGAGCCGGACTCTGCCACGGCGATCAAAAAACGAAGCTGCTGAAGGGTCATCGACGCCATCCTCTCGATCGCTATCTATAAAACAGATAACAGGTTAGCGCTTTTAAGTGATTGACCGAGAGAAACAATGCTCGTACTATTCAAAACACACAAAGGCGGTAGGTAATTAAGCCAATCACGGAGCCGGGATGCGAAAGGAGGCCCGCATATGAATTGCTTACCAAGACGAATGCCGGGCTCCTGTTTGCGCCCGTCGGCGTGATCAGGAGACAGCGACTTACTTCTCTCTTTTTATTTACTTTTGTTCGATCAAGGAGATCATCATGAGCCAGTTCATCAACAACCCCGAGCACACCTTTGGTTTCGATACCCTGCAGCTTCACGTTGGCCAGGAGAGCGCCGATCCCGCATCCGACTCCCGCGCCGTGCCTATCTACCAGACCACGAGCTATGTGTTCCGCAACTCCCAGCACGCCGCCGACCGCTTTGGTCTTGCCGATGCTGGTAACATCTACGGCCGTCTGACCAACTCCACCCAGGGCGTCTTCGAGGACCGTATCGCCGCACTCGAGGGTGGCGTGGCAGGTCTCGCCGTCGCCTCCGGTGCTGCTGCCATCACCTATACCCTGCAGGCTCTTGCCCAGGCCGGTGACCACGTGGTGGCTCAGAAGACCATCTACGGTGGCTCCTACAACCTGCTGGAGCATACGCTCTCCCAGTTTGGCGTCGAGACCACGTTTGTCGATGCCCATAACCTGGAAGAGGTTGAGGGTGCCATCAAGGACAACACCACGGTCATCTATCTCGAGACGCTCGGCAACCCCAACTCCGACATCCCCAACATCGACGCCATCTCCGAGATCGCCAAGAAGCACGGTCTGCCGGTTGTCGTCGACAACACCTTCGGCACCCCGTATCTGTTCCGTCCGCTGGAGCATGGTGCCAACATCGTCGTCCACTCCGCAACCAAGTTCATCGGCGGCCACGGTACCTCGCTGGGCGGTGTGATCGTCGACGGCGGCAACTTTGATTGGAAGGCGAGCGGAAAGTACGCCCAGATCGCTGAGCCCAACCCCTCCTACCACGGTGTTTCGTTTGCCGAGGCTGCCGGCCCTGCCGCCTTCGCGACCTATGTTCGCGCCATCCTGCTGCGTGACGAGGGCGCTTGCATCAGCCCGTTTAACGCCTGGATCCTGCTCCAGGGCACCGAGACCCTGTCGCTGCGCGTCGACCGCCATGTCGAGAACACCAAGAAGGTCGTTGAGTTCTTGTCTGGTGACAGCCACGTCGCCAAGGTGAACCACCCGAGCCTGCCTGAGCACCCCGATCACGAGCTCTATCAGAAGTACTTCCCCCGTGGCGGTGCCTCGATCTTCACCTTCGAGATCAAGGGCGGCCAGGAGGCTGCATGGAAGTTCATCGACCACTTGCAGGTGTTCTCGCTGCTCGCCAACGTGGCCGACGTCAAGTCGCTCGTCGTACACCCGGCTACGACTACGCACTCCCAGCTCTCTGCCGAGGAGCTCGCCGAGCAGAACATCACGCCCTCCACGATCCGTCTTTCCATCGGTACCGAGAACGCCGAGGATATCATTTGGGATCTGAAGCAGGCCTTCGCCGCGCTGGACGAGTAAGGCGACTTGTGCAAGGACCCCTTGCGACTCGATAGGTATAACTGCATAAAATGCCTGCTCAAGGCGCCTGTGCGAACAATGGTTGCACAGGCGCTTTTTTGCATAGAGAGGGTGCAAAAACAGGGTTTTTGGCACGCTTTATGCATTCGAGTTGTGGAAAACTCCTGTTGAGAGGATGTGAGTTTTACGCAATTGACGTGCGCCTTTTGAGTAAAACCGCAGGTCGCGATTTGCTCGGGGTACTATGCAGCGCGATCGAATTCACACGCAGCTCAAACGCAGCAAAAACGCACTACGGAGGTTTCCAGCTACATGAGGATCGATTCACGAAAACCGAAAGCCGCCGCCCTTTCCGCCGCTCTGACCGTGGCACTTTTGGCGGGCGCCGGCGCAACTGGTGCCCACGCGGCAACACTATCCGATACGGTCGGATCTACGCCGTCCGAGGTGACGCTGGTGCAGCCCGTCGACTACCGCGGCGACGGTTATGGCTCTATGCAGGAGTGGAACGCCTCGATGGGGGCAAAGCGCGATTCCCTGGAGATGCGCGCTCAGATCATTATGAATATGTATGGCGACTATGCTACCGATGACGAGCGCGCTGTGTTGCAGGGTTGCATCGACGGTGCGGGTAGCCTGTTGACGATGGGGGAGGTCGACGCCAAGTCGACCGAGCTCGACGAGCTTCGCTCCACGCTTGAGGATGCCAAGCGCGAGGCGCTCGAGGCTGCCGCAGCCGAAGCCGAGGCCGCTGAAGCCGTTCAGGCTTCGTATTACAACGCCGGCTCCGGCTTGTCTTACGCGCCTGCTGCGTATTACGCGAACGGTTCGGGCCTGACGCGCTCGAGCGGCGTCAATAACTATAACGGTCGCCGTGAGACTTATTACAGCAGCAACGTGTTGTATCACCACCGCACGGGCGAGTGGACCCAGGATTCCGAGGGCTTTTGGCGCGATTCCGATGGTTACTACGTCGTGGCCGCGGGCGATAAGGCCCAAGGCTCTACGTTTACCGGTTCCAAGGGCGAGTGCAAGGTCTATGACTCCGGCTGCGCAGCCGGAACCACCGACTACTACACTGGCTGGTAATCTGCCGGCACCGATTTGATGCGACTGACGGGCGTCTTTACCGAGCTTTCGGGCAACGTAAAGGTGCCCGTTTTATATATGCGCTTGGGTTAACAGAGCCCTTACCGTGGCACTACGTTGGGCATATGGGCGCGGGGCACACTAAGTCATGAGAAGCAAGGTCTTTCCCGTGGAGGAAGTGGTCTCATGAACGCTCGAGATATCGCTATTGCCGCCGTTGCACTTGCGCTTGGTTGTCTTGGTCCTACGGCCGCGCTTGTCGCGGGCATGCAGGGCTCGTGCGGAGCTGCTCCTGTCGTTGTGGGGGCCCTGATTGCTGTCGCTGTGCTGGGAAGCGCCGGTGTCGTCCTTTGCCGTGATGATGAGGATGATGTGCGGGGCTCGCAACTCTAACAGCTGCGAAGCTAGTTTTAGCTATAGATGAAGAAGGAAACCGCCACAAGGGGAGTGTCCCTTGCGGCGGTTTTGCTGTTGAGGCTGTTGGCTGCGGTATGTCGAACGCTACCAGCTTGCCTCGATATCGCGAATGCGCTGATAGAGCCAATCGTTTTGCGGCACTTGGATATCGTGTTTGGCGGCCAGGCGGCAGATGGTGCCCGCAAACTCCTCGACCTCGGTCTTGCGTCGTGCGATGCGGTCCTGCGCCATCGAGGGCATACCGGCGGGGTCGATTCCCTCGATGAGATGCACCATCTGCGTCAGGTCCGCCTCGGTCAGCTCAACGCCCTCGGCATTGGCGACCGCAAGCGTTTCGCGCATGGCAGAAACAAAGCAGCGACGCTGCTCGGAGCCCGGCTCCGTGGCGCTTCCGTAGGTCCCGCCGTAGGCCATGCACGTCTGGTTGATGCCATCGTTGAGCATGAGTTTGGCCCACATGCGGTGCGCAATGTCGCTCTCGACGGTATGGGCGATGCCGCAGCGCGTGTAGAGCTCGTCGATGGCGGTAACGGTTGCGGGCTCGGTGCCCGCTGCCGCGCCAAAGCGAATCTCGCCCGCATTGGTAAAGGTGAGCGCGCCGTCGAGGAACACGGCATCCATGCCCTGGCAAATACCAAGAACGGTATGATTCCAGCCAAAGCGCTCGGCAATCTTTTGCTCGCTCGTGATGCCGTTGCACAATGAGGCGATAAGCGTATTGGGCCCCACGACGCGCTCCATAGTCTTGAGTGCCATATCGAGCCCGGTCGTCTTAACAGTGAGAATGACCAGGTCGACGGGCGTCGCCTCGCTCGCGCGGACGGACTTGAGCGCGCAGGGCTTGCCGTTGACGGCGAGCGCATCGCCCGCGTGGCGCTCAAAGCGTGCGTCGTCCATGACATATTCAACAGCGTCGTTGCCGAGCGCTTGGGCGATCATGCTGCCGTAGAGTAGGCCGACACCGCCCTTGCCGATGAAGGCGATCTTGTTGATCTGCATATGAATCATCTCCCCATAAAAAGGCGCCCGCGTACGGGGCGCCTGATGGATTGTATGCTGCCGGGGTATGTTGTGTGCGCCGGATAGCCGTATTTAGAAGAACAAACGCATGGGAACACGGGAACTTATGACGCGGGGCAGACCGCAAAGACGCGTGCGGGGTATCCGACGCCATCACGCACTTTGGGGAAGGTACAGAAGATGACAGCACCCGTGGCGGGAAGCTCGTCTAGATGGTCCATGACCTCGATCTGATAGCGGTCGACCGAGAGGATGTATTGTTCGCTGGGGTAGGGGTAGGCGTCTTCACGCGTGGTCACGCTCGCCGGGTCGGTGTCAGCCGGCTCGTGGCCGATAGCGCCGATGTTGCGCTCTTCTACAAGCCATTTGATGGCGTCGAGGTCCCAGCCGGGGTAGTGGGGCTGGCCGTCCTCGTCCTTGTTTTCGAGGTCGGCGAGTTTGGACCAGTCGGAGCGGAAGGCGACGAATGCGTCCTCGGGAATGCGACCGTGCTCGTCCTCCCAAGCTTTGAGGTCATCGATAGTCAGGACGTAGTCGGGATTCGCGGCGCACTCCTCGTGCTTGTCGATGACGCAGAGCGGATGCATAAACTCGATAGGTTCGATCTCGCCAAGGGAGCGGCCGTCGACATGGAAGTGGCGCGGTGCGTCGACATGGGTACCGTATTGCGAGGCGACCGAATACTGGAAGCAACGCATAGGCGCGAGCATGTCTTCGGGCGTGCCGGGCAGGTAGTCGAAGAGTTTGGTGGACTCAAATGGCTTAAAGCCAAACCAGTGCGGGGTGTCGCACGAGAGCGTGTGGGTGAGGTCGACCCAGCGATAATCGGTGCTTTTGAGCTGGGATGCGAGATTCCAAAGGTCGAGCGCGGGCATGGGTGGCTCCTTTCATCGGGCTTTTTGCTGATGTTAAAGCGGTGCCGTGACGGCTTGATTTCTGCTGCGTTACGATACGTTCTCGATTGCGATTCCATGATGTTTCGGCCGCGTAACCGTTGTGTTTCGCCTTGCCGAGGCGCTGATGGCGAAGGGAGGGGCCGTGCAATACCGCGTTGACCCCAAAAGTGGTAACCGAATATCTGCTCTCGGTCTGGGCTGCATGAGGTTCCCCGGTGCGCCGGGCCATCCGGACGCGAAGGCGGCCGATGCCATCATTTCCCGTGCGGTGGAGCAGGGGATTAACTACCTGGACACGGCCTATCTCTATCCCGGCAACGAGGCTTGCGTGGGCGCTTCGCTTGAGCGCCTGGGCTTGCGCGACCAGGTTTTGCTCGCGACCAAGCTGCCGCATGCTTCGTGCAAATGCGCGGAGGATTTCGGCCGGTTCTTCGGCGAGCAGCTGCACCGTTTGCGGACTGACCATATCGACTACTACCTCATGCACAACATCACCTCGCCCGCGCAGTGGGAGCGCGTGGCAGCGTTGGGTATCAAGGACTGGATTGCGCACCAAAAGGCTGCGGGGCGTATTCGCCAGATAGGTTTTTCGTACCACGGCAGCGCTGCGGACTTCCTCACGATGCTTGACGCGTATGACTGGGACTTTTGCCAGATCCAGTACAACTACGCTGGAGAGCGATATCAGGCGGGAACGGCGGGGCTCATGGCCGCCGCCGAGCGAGGTCTCGCGGTGTTTGTGATGGAGCCGCTTTTGGGCGGACGCTTGGCAGGCAAATTGCCTCCGCGGGCCCGCGCCGTGCTCGATGACGTACGCGATCCGTACCTGAAGACGCCGGCTGCTTGGGGCCTTTCGTGGGTGTGGAACCATCCTCAGGTGACGATGCTGCTTTCGGGTATGACCGATACCGCGCAAGTGGATGAGAACGCGGCGTTGGCCGATCGGGCCCTGCCGGATTCGATGACGGCCGCTCAGCTCGATACCATCGCGCGCGTGCTGACGGAATTTGAAAAATCGAATCGTGTGCCCTGCACGGGATGTGGCTACTGCATGCCATGTCCCAAGGGTATTAACATTCCCGGCTGCTTTGCCGCCTACAACGCGAGCTATGCGCACAGCTGGTTTACGGGGCTGTCGCAATACTTTACGGCGAGTGCGGTGCGGACGAACGAGCCCAAGCTGGTGAGCAATTGCGTCAAATGCGGCAAATGCGCACGTCACTGTCCGCAGCACATCGATATCCCCGGGCGACTCGACGATGTGCGCCGACGTTTCCAGCCTGGCCCCGTAACGGCCGCGCTCAAGGCCTTTGGCAAAACGCGCTCCTGATGCCCCTTTTATAACTTGCGGTGGAATAGTTTCTGTTTGCGGCAGAATAGGGGCCAAACGGGAATTATTTCACCGCAACTGAGGGGGGGCTGTCATGGGCCATCGGGATTCATGTGATGATTTGCGCGAGGTTCGTTGGGGCGTTTTGGGCGCTGGGCGCATTTCTCATCGATTTGCATCGTCGCTCAAGGAGGTGGACGGGGCACGGCTTGTGGCTGCCGCCGGTCGCACTCCTTCGAATGTTGAGGAGTTTTGCAGGGCGTTTTCGATTGATGCTGCGCACAGTTATGCCACGGCTGACGATAGCGGCGATGCGGCTTATGATTCGCTGATTGCCGACTCCGATGTCGACGCAATCTACTTGGCTCTTCCACATGGCATGCATGCGCATTGGGTCTGTCGGGCACTGCGCGCAGGAAAGGCCGTACTGTGCGAAAAGCCGGCCGTTTTGAATGAGGAAGAGGCTCTCTCGGTTGCCTCCGCCTCTCGCGAGCGCGGCGCGCTGTTTATGGAGGCGATGAAGAATCGGTTTTGCCCGATACGCACTCGCGTGAAAGACTTGCTTGCGTCGGGTGAGCTTGGCCGTATTGTCTCGATTGAAAGCGTGCAAAAGCTCGATTACGGCGAGTCTCCTTCGGGCTATCTGCTTGATCCGTTGCAGGGCGGCTGTCTATATGACATGGGCTGCTATGCGGTCGGTTGGTTTGAGGATTTGCTCGCGGGCGCTTGCGAGGTTTCGTCCCGTGAAGTTCGCTGGCGTGACGTATCGGGCGGTCGCGTCGATTGGGCCGACGAGACCCATATGAGCGTCGGCGGTATACCCATTCATATGGTGGTCGACGGCAAAGCAGCATATGAAAGCCGCTTAACGATTGCCTGCGAGCGGGGCTCGTTGGAAATCGAGCGCCTCCATCGCCCCGAGCTCGCCCATGTGAAGTACTCCGACGGTCGAGTACTCGAAATCGACGCCCCGTTTGAGGTCGATGATTTTTACGGCGAAGCTTCGCATGCGACCCAGCTCATCCGGGCGGGGAAACTCGAGAGTCCCGTCATGCCCCTTGCCGCCACACAGCGCTGCGCGCACATCATCGATGCGATTCGTTCGAAACTTTAGGGCGTGGGGGGCATGGCGCCAGCGTGTGGAATGCCTGGAGGCCTTTGCTCCTGATGCCCCTTTTATAACTTGCGGTGGAATACGGTCTGTTTGCGCCAAAATAGGGCACCAATAGACCGTATTTCACCGCAACTGATGAGGAGGGAGCTGGAGATGCTGACGATCGGGTGTCATCTTTCGACGACGAAGGGCTATCGGGCAATGGGGGAGACGGCGCTGTCCATTGGCGCCAATACCTTTGCGTTCTTTACGCGCAACCCGCGCGGTGGCAAGGCAAAAGAACTTGACATGGATGACGTGGCGGCTCTACGCGAGCTTATGGCGCAAAACGACTTTGGACCGCTGGTGGCGCATGCCCCGTATACCTATAACCCCTGCTCAGCCAAAGAGCGGGCGCGCGAGTTTGCCCTGGAGGCCATGGCAGAGGACCTGCGGCGCATGGAGGCGCTGCCCGGCAACTACTACAACTTCCACCCCGGTGCGCATGTGGGACAGGGGGCAGACGCCGGCATTCAGATGATTGTCGACACCCTGTGCCAGGTGATGTTTGAGGGCCAGCAGACGACGGTACTGCTCGAGACCATGGCCGGCAAGGGTACCGAGGTGGGCCGCAGCTTTGAGGAGCTGGCGTGCATTATCGAGGGTGTTGCCGCCAAGCGCCCAGAGCTGTCCGATAAGCTGGGCGTTTGTTTGGACACCTGCCATGTGAGCGATGCCGGCTACGACATCATCCATGATCTGGACGGCGTACTCGACGAGTTCGACCGCGTGGTGGGTATCGATCGCTTGCATGCCGTACACATCAACGATTCGAAGAACCCTTGTGGCGCCCATAAAGATCGTCACGAGTGCATCGGCAAGGGATACCTTGGCAGCGAGGAATTTGGTGGCGGTATGCAGGTTATGCAGAATATTGTATCGAATGGCCACTTGCGTTCACTGCCGTTTATTTTGGAGACTCCGAACGAACTTGCAGGTTATGCGGCTGAAATCAAACTGTTAAGGTCGTTGCAGCAGTAATGGCTGCCATAAAGTGGAGTGCTCTATTCACGTTATGGGTTTGTTTCAATCAGTTTTCTGATTGCAGATTCTTCCAAGCGGGTGCATAATAACCCACAGTTTTTGCAGACCTCTGAATCACGTGGGGTCATTGGAAGGAGACTGATTATGAAGCTGAAGAAGCTTGGCGCATTTGCCGCCACGGGTGCTATGGCGCTCGCCCTCGCTCTGACGGGCTGCGGCTCGTCCAACGCCACCTCTGGTTCTGATGCCGGTTCCAGCAGCTCTGACGACGCTAAGGTCGAGAAGGTCGACGGCTCCAAGGAGTACGCGCTCGTCAAGGACGGTACGCTGACCGTCGGCACCTCTGCCGAGTACGCTCCGTTTGAGTACAAGGATGACAACGGCGATTATCAGGGCTTTGACCTTGAGCTCATCAAGGCTATCGGCGACAAGCTGGGCCTGGATGTCGAGTACGTCAACAATGACTTTGACACGCTGGTTCCGGGCGTTGCTTCGGGCGCCAAGTATGACGTTTCCATCGCGGCTATCACCGACACGCCCGAGCGTGAGAAGGAAGTCACCTTCTCCGATTCCTACTATATGGACGATCAGGCTATCGTGACCAAGGTCGATAACACCGACATTACGGCCGACAACTTCAGCGAGAAGCTCAACAATGCCGACGCCACGATCATCGTCCAGTCCGGTTCGACCGCCGAGGCCTTTGCCCAGGAGAACTTCCCCAAGGCCAAGATCGTCCCCTACAAGGACGCCACCGAGTGCTTCAGCGCCCTGCAGTCCGATAAGGGCGACGCCGTAGTCACCAACCGCTCCGTTGCCAGCCAGCTGACCGCCGAACAGTTCAACACCTGCCAGACCATCAAGCAGATCAGCACCGGCGAGGAGTACGCCATCGCCATCAACCAGGGCAACACCAAGCTCAAGGACGACATCAACCAGGCCATCAAGGACCTGACCGACGACGGTACCGTCGACGCCCTCATGGCTAAGTACAATATCAAGTAAAATAGCTACTTGATTGCGCGCGGGCCCTTTCCGTTTTGGCGGGAAGGGCCTTTGCGCTTCTCTTGACGGAGAGCGTTTCCGTCTCGTTTTGCCGGCAACTTCTACGATAGGAGCCACCTTGTCTCGACTGAACAAAGGGGCCGCGGAGCAGCGTTTTCCACTGTCCGCCTTGCTCCAAAAGCTAGCCTGCGTCATGGCCGTGGCGCTCGCGCTGGTGTGCGCGGGGGCATATGCGCCCACGACCGCCCAGGCGCTTGAGACCGCAAAGATTACCGCCCGACCCAACACCGGTTCGGGCAGCGATGTGGTCGGCGGCACCGAGACGCGCATTACCTGGGAAGTTCAGGCCGATGCCGACGAGGAACTGAGCGGTCTTTCTTTGACGTTTGTCGACGGCACGACGTTTGGTACCGATGACACGCGATTGACGATGCTCTCGGGCGAGGACCTCATGGATCGTACGCCCATGAAGCCCACGTGCAAGGCTGACGGCCAGACGCTCAAGATTGGCTTTGGCGAGACGGCGCCTGCCGGCGGCTTTTTCCGTGTCGAGGTTTACGGCGTGACCTTCCCCGTCGAGGGCGGCGATGAGGCCTTTAGCGGCACCTACACTTTGGCCGATGGCTCGACCAAGAAGATCTCCAAGATTCCGTCGGTGGAGATCAAGGGCGTGACGGCCTTCGATAACTTCCTGGCTGACCTTAAAGAGCAGCCGTGGGTCGAGGCGTGGAACTCCAATATGTTCCTGCGCCTGTTCCTGAACCCGGTCATTTTGGTCCAGAGCCTGCCGATCGTCTTCAAGGGCTTCCTTATGTCGCTCTCGATCGTGCTCGTGGCATTTCCGTTGGCCATTCCCTTTGGCTTTGCGCTGTCGCTAATGCGCATTTCCAAGTCGCGCATCCTTCGCTGCCTTGCCGGCATCTATGTGAATATCATCCGCGGCACGCCGGCGTTCTTGCAGATCTACATTGCGTTCTTTGGCTTGCCGCTGGCCGGTGTCAAAGTGGACGACTATGTGCTGGGTGTTATCGTCATGGCCATGAACTCGTCTGCGTACCTGTGCGAGATCTTCCGTGCCGGTATTCAGTCGATCCCCAAGGGCCAAAACGAGGCTGCTCGCTCGCTGGGCATGAATGCCTTCCAGACGCTGCTCTATGTCATGATTCCGCAGACGTTCCGCAATGTCCTGCCTACGCTGACCAGCGAGTTCATCCTGCTCTACAAGGACACGTCGCTGCTTGCCGCCGTGGGTGTCGTCGAGATCGTCATGAACGCCCGCACCATCGTGGCCACGACGGGCTCCATCACGCCGTATGTGGTTGCCGCTCTGTTCTATCTGGTCATTACCCTGCCGCTTGCGCGCTTGGTGAGCGGTCTTGAGGCGAGACTTCTGGGGACGGCCGAAACCAAAAAGAAGCGTCCCACCAAGAGCGCCGGACAGGTTGTCGCGACGCCCGCCGATCATATCGCCGGTCTGTAAGGAGGTCCTGTCATGAGTGAAACGAATTCCAACGAGGTCGTTGTCAGCATCAAGAACCTCCAAAAGGCTTTTGGCGATAACGTGGTTCTGCGTGATATCGATCTGGACGTGCACAAGGGTGAGGTCGTTGTGGTCCTGGGCCCCTCGGGCTCGGGCAAGTCGACGATGCTTCGCTGCATCAATCGCCTAGAGCATCCCACGAGCGGCTCGATTGTCGTTGAGGGCGTGGATGTGTGTGCCAAGGGCGTCGACCTTAACAAGGTGCGCACGCATCTGGGCATGGTGTTTCAGCAGTTCAACCTGTTCCCGCACCTGTCGGTCAAAAAGAACGTCATGCTTGCGCAGCAAAAGGTGCTCAAGCGCAGCAAGGAAGAGGCCGAGAAGATCGCCGTCGAGGAGCTCACTAAGGTCGGTCTGGCCGAGCGCATCGATTTTATGCCGAGTCAGCTTTCGGGCGGTCAGCAGCAGCGCGTGGCCATCGCCCGCGCCCTGTCGATGAATCCACACGTGATGCTCTTTGACGAGGCCACGTCGGCGCTTGACCCCGAGCTTGTCCGCGACGTTCTGGGTGTCATGCGCGACCTGGCACGCGATGGCATGACCATGATCGTCGTGACTCACGAGATGGGCTTTGCCCGCGACGTCGCCGACCGCGTCGTCTTTATGGACGGTGGTGTTATCGTGGAAGAGGGTACGCCGAGTGAGGTCTTCGACCATCCCAAGAGCGAGCGCACCAAGGCGTTCTTGGGCAATATCTCGTAGCCGGTTGATGTAACTGCCGTTATAAAAGAGCGGGGGCTGGACTTAAATCCAGCCCCCGCTCTTTTGTAGGGACGGGGATGCGCTTTGATGCAGGCTCTTTTGGAAGCCCTGGGTTCGTTACACGAGCTCGGCTCCGAGGGCCTTGCAAGCGGTCTCGCCCTCGTCGTCGGGCGCATCGTAGCAGATGACGGAATCGACGACGTTGACGCCCGCCTCGTCGGCGTCCGCCTTCCAGTTGTCCATCCATTCGCCCTCGGCCCACGAATAAGAGCCAAAGAGGACAACCTTCTTGTCGCCGAGGGTCTCCTTGACCTCATCCCACATGGGCTGGAACTCATCGTATTCAAGCTCCTCGGAACCCATGGCGGGGCAGCCGAAGGCGAAGGCATCATATTCGGCGGCCTTGTCGGCAGAGAAGTCGGCGCAGGAGATGACCTCTGCCTCGGCGCCGGCACCGGTTGCGCCCTCGGCAACGAAGTTTGCCATGGCCTCGGTGTTGCCTGTACCGCTCCAGTAGACGACTGCGATCTTGCTCATATGTCTTCCTTTCGGTTGTGCGGCGTGCGGCCGCGTTTTGTATGCTCTATCGGGTTGCCTGGACAAGTTGTCCCAGAGTGCAGCCCTGTTGATAGATGTAGGTAAGGTATTGCGTGCATGCGCGATAGGAATCGAAGGTCGTGAGCGCCTGCTCAACGTTTGTGTATACCTTCCATGCGCCAAAGACCTTATAGTTTTCGCCGTGCTGGACGATAAACTGATGGACATCTTCGTAGGGATAGCCCAAAAAATAGCCAATTTCGTGGGGGAACTCGCACATGCACCCCGTATCGCAGTGCCTATTTCGCGCGAGCGCGCAGACGCTGCCGTCATAGGCGCTCTCTGCGTCATTGCTGCTTGCCAGCGTGATGCGCGCGGCGAGATGCACCAGGGACGCGGGCAGGTTGTGGACATCGTAACCTTCGGCGGCAAGCGCCGTCGTGGCGCGGGGGTCGGAGAGGTATCGCATGAGGTCTGCAGGGCGGTACACATAGATGAGCGCTCCGCAGGGGCGCCAGACCAAAACGCTCATATGGATCCCGAGTGGCTGGAGCTCGCGGTTGCATTGGGCTATGACGGCGAGCAGGCGAGAGCGTCGCTCTTCGATATGGGTGGCGCTGGGTTTTCCGTTTTGGTTGGCGTAAACGCCGGGATAGGTAAAGAGCGAAGCCGGCTTGATACCTGCGAGCGTAGGGGAGCAGTTGCGCACGACAGCCGTTTGGTATGTTGGGATGTCAATGGTTCGAGTCACGATGCCCCTTTCGGGTCCTCAGTTGTTAGCCTAGGAAAACTTATACACGAAAGTAAGCCATGGTCAACAAAAAAGTTTGAAGAGGGAAACTAATTGACCGAACAGACATGATTTTGGGTTAAGATGGGGACACCCCATGGGGGTATCTAGATAGGGCTACTTGAAAGGGGAACGCATGAGTGACTTGCTCAACCCTGCGAATCTCATCGTGCTGGCCGTCATTGCCGTCGGCATGTTTTTTGGACTGCGCCGCATTGCCGCTTCGACACACGGGAAGAGTTGTTGCAGCGATGGTGCGAGCGGCAAGAAGGCCAAAAAGGTTGTTGTGGTGGATACCGATGCGTCACACTATCCCTATAGCGATGAGCTGCTCATCGGCGGCATGAGCTGTGACGGCTGCGCTCAGAACGTAGCCAATGCCCTCAATGCACTGGATGGCGTGTGGGCAACGGTGACGTATGCGGACCACACGGCACGCGTGCGCTCTAAGCAGCCGGTTGATCGTGATGTCCTCGAGACGGCCGTGAAAGATGCGGGCTACTACGTCATGACGCTGTAAGCGTCGCTCTGGATGCGCTTCCTTGGCTAGGCTCGTCCGCGCAGCTCGATGTCTTGGATGTCGTCGAAGTCGATGGCGATGTCTCGGAGCTTGAGGAGCTTGAAGGCGGGGAGCGCCTCGTCGAGGATGCCGGTGCGGCTGCGATAGCCGTATGCATCGTAATAGGTGACACGAACCAAGTCGCCACGTTTGAGACCCTCGAGTTTTTTAGAAAGCACGAGGGCTTTTTCTTCTGTGAGCTCACGTTTTGACTCGACGGTGATTTCCTGCTTGCGCGCGAGTTCGTAGTATCCCGTGAGGGCGGCAAAGGGCATAAACTGTGCGGCGCGGTTGGCGCGCACGGCACCGTTGGCAGTGAGGTTGGGGTCGGCGGCGCGGCGTCTGCCCTCGGGGTCCGCCAGGCGCTCGAAGGCGGTCGGCGGGCGCACGGGCTGTTGTTTGGGTTTAGGCACGGTGTCCTCCAACTTGTTCGTTGCGTTCGCGCGCGGTGGCGCCGGCGGTAAAGCTTAATCCCTTGACGAGCGCGTTCTTGCCGTACTTGCCTTTCACGGCCAGGACGGCGCGCGCCAGGTCGCGCTCGCGCTCATCGGCCTCGATATCGCTGAACAGATCGATGGTGGCAAATTCCTCGGGCATGAGGTTGCCAAATCCCAGGTTGATGCGCTTGACCGGTCGTTTGGGATCGACAGTCTGCGCCCAGAGCTCATCGAAATAGCCCATGATCTTCTTAAACGAATTGGTGCGCTCGGGCAGCTTTCGCGAGGCGTTAGAGTGCGCAAAGAGTGCGGCATAGCCACCGCGCGGTTTGCCGCCATGCTCTCCCACAAAGATGCCATCGATTGCCTGCGCTTCGCGCACCAGGCGACGCCGTTCGTCATCGCGCTGGACGGGCTTGGGCGCACGGGGCGCGAGCTCGGGGCCGGCGGTTGCGGTGGGTTCGATACTCGATGTGCTCGAGCGCAGGTGCCCGCATCCGTCCACATACTGCGCTGTACCGCTGGCGTCGAGGCGGCGTATGTCGGCGCGTTCGCTCGCGTAGCCCACAAAGAGCGAGATGCTGTCGCAGACCACGTGCTTATCGACCAAGTCTAAAACGGCGTTGTCGACCATCTCGCGCAAGACGGTATAGGCCTGTTCGTAGGCATAACCCTTCGAGAGCACCTGTCCTGTGGTGGTCGAAGTTGCTTGCGGGCGATAGGCTTGGATATCGGCGATGGTTGTCGGCTCGCGCCCGAAGGCATGGTCGATGAGATATTCGGCATTGACGCCGAGCTCGTCGTAAAGCAGGTTTTCGTCGAGCGCCGCGACGCCCATCAGATCGTAGACGCCGTATTTCTCGAGGCGGGCTGCCACGCCGGGACCGATGCCCCAGATATCGGTGATGGGACGATGGGGCCAGATCTCCTTGCGAAAGGTCTCGTCGTCGAGTATGCCGATGCGACTGGGTACGTGCTTGGCGGTAATGTCGAGCGCTACCTTGGCCTGGAATAGGTTGGGGCCGATGCCGACCGTCGCCGTGATGCCGGTGCGCGCGAGGACCTCGTCGCGCAGCGTGCAGGCGAACCCTTCCGCATCTGTGTGATAGAGGTCCAGATAGGGCGTCACGTCGATAAAGCACTCATCGATGGAGTAGACGTGCACGTCCTGGGGGCTGACGTATTCCAGATAGATACCGTAGATTTTCGCCGACACCTCCATGTAATGCTGCATGCGCGGTACGGCCGTGATGTAGTCGATGCCATCGGGAATTTCGAACAGACGGCAGCGATTGTGTATCCCGAGGTCCTTCATGGCCTGTGTGATGGCGAGGCAGATGGTCGTGCGCCCGCGCGATTCGTCGGCAACGACCAGGTTGGTGGTGAGCGGATCGAGCCCACGGTCGACGCACTCGACGCTGGCATAAAACGTCTTGAGGTCGATGCAGATATAGGTGTGCTGCTCGTGCGCCATCCGTGTCCTTTCATCAAACACATGTTCTTATCGAATACCTGTTCGATAATACCCGCTCGTCCGGACGTCGTCAAAACCTGTCAAAAAGGGACTGGTTTGTTTTGGTAGGTATGGTCGTGCGGTTGGATCGGGTTTTAACGCAGCTCTAAAGAGTGCGAAACAGCTCGGAAAACCTCGCTTCGTAGCATGAGCCTAACGATTGATACCGCCTATACGCACGGAAGGGTTGTGGAAAAGATGGTCAATTATGGGTTTGGTATGCCGACGCGCCTTGTTGCGGATGGAGACGTGGCTCGCTGGTGCGGACGATTGGTCGCTCACTACGGTGGCACCAAGGCGCTGGTCGTGTTGGGCGGTGACAAACATACGCACGATGAGCTCGTCTCGGCGGCGCTCGGCTCGCTTGATCGAGCTCTGCTCGAACGCGTGCTTTTTCGCTGCGGCTTGGTCGGGGGCGATGGGGGAGACGATTTGGTCGATGAGGCCGTAGCCCTGGCGACCGACGAAGGCGTGGACTTTGTCCTGGCGATTGGCGATGCCGATACTGCCGGCTTTGCGCGCGAGCTCGCGCGTCGCATGGCGGCGCTCGATGCCGGCGAAGACGGCTTTGTGCCTTATGGATGCATTGTCTCGGAGGGCAAGGTGCCTGCTGTCGTGGGCACCGGCGAGGTTCCCGTTTTTGCCATTATCGCGCCCGAACTGCTGGAGGGCATCGGGTCTCCTCTGCGTGAGTTGCTCGGTAGCGTGTGCGCCGCGGCATAATACCTGCCAGGAAGGGACAGGTTCATTTTGGTAGGTAAAGCGTTTGACCTGCCAAAATAAACCTGTCCCTTTTTGGTCGGTCGCCGTTTAGGGGCGGATTGATAACGCTCGCTGATTGTAGTCTTGACCTGCGCTAGAATAGGGCTATCTGAATATCCGGGCGTGCATGGAGGTGTGCGCCCGTATGCTGAGGAGGACTCTATGGCAACTGTTGCCGCACCTATCGACGCCACGTCGACTGCCGCTTGGAAGGCGCTCGAGGCTCATCAGGAGAAGCTCGAGGCCGAGGGTATCGACCTCAAGGCCTGGTTCGCCGCCGATCCCGAGCGTGTGAACAAGCTGAGCTTTGACGCCGGTGACCTGCACTTCGACCTGTCCAAGAACCTGGTGACCGATGAGACCGTCAAGCTGCTGTGCGATCTTGCCCGCGAGGTAAAGCTCGAGGAGCGCCGCGACGCCATGTTCTCCGGCGAGCACATCAACACTACCGAGGACCGCGCCGTCCTGCACACCGCGCTGCGCCGCCCGGCAAGCGAGAAGGGCCAGCTCATCGTCGACGGCCAGGACGTCGTCGCCGACGTGCACGAGGTTCTCGACCGCATGTATGCCTTCGCCGAGCGCGTGCGCTCCGGTGAGTGGAAGGGTGTTACCGGCAAGAGGATCGAGCATCTGGTGTCCATCGGCATCGGCGGCTCCGATCTGGGCCCGGTCATGGCCTACGAGGCCCTGCGTCCCTATGCCGACGCCGGTATCGACTGCCGCTATATCTCCAACATCGACCCCAACGATCAGGCAGAGAAGCTCAAGGGCCTCGATCCCGAGACCACGCTCGTGATCATCGTGTCCAAGACCTTCACCACGCTCGAGACCCTCACCAACGCTCGCGAGGTCAAGACCTGGATGCTCGAGCAGCTCAAGGCTCAGGGCGCCATCGACGGTTCCGATGAGCAGAACGCCGAGGCCGTGGCAAAGCACTTCGTTGCCGTTTCCACCGCGCTCGAGAAGGTTGAGGCCTTCGGTATCGACCCCGCCAACGCCTTCGGCTTCTGGAACTGGGTCGGCGGCCGCTACTCCGTCGACTCCGCCGTGGGCCTGTCGCTGATCGTCGTGCTCGGTCCCGAGCGCTTCCAGCAGTTCCTCGAGGGCTTCCACGCTATCGACGAGTACTTCTGCAACACGCCGCTCGAGAACAATGCCGTTGCGCTGATGGGCCTGCTCAACGTCTGGTACGTCAACTTCTTCGGTTCCAAGAGCCACGCCGTGCTGCCGTACTGCCAGTACCTGCATCGTTTCCCGGCCTACCTGCAGCAGCTCACCATGGAGTCCAACGGCAAGCATGTCCGCTGGGACGGCAGCGCCGTGACCTCCGACACCGGTGAGATCTTCTGGGGCGAGCCCGGCACCAACGGTCAGCACGCCTTCTACCAGCTGCTGCACCAGGGCACCGTGGTGGTCCCGGCCGATTTCATTGCCTTCGCCAATACCGCCAACCCTGCGACCGACAGCGGCCAGGACGTGCACGAGCTGTTCCTGGGCAACTTCCTGGCCCAGACCAAGGCGCTCGCCTTTGGTAAGACGGCCGATGAGGTGCGCGCCGAGGGCACGCCCGAGCAGATCGTCCCGGCCCGCTGCTTTGAGGGCAACCGTCCGACGACCTCGATCTTTGGCGACACGTTGACCCCGTTCGCACTCGGCGAGCTCATCGCCCTGTACGAGCACATCACGTTTGTCGAGGGCACGGTCTGGGGCATCGACTCCTACGACCAGTGGGGCGTCGAGCTGGGCAAGCAGCTTGCCAAGCAGATCACTCCAGCCTTCCATGACGACGCCGCCAAGGCCGAGCAGGACGCTTCGACCCAGGCGCTCATCGAGTTCTACCGCGCTCACCGCAAGTAGTCGCTGCTGTTAACGCATCGCGCCTTATAGTCAGGGGCCCGTATCTCATCGGATGCGGGCCCCTTTGCTTTGCCGTGGCCCCGGGGCGCACGGCCTTTAAGGATCTTCGCCGGAGCGTCGCGTGCTGCGAGGGTCCTGCGTCTAGAGCTCGGCCTCCGCATGGCCTCGCTGCGCCTCGGGCAGCTCCCCGTAGAGCGGATGGTCTTCGAGCCTAAAGCGCTCGACCTGTTCGGGAGTGCAGCCGCGCACAAAGAGCCACGAGCGATCGATCGGCGTCGCCATGAGCGTGCCGGGCAGCGCGTCGGCGCGGTCGGAAAACACCCGGGCACTCTCGGGATCCTGGAACGCCAGCACCAGATGCGTGTCGCAGTTGCCCATGATGGAGCGTGCGCGTGCCTCGCCATAGAGCGCATCGAGCTGGTTGGTCGACTGCAGCAGCAGCGTTGCCCAGATGTTGCGGCTTCGGATAATCGAGAGCACGTTGTCGATCTGGGGGATCTGCAGATTTGCGAAGTCATCGAGCATAAAGCGCACGGGCACGGGCAGGCTGCCGTCGGGCTGCCTATCGGCCTCACGAATGAGGCCCATAAACGCCTGCGAAATAAAGAGGCCGGTCAGCGGATCGAGATTGCGGTCAATATCGCTCACGGTTACAAACAGGGCGCAGGGGGTGTGTCCCATGGAAGCGAAGTCCACCTGATGGCACTCACGATAGAGCTGTGCGGCACCGTCGAATCCCAGACACATGACCTTTTCGGCAAGGATGCCGACGATGCTCGCGTGCATGCGCTCGGCATTTTGCGTAATGGCGTAGCGCTGCCATAGCGAGAGGGCATAGCTTTGGGGGTCGGTCGTGATCAGGTCGTCAAACAATCGACCTGTGGCACCGTCCTGCAGGTGCTCGATCAGCTTGATGACCGAGCTGATCGTCTGCTCGTCGGCGGGTAGCTGTTCGGTGACGTAGGCGATAAGACACGACAGCAGGTTTGCCGCCGCATGATCCCAAAAAGGCTGGTTGTTGTCCTCGATGGGGCAGATGGCCTTTGCCACCGAGAGGATGTCCTGCTGGTTGGGCCTGCCGTCCGCCTTGCGGCGAATGTGCCTCAGGGGGTTGTAGCCGCAGCGCTCGATGCCGGGCGCAAGGGCCGGGACGGTGTTGAGGTCGGCGAAGTTGAGACATTGCACGCGGTAACCGTGGGCTGCCAGCACGGGTCCCACTTCGCGACAGAGCGTGCCTTTGGTGTCGAGCACGATGTAGCTTGCGTTCATTTGCAGCAGGTTGGGCTTGAGGACGTTTCGGGTCTTGCCGGCTCCCGAGGGGCCGATCACAAGTGCATTGTTGTTGAGTCCCGTTTGGCGGGTGTCGCAGGAAAGCGTTCGATCCTTGGCGAGGATGGTGGACGATGCGGACTCAGATGCGGCGAGACGGCTGGCGAGGTTAGACATGGGCGACCTCCTTGGTGGTCGAGAGGATTTCGTGGGCAAAGCCGAGCTCGACGGCGCGCTCGGCCGAAAGGTAGGTGTCTTTTGCAGTGAGGGACTGGATGCGCTTGGGCGTGAGGCCGCTGCGGTCCGAGAGGATTTGCGTGAGGGTCTTGCGGGTCTGCATGAGACGCCGGCTGGTTTCCTGCAGCGCAAGTGCCGAGCCGCCTGCCCCCTGGGGGATCAGCGGGTCGTGAATCATGAGCTCTGCATGGGGCGCCATACGGCGATCGTCGCCGCCCATAAAGATCACGGCGCCCATGGACGCGGCGAATTCCAGGCAGACGGTGCGGATGGGGCACGATGCGAGGCGCATGGCGTCATAGATCGCAAGGCCCGATCGCACGCTTCCGCCGGCGCTGGCGACAAATATGGTGATGGGGCGGCTGGGGTCGGTGGCATCGAGCAGGCGGATCTGCTGGCATAGGTCGTGGGCCATCGGGGTTTCGATGTTTCCCATGACGGAGAGCTCGCGACGGGCGAGCATCTCATCGTAAATGCTGGTGAGCGTGATGCCTCGGGCGGATTCACGCATGGTGAGGGGGCTGATGATGGGGGAATGATTGGTGTCCATGAGGACTCCTTTCTGTTGGTTGTGTTGTGGAATAGGATTGTTGCCCGCGGAGGGGCTGGCGGGCTACAGGGTTCGTCCGAGCCTGAGATCGAGCTCGGTTGTGGGGCAGGCTGCCTGTTCGTGCGGCTCGCAAGCGCCAAGGGCTCCAAAGCGATAGAGCGTTGCGGCGGGCGTGGTGTAGGCGAGCCGCAGCTGATGCTCGACAGGGGCACATCCGTCATTTTTGTAATGAGCCGCGTAGTACTGCGCGATGCTGGCGTTCATCTCGCTGCCATTGCGATGGCGCTCAAACTGGCGTCTGCAGGTCTCGATGATCTTTGCTACCGACTTGGGTGCCGTCGCAGGAACAAGGGCGAGATAGCCCTCAAATAGCTCGTTGATGCTCAGGAGGCACAGCAGGTCGATCAGCGTCCTTATGGCTGCTCCCTCGGCAGAAAAATGCGCGGTCATGCGGTTATATCGGTTGCGGTCGACGATGGCCGCATGGGGTCTTGGAGTTTTCTGCCCTGTGGTCCCGGGCTTTTGCCGCGCCTGTGTATTGAGCTCGACGTTGCAGCGCTTGAGGCCGTCCAACGGAAGGAACAGTGCGGTGCGCAGGGTGTTCCGCTTGCTTTCGAGTTCATGACGCTCGTCGGGTTCCCATTCGAGCTTGAGTTTCGTGTCGAGCGCCGTAAGTATATGGGCTAGGCAGCCTACGGTAAGAACGTACGAATCGTTGTCGCGTTTTGGGGCATAGGGGTCTGTCAGCTTGCGAATGTCGGGGTCGCCCATGATCTTTGTGCAGCGCTTCAGCAGTTGAGGGTGGTCGGCCAAGATCGTCGCGAGCGGTAGCGACGCGTAGTTCTTGATGGTCGCGGCGGCAAAGGCGGCGTCATATTCGTTTGCATATGCTCGCTCAATGCGGGCATCCAGAATGTTTTTCTTATCGCCGTCTTCAGCGTGGTGGTTTGTCATAGCTTCTCCAATCGGTTGATGTTCGTGCTGTTTGTTGATGTGTTGGTTGTCGTGAGTGATGTGCTTGCCGTGGGTGATGTGCTGACGTTGGGGTTCTATGCGGTTTTCAATGAGCCCGTGAGGCAGTTGCTGCAGGGGCGGGATGGAACGGCCCATGCAAGGCGGAAGGCATCGTGCTCAAAATCGAGACAGCAATGCCCTGGGTGCCTCACATGTGGCAGTTACCTCATTAAGTTGTCATTGCGTTTGGGGTTGTACTTTGCCGATCTTCTTTCTCTTACACGCTAAAAACTGAAATTTCATATGCTCGATCTACTTAAAACCGCAACGGCGGTCTTTTATCAACTTATATGTCGGAACGCGTCTTTGCAAGTACTTTTTTGCGTTTGTTTCAAATGGGGTGGTTTTGCAACCGTCACGCGCCACGCTATGCGAACGTGCCCCTTTTCTGTTGTCGGTCGGATACGATGAGTCGCGTGACGTCGTCAGAGGTCGAATTCGACCGCTAACGACGTTGTGCAGCTCATCATTTCTGGTCGCAAACAGTAAAGGGGCATGAGGGTGTATTGAGGGGGGATGTCTTGCTGTCGGCATCCGCGTGCGGTGCCATTCGCTGTCTGTAAATATACGTTTACAGCTAATTTCATACCACTTGTCGGAATGCGGACGCTGTCCTTGTATGTCGGGCGTACATTGAACGTGGTTTTTCGCGTGAAACCACGAATCGGTTGTCAGTCCTGAACAAGGAGGCCCAGCATGACACTTGCCAAACCCATCAATAAATACATCGACTATATCGATGCCCCCGAGGACACGTTTGAGCAGTATGTCGAGAAGGCGTTAAAGTACAACTTTCGCTGCGTATTTGCGAACCTTCAGGAGTACGAGACGGGCCGCGCCATGCTCGAGGGCTCTGACATCATCCTTGCCGGCGCCATCGACTTTCCCCAGGGCACTATGACGCTTGAGGAGAAGCTTGCGAGGTTTGAGGAATACGCTGCGTGTGGCTTTACCGAGATTGACTACGTTTTGAATCAGGGGTCGATCGAGAACCGCGATTTTGATGCCATCGAGCGCGAGATGACTACCATTGCTGATTTTTGTCGCGCGCATGGCATCACTGACAAGGTAATCGTCGAGATGTGCAAGCTGGACGGCGACGACGCCGCCAAGCGCCGTGTATGCGAGATCGCGCTGGAGGCCAAGCCGGGATTCCTTAAGACATCGACCGGCAGAAGCTTTGGCGGTGCTAAGCTCGAGGACGTGCGGCTGATGCACGAGGTGCTCGGCGATGCCGTGGCAATCAAGGCGGCGGGCGGTATCCATAATTACGAAGAGGCTTGCGCATTCATCGAGGCCGGCGCCAGCGCGTTAGGCGCATCGGCGGGCATCGCGATCGTCGAGGGCGCACCGACGGATGAGCGTCGCTAGCAGACGTATTTGACCTGAGCGATATAGCTTCACGACCACACGCCGTTCATGTTCGAGACAATATGACTTTTTGCCCGTTGTAAACGCAGTCGCGATGGGCGTTCTGTATGATGGCTCAGACAAGGTTGTTCAATGACAGGGAGGCATATATGGCAATCAAAGCCATCGCGATGGATATCGACGGTACGCTCACCAACGATCAGAAAGTGATTAGCCCGCGTACGCGCGAGAAGCTGCTCGCGGCGCAGGAGTCGGGCATTAAGCTCATCTTGGCTTCGGGCCGTCCCGCATGGGGACTGCACGCCTTGGCGCAGGAGCTCGACCTTCAAAACCATGACGGTCTGCTGGTTGCCTTTAATGGCGCGCATGTGGTCGACGCTCAGACCGATGAGGTCCTTTTTGACCAGGCTATGCCGGCTGACGAGCTGCACCGTCTGATTGATCACCTGCGTAATTTTGACGTGATCCCTATGATTTCGCTCGGTCGGGACCTGCACGTCGTGGACTCGTATCGCTGCATGATCACACTGCCGGACGGTTCGCAGAAGAATATCGTCAAGTATGAGCGCGATGCCTGCGACCTTAAGATCCGTGAGGTCGAGAGCTTGCATGAGGTTGTGGACACTTATCCCGTGGACAAGCTGCTGACGGCGGGCGATCCAGCCTACCTGCAGGCGCATCACGAGGAGATGTATGCGCCCTTTAAGCAGACGCTTTCGGGCATGTTTACGGCCGACTGGTACTTTGAGTACACGGCGCCCGGTATCGACAAGGCCCGCGCGCTCGAGGGCGCCCTGCCCAAGCTCGGCATCGATGCCAGTGAGGTCGTATCGTTTGGCGACGGCCAGAACGACAAGTCCATGATTGAGTGGGCCGGCACCGGTGTTGCCATGGGCAACGCCGTCGATGAGGTTAAGGCAGTTGCCCAGATGGTGACCGCCAATAACAACGAAGACGGTATTGCGGTGGCGCTGGATAAGCTGCTGGGCTAGAATCGCCGATAATGCATGGTTCGGGCGCCTGCTTACAGGCGCCCTTTTGTTAGGGAGGGTGCCGTGTCCGCATTTCCGTTCGACGCCGTTATCTTTGACATGGACGGTGTCATTGTCGATACCGAGTATTACTACCTGGGCGAGACTGCCGCGTTTGCCAAAGAGCTTGGGCTTAACCTGACTCAAGAGGAGTTGAATGGGCAAGTCGGTACCTCGCATCAGTTCTTCCTGCATATGCTGGTCGATTGGTTTGAGCGCGCCGGTAAGGGGCATTTCACTGGCGAGAAAGCGTTGGCCCGTTGGGACGAGTGGGCGCATAAGCGTCCGCGCGACTATCAGACTTTGATTAACCCGGGCGCTGTGGATACGATTCGAGAGCTGCCGCGCCGCGGCGTTCGCGTGGCGCTTGCCAGCTCGTCTCCCATGAATAGCATCGAGGAAGTGCTCAATGCGTGCGGGTTGTCGGATGCCTTTGAGTATGTGGTGAGCGGCGAGCAGTTTAAGGAGAGCAAGCCCGAGCCCGACATCTACCTGCATGCGCTGGATCTGTTGGGGCTGCCTGCGGACCGTTGCTGCTGCGTTGAGGATTCGGTGCCTGGTATCACTGCCGGCAAACGGGCGGGGTTAACGGTGATTGCCAAGCGCGAGGAGCGGTTTGGCTTTAGCCAGGATGCCGCGGACAAGATTATCGACCAGCTGCCGGAACTCCTCACGCTTTCTTAGGAGCGCGGTAGTTGCGCGTTTTTCGGGTCTGATGAGTAAATAGCCGACATTTTGGTGCGACACCTAGCATACTTTAAGCTAATGCGGGCTTAAAGACTTGTTGAATGCCCCTAAGCCCGTTTTAGACTTAATTGTGCTTGGAGAGGGTATATGCCACCGACTGAAGGGCTAACTGACGGTAAAGCAGCGATACCGCTGTACCAACAGGTTATCGATATCATCAAAAACGAAATCAACTCCGGTGCCTACAAGGCAGGCGCGCGGATACCCAACGAATTCGAATTGGCTGAGAGCTATAAAGTTGGCCGCGTTACCGTGCGACGCGCTATTGAGGAGCTCGTCCAACAGGGCTATCTAACGAAGCAACAGGGGAAAGGCACGTTTGTCAATGCCCCCAAGCTCAAGCGCAAGATTCGCCAGAAGGATGACGTCCAGAGTTTTTCGGACGCATGCCGCGTTAACGGAATGGAACCGGGGGCGCGTGTCATTTCGAGAAAGATACTGCCGGCGGATTCCACCGAAGCACAGTTCTTTGGTGTTCCCGTTGGAACTGACTTGATCTGCGTTGAGCGCGTGCGTACTGCCGATGGCGTCCCTGTCATGCTCGAGAACAACATATATGTTTACGAGGACAACGCCTATCTATCAACGGCACCTCTATCTAACCAATCCATTTTTGAGTTCGTGCGCAACCGGACGGGCCGCACGCCCGCGTTTACCGACCCATGCACGCTTGAGATCGCGTGCGCGTCGCCCGAGGTCGCTCGGTTGTTGGCAGTTCCCGTTGGCGAACCCTTGTTTTATATGGAAGCCTTCTTTTTCGATGAGCAGCGGCGGCCGTTTATCATCGGTCGTCAGCGGATCGTTGGGTCTCGCTACGTTTTTGACATCTAGGACATTGCGAATGGAAGCGCCCGGCGGATCATCTCACCGGGCGTCTCCATACCGTTCACGGCGCAAACGCAACCGTTCAACCGCGTTGCGGCAATCAGTTTGAAATTATCTTGATGACGAGAAAAGCTGCTGGTAATCTATAGAACGTCATAGAACGTTTGCCTTGTGCAAACGTTGAAGCGAGATGCGATGCAGTCTCGAGTTCTTTGGAGGTATCTATGTCAGATACGAAGGCGAAGAAGACAAACAGACGTTTTAAGTTCAAATTACCGCATGTCTATACGATCATGTTCTTGCTGATCGTTGTCTTTGCGGTCTTGACTTGGATCGTTCCCTCTGGCCAGTATCAGCGCAAGATGATTTCGACAGCGGCGGGCGAGCGTGAAGTCGCCGTTGCTGGAACCTATGAACAGGTCGATAAGAACCACACCGATTCCGAGACCGGCGAGACCATCAATCTGGGTCAGGATATTTTCGCGGTCCTGCAAGCGCCCACTAAGGGCATCCAGGAGGCTGCCGACGTCGTTGCGTTCGTCTTATTGATTGGCGGGTCGTTCGCAATCATCACCAAGACCAACGCTTTGAATGCCGGCATGAGCCGTGTGATTAAAAAGCTCAAGAACAAGGACATCCTCATCATTCCCATCACGATGACGTTGCTGTCCATTTGCGGCACCACGTTTGGTATGTCTGAGGAAGCCCTGCCGTTCTATGCCATCTTCATTCCCATCATGATGGGTATCGGTTATGACTCGATGACGGCATTCATCATCTGCTTCCTTGGTCCTAACCTGGGATATTGTGCTTCGACCATCGACCCGTTTAATGTTTTGATCGCCCAAGGCATCATTGGCATCGAGGGCAATCCGCAGCTGTGGCTGCGCGCCGTTTCTTGGGTCATCTTCACTGTCGTCGGTATCGCATGGGCCATGCGCTACGCCATGCGCGTCAAGAAAAACCCCGAGTCGTCCATTACGTACGAGGACGATAAGCTCAAGCGTATCGAGTTTTCCGTGACCGATGCCTCCATCGAGGAAGAGTTCACTACCCGTCAGAAGCTCGTGCTTATCGATTTTGCTTGCGGTATGGGCATTATCGTCTGGGGTCTTGTTACCCAGGGTTGGTACATGAATGAGATTTCCGCCGTGTTCCTTGGCATGGGCTTGCTTGCCGGTATCCTGGGCGGTCTTGACCAGCAGACGATTGCTGAGGAGTTCGTTAAAGGTCTCGCCGACTTTGCGTACGCCGCCATCGTTATCGGTATCGCTCGCGGTATTCTGGTCATCGCCGAGGGCGGCATGATCATCGACACCATCCTCCAGGCGCTCGCTACTGCGCTCGCCGGTGCACCCGCCGCGGTCTACACCACGTTTATGTATATCGTCCTTGGCCTGCTCTCTTTGCTGGTTCCCTCGAGTTCTGGCCTGGCGGCACTCACCATGCCCGTTATGGGCCCCCTGACCGAGCTCATGGGCCTCAATCCCGAGGCGGCCGTTACCGCGCTCCAGTTTGCCAACCAGACCATCAACACCATCAGTCCCGTGGCGGGCATGACGGTTGCCGGCCTTGGCGTGGCTAAGATTTCGTTTGGTCAATGGTGGAAGACCATTTGGAAGTTCTTCATCTTCATGGTCGTGTTTGGCTTGGTCATTACTGCCATTTCTGGCATGCTTCCGGCGTAGGTGATTATAATGACCGATCGTTTGACGGTCCTGACGTCTAAGAGCGTCTTTACCGGTACGGGGGACCTGCCGTTTGAAGGTTTCGTAGCGGTCCGTGGCAATCGAATTGAGGCGGTTGGCACCAAGTGTGAGGTAGCTTCGTATTTGACCCAGGCGGACGAGGTAGTTGACCTGGGCGACCGCACCGTCATGCCTGGCCTGATCGATGTGCATACCTTCTATACAGGCTGGGCGCTGCGGACGTTGGGGTCTGATCTGTCCGGCATCGCTGATGCCAAAGAGGCCGTGTCGCTCTTGCGTGCATGGAAAGAAGATCATCCGGATTGCGCGGCGGCTTTTGGCCACAACCTGCCCGAAACGTTGGCATCGGATGCCGAGAACGCAAATACGGCAGCTGTGTTTGACGATTGTTTTGGCGATATCCCTGTCGTCTGCTTTACACCGGGTGCGGAGACCTGCGTTCTCAATGCTGCCGCCAGTGCGCGATACGGCTTTACACCCCAGGCGTGCTATGCCGAGAAGATCTGGCGCATGATGAGCGATTTCCTCGCGCTGCCCGAGGTACGTGCGGGGTATTCGGACTACATGAGCATGCTTAACGAGCGCGGCGTTACCGCCATCAAGGAGATGGCGTTTGATGACTACTACGGTTTTGCCGACGAAATGGCTCGCCGTGAGGAATCTGGTGAGCTGACGGTTCGCGTCTCTATGATGTCGCAGCCGGTGGGTGCCGGTGCAAATCTGTCATATGCTCGCGAGGCACGAGAGCGCTTCCGGGGTCCGTTCGTTCGTTTTTCTGGCTTCAACCGTATGACCGATCGAGGCGTATGGGCGGGGCTTGCCGAGATGATTGACCCCTATGAGGACACGGCCGATGCGGGCGCTGCCGGCAAGACGGTTGTCGAGGAGCCCGAGTGGGATCTGATTGAGAACGAGCTGAGCGCAATTGATGCTGACGGCTTCCGATATTCCTTGCATTGCCAGGGCGATGGCGCCGTTCGTCGTACCGTGGCGCTCTATGCCTCGCTGCCTCGAGACGAGCATGGACGGTTGCTTCGCCGCCATGCGATTACCGATCTCGAGAACTCTGATCCGACCGATCTTGTCGAGTTTGGCAAGTTAGGTGGAATTTGCGAGGTCTATCCGCAGATTTTGACGCTGGACCGGCGCGAGGATTGCCTGTCGATGATGCGTCGACAAATTGGCGAGACGCGACTTTTGCACAGCTGGAATCGCCGCGGCATGGAAGATTCCGGATGCACGGTGTGCTGTGGTACGGATTTGCCGCTGCTGATTCCGAGCCTGGGCGAGTCAATCTACAGCGCGTGCGGCGGATACTTCGACGATGGACTGCCCGTGAATGAGGCCAACGCGCTGACACTTGTCGAGCTCTTGCGCGCTTGGACTGCCGGGGGCGCGTACGATCTGATGCGCGAAGACGAGCTGGGTACGCTCGAGGCCGGCAAGCTTGCCGATATCTGCGTGCTCGATCGGGATGTGTTCGACCTCGATTATCGCGACGCACGCGATCTTGCGGTTGATATGACGATGTCGGACGGACGAATCGTGTTCGATCGAAATAAGGAGGCATAAGATGACTGAATCCAAACCGACGCTGCACCGCGAACAGATTGCGGGCATGAATATCCACTACATCATGTGGTCGCTCGATTACTTCCTTGATGTGCAGCAGCGCTTGGGCTTTGAGTCCATTGAGCTGTGGTGTGCGGAGCCGCATGTGACGCTCGACCACACGGGCTACTTTGAGGCTGAGGTCTTGGCGAAAAAGGCTGCAGACCGTGGGCTTAGGTATCGTACTCTGTGCCCCGAGAATGTTGTCTATCCTTGGCAGTACTGCGCACGCAAACCGCTGCATGAACAGCGCAGCCTGGCGTACTTTAAGCACGGCATTGAGCTTGCCGAGGTACTTGGGTGCGACCGTATGTCCGTCAACTCGGGCTGGGGCGACTGGGACGAGGACCGCGAGGAAGCCTGGAAGCGCAGCCGCGAGCACTTGTCCATTCTGGCGGAGTATGCCGGCGAGCACGGTCTGGTGCTTACGATGGAAAGCCTGCGTCCCGAGGAGAGCAACCTTGTGACGACGGTTTCCGATGCGAAGCGCATGATTGACGAGGTCGCGAGCCCGTACTTACAGCCCATGGTTGATACAACCGCGATGGGCGTTGCAGGCGAGACGCTCGAGGACTGGTTTGCCGCCTTTGGTGATGGGGCAATTCACGAGATGCACTTTATCGACGGTGACCCGTATGGCCATCTGGTGTGGGGCGATGGCAAGCACGATATGGACGCCTTCGTCGCCACGCTCAACGCCCATGGTTTCGACGGCATGCTGGGCCAGGAAATCACGGACGGTCGTTACTACGATGACCCGGCGGCGGCAGATGCCAAGAACATGGCCGCATTCGAGAAATATCTGATTGACTAAAACAACCATCGGCTACGCAACCAACGTCATTGATTGCGGGCCAAACAAGAAAGGAACTGGATATGAACGCACACGATCTGATCAAAGAGGCAATTGCCGAGAAGGGCAAGTTCGACAGCGTCTACTGGATCGCTTGCGGTGGCTCCATGATCGATTTGATCCCGGCTCATGAGCTTCTG
>CAJMNK010000010.1 GCA_905214905.1 uncultured bacterium | reverse complement strand
GACAGGCACCTTTGTGGTGGCTTTGACCACGGCAGAGCTGTTAGAGTCCAGCAGGCCAACGACAGGCGGCCAGATCAACATGCATGGGATCGGCAAACGTCACGCCCTCCCCCATTAAGAGCTCGCGCTGAGCATCGGGGCCGCCAAAGGCAAAGCCCTCACAGATACGGCCGTCGGCAAACACCACGCGATGACAGGGAATTTGGCCAGGGCGCGGATTACTATGAAGGGCATACCCCACGTACCGCGCACTTCGTGGACGACCGGCAAGCAGTGCCACCTGACCATACGTGGCGACCATCCCCTCGGGGATCTGCTCGACCACCCCGTACACCCGATCAAAAAAGCCCTCAGACGCCATTGCTCGCTCCCTTCCACCCGGAAAAGCATAAACCATCACAAAGGGGACAGGCACCTTTGTGATGGTTTATGGCAGGTCGGTTAGTTGGCGGGCTGGAAGAAGGCTACTGCCACGGCGCCGGGGCCAACGTGGGTTCCGATGGTGGCGCCGATGGTGTGAACGGGCAGTTCGCCCTCGGTGTGACCAGCCCACAGTGCCGCGCTGTCCTCGATATACTTCTTGAGCACCGCATCCGAAAGACCCGTATAGCCGAGCGCCAGCGGCATGGAAAAGTCGATGCCGCCCGCCTTTTCGACCTTTTGGTTCAGCAGGTTGCGGCCGTTCTTGGAACCGCGCGCCTTGCCCAGCTGCACGATCAGACCGTCCTCGACAGCCACCACGGGCTTCACGTTGAGCAGCGTGCCCACGGCGCCGGCCGCAGCAGACAGACGACCGCCGCGCACCAGGTACTCCAGCGTCTCGAGCAGGCCGATAACCACCACACGGTCGCGCACGGCCTCGACAGCCGCCGCGATCTGAGATGCACTGCGGCCCTCGTCCACCAAGCGCAGCGCATACTCGACCAGGACGCGCTCGCCCAGGGTGACGTTGTTGCTGTCTACCACGAACACGTCGCCACCTGGCGCCTCGGCAAGTGCGGTACGGGCACTCTGATTGGTGCCTGATAGCTTAGCGCCCACGGTAATAATCACAGCCTCGTCGCCGGCCTCACGTGCTTCGGCAATCGCCTGCGAAAACGCGTACGGGTTGACCTGGCCGGTCTTGGGCAGCTCGTCGCGCTCCACAAGCATCTCGTAAAAGCGCTGGTGATCGATGTCGACGCCATCCATATACACATCGGTGCCAAAGGTGACGGACAGCGGCAAAACGTCCAGTGCCGGGTGCTCGGCCGGCGACATATCGCTTGCGGAATCGGTAATAATGCGGACGGACATAGCGAATCCTTTCTTGCGCAGGTCCCGCGCAGGGAATTTTGACAGCAATGTCCCGGCACGGCGTACGCGCTCAAACGGGACGATGCAGTTCTTGGCTGAAAGCTAGCGCCAGCGCGGCTCTAGATCTCGCGCAGGGTGTTGAGGATCGTGCGCAGCGATGCATACATCTGCTCGCGCTGCTCCACGCCCATGGCCTTGCCGGTGGTATCGAGCACCTCGCGAATGATGCGATCGGCCTCGCTCATGCTCTCGCCGCCCAGGGCAGTCAGGCGCACCGGAGCACGATACTTGACGGCCGCATCACCCGAGTCGTCAACCTCGACGTAGCCGCCCTCCTCCAGATGTGCCAGTGTGCGCGAAACGGCGGCACGGGTAACGCCGGCCATGCGGGCGAGGTCGGCGCCAGTCAGGCCGTCCTTGCTGCGCTCAAGATAGTACAGGCACATAACGTCGGAGCCCTTGAGGCCCAGCCTTGCGCCTTCGGACGTCTTGATACGCTGAATCTCCTTGTAGAGCCCGCTGATCAGTCCAACAAAGTCCTCGAAACGTGTCTCGTCGTTCTGCTGCATGGGAGACGACCGCCTTTCGCTTGCATAATGCTTACGGGTAAACATCTTAGTCGCATAAGCCGACACCCGTACCCAAATACCCCATTTGTTAACCCATCAACATAAAAACCACCACAAAGGGGATAGGCACCTTTGTGGCGGTTTTGACCGGCGAACATGATCCGCAGGCGCCGCTACAGCTCCACGCAGGGATTGTCGCGAGTCACAAGCGTCTTAACGACAACCGTCGCTCCCAGATAGCGCTCGAGCAAATCGGCAAGACGATCGATGGCGGCCTGGCAGTCCCCCATTCGCTCGGGCTCTACGCACTCAATCGCCAGGAACGCGTCCGCCGAATCGTCGGACAGGGCCGTTCGAACGCCGTCGCGCCAGTTCCAGCAGCGGCACACGGCGCCCGCATCATCGACGTAGGCCAGCTCGCCGGACAGCGTCGGGTCATCCGCTTCCTCGCCAAGCGGCAGGAACGCGTCGCCGCCGTCGGTCACCTTCAAGCGAAGGTCTCCCTCGATCGCATGCAAATCCTCGCCGCCTACGGGTAACGCGTAGGTCAGCGACACCGTGTTGTAAATGTCCACCGCGGGCGTAATGTGGCCCACCGGCTTGCCTTTGAGCACGCGTTTGAGCAGGTTCTCAATTGAGCAACGCGCGCCCTTCTTGGTCTTGAATAGGCGATATGCCTCGCGCCATGCCTTAACCGGCGCATTCTCGCTGATAGTATCGCTGGTCAGATGACGCTCCGCGTCGATATTGGCGCGGTCGAGCAACGCCGCAATCGCGTCCACGTCCTCTTGAGGAATCTGAGCCGCGGGCTTCATGCCCTTTACGACCACAACACCGACAGCCGCCTGCGGAAATAGCTCCCAAAACGAATCCTCGGCAACGAAACTCTTCATGTGCTCTCCCTTCATAGCATGCGCCCGAGCCCGGGTGCCTAAACAAAAAGCGCCCTTACGACGGCCACCTTCAAAGTCCTACGGTGCCGCCACAAGAGCGCTTACGCTGCCCCCATCCGGAGAAGGGAGCGATATGTTAGGCGTATTATAACCCGAGTCATCCGCGCGAGTAAAACCACCACAAAGGTGCCTGTCCCCTTTATGATGGTTTTGGGTCTGAGGCGACGCTAGTGGCGAAGTCCCAGCAGGCCGTGGCCGCGATGACGGGCGTCGGCGTGCACCTGAGCGTGCGGACCGGCGGCCTTGACGGATTCGGGCAGGTGCGAGTACTTCTTCTCGAAGTTCTCCTCGAACATCACGGCCAAGTTGTGCGCGGCCTCGTCGTAGCGAGCGGTGCTCTGCCAATACTGGCGCGGCACCAGGATGCCGTCGGGTACGCCGTGGCACGTGGTGGGAATGTCGACGTTAAAGATGTCGTCGTGCACGAACTCGCTGTCCTCGATGGTACCGTCGAGGGCGCGGGCCACCAGGGCGCGCGTGTAGGCAAGCTCGATGCGATGACCCACGCCGTAGCCGCCGCCGATCCAGCCGGTGTTGACCAGGTACACACGCGTGCGGCCGTCGGCGATGCGCTCACCGAGCATCTTGGCATAGACCATGGGGTCGAGCGGCATAAACGGCTCGCCAAACAGCGAAGAGAACGTGGGCGTGGGCTCGGTGACGCCGACCTCGGTGCCGGGGATCTTGGCCGTAAAGCCCGTCACAAAGTGATACATGGCGGCGTCGGCCGTCAGGCGCGAGATGGGCGGCAGCACGCCAAAGGCATCGCAGGTCAGGAAGAGCACGACGCTTGGAGTGGTGCCCATGCCCTTGGTCCACGCGTTGGGAATGTGCTCCACAGGGTATGCCACGCGCGTGTTGTGCGTGATCGAGATGTCGTCGTAGTTGGGCTTGCGGTTCTCGTCGAGCACCACGTTTTCGCAGATCGCGCCAAAGCGGACAGCGTTGAAGATCTCGGGCTCGTGGAACGCGTCCAGGCCCTCGCATTTGGCGTAGCAGCCACCTTCGATGTTGAAGATGCCCATGTCGGACCAACCGTGCTCGTCGTCGCCGATCAGCAGCCGCGTGGGGTTGGCCGAAAGCGTGGTCTTGCCCGTGCCCGAAAGGCCAAAGAACACGGCGGTCTCGTGCGTGACGGGATCCATGCTGGCCGAGCAGTGCATGGGTAGCACGTCGTCCTCGACGGGCAGCAGGTAATTCATGACGCTAAAGATCGACTTTTTAATCTCGCCGGAGTAGCCGGTGCCGGCGACCAGAATCACGCGTTCCTGGAAATTGATGACCACGGCGGCGCTGGAGTTGAGGCCCTTGATGGCAGGATCGCACTGGAAACCGGGCGCCGCGAGCACGCAGAAGTCGGGCTCGCCGGTGCGCGCGATTTCGCGGGCGAGCGGGCGGGCGAGCATCTGCTTGATAAAGAGTGCCTGGCTGGCACGCTCGCAGGCAACGAGCAGTCGACGCGTGTGGTTGCGGTCGGCGCCTGCCATGCCACGGGTAACGAACACGTCGCGCTCGTTGAGATAGTCGACGATGCCGGCCTTGATGGCCTCATAGCTCTCGACGGACAGCGGGCGGTTGACGGCGCCCCAGGCAATCTTGTCGTGGACATCGGGGGTGTCGACGATAAAGCGGTCATTGGGGGAACGACCAGTGCGCTCCCCCGTCTCGATCACCAGCGCGCCGTTGGATGCCATGCGGCCTTCTTCGCGGCGGATAGCGTGCTCGACGAGCTCCGCGGCGGGTAGATCGACCAGCAGACGGGGCTGATTCTCGGCGGGATCTTCGACCAGCGCAATACCAAAGTTGGACAGAACTTCTGCAGGGGTAACACCAGGCATGGGGCCTCCTTTAAAAGCGCGACACGTGGACGCGGCGCGCACTTTACTCACGTAAAGCCCGTTGTACCCGATATGCAAAAACGTTTTTGCGGCAACGGCGAAGCGCCCGCCCAACGGTCAAAAATCGCAGGCAAGCGGCCTAGTCGTTAGAGACACTCTTGAACAGGCAACAACCAAGGAGCGACCCCGGATGCCGGCACTTAGGGACGTTCCCAAAGTGCCGGCACATAAGGAACGTCCCCAAATGCCGTCTACTGAATGGCGCCGCCGAAATTATCGAACAACCTGTTCAAAAACACGAACGAACACCGTCGCGTCTATACTAGAGCGTAGCAATAGAAAGGACTCCGCTTTGAGCATCACGCCCCTCGATAGCATCCGCCGCGCCATCGCCCGCCGCAATGGCGTCGCCGACCCCGCCATAGCGAGCAGCGGCACCGCAAAGGCCCAGGGCGGACGCATCGAGAACGGCCTGTTCCCCGCATCGCACACCGCCGAGGAGCTCGCGCGAATCCAAGAACTAAGCCAACGTAACGCCGGCGGTCCCGACAGCAGCCAGGCCACACGCCGTCGTCGCGAGCGCGATCGCCAACCCGGCCCCATCCACCGCATGGTCAATGCCTGGTGGAACCGCCTGCTCGGAGCCGTCTACGGCGGCGGCTTCTCCACGCAAGAAGCCGAGTACGAAGATCACGCCACCCGTCGCGACTACCTTTGGAATACCCTGGGCACCGCCGTGTGGGGCATGGTGTTTCCGTTGCTCACCATCGTGTCCACACAGCTCGTGGGCGCCGAGGAGGCTGGCAAATTCTCCATCGCCTTTGTCACCGGCACGCTCATCATGATCGCGTGCAACTACGGCGTGCGCAACTTTCAGGTCTCGGACATCGACGAAAAGACCTCCTTCGCCTCCTACCAGCTCAACCGCTGGCTCTGCGGAGCGCTCGCGCTGGCATGCGGCCTGGTGTACAGCAGCGCCCGCGGCTACGATGCGCAGATGGCCACAATCGGCCTGGGCGTCTACCTGTATAAGGTGATCGACGGCATTGCCGACGTGTACGAGGGCCGCCTGCAGCAGGCCGACAAACTCTACCTGGCCGGCATGAGCCAAACGCTACGATCCGTCGGCGTCATCGCGGTCTTTAGCGTGGCACTGTTCCTCACGCGCAGCATGCCCATCGCCGCCATGACCATGGGCATCGCCGCGATTGCCTCGCTCGTGCTGGTCACCGCCCCGCTCGCCCTGCTCGAAACCGAAAAATCACGCCGCATGAGTCTGCGCGAGGCTGGCCACCTGTTTGTCCAGTGCGCCCCGCTCTTTGGTGCGCTGTTCCTGTTCAACCTTATCGAGAGCATGCCCAAGTTTGTGATGGAGGGCACGCTGGCATACAAATATCAGCTGTACTTTAATGCACTGTTTTTTCCGGCGCAGGCCATTTTGTTGAGCATTGGATTTATCTATAAACCGCAGCTCCTACGTCTGTCGAGCATTTGGGCGAATCCGCGCAAGCGTCGCCGCTTTGATCTGATTATTGTTGCCGTTATGGCACTGATCGTAGTCATTACTGGAGCGTGCGCCGCATTTATGGCAGGCCCCGGCATTCCCCTCATGAGCTTTATGTACGGCCTCAACTTTGAGCGCTACCGCACGCTTGCACTGCTAATGGTTGTCGCCGGCGGCGTCACCGCGGCAATCGACTTTATCTATGCCATTATCACGGTGTTGCGCCACGCCGGCGATGTCACCAAGATCTACCTGATCTGCTTCGCCGTAAGCGTGGTGGTGCCGGTGATCCTGATTAAGCTGCTGGGTCTGATGGGCGCCGTGGTGAGCTACCTAGCCATCATGGCCCTACTCCTGGTGCTGCTGATTATCGAATACGCCCACATCCGCCAACGCATCGAACGCGACCGCAACCCGTACGGCGCCTAATTGGCGCAATGGGGGGTCTCGTTGCGGACGATTTGCGACACGCAAAACTAAGTGAGTAGACTTTTGCCGAATCCCTGACCACACCGGCAAAACACAAGTCAGTGACCTGCGGTTTTGTTGAGGCAAATTTGCCGGCTGCTCGGCATTTCCAAAAAAGTCTACTCACTTAGCCAGCGGGCAGCCAAAAAAGAACCGTCGCAACGTCGTTTGACTCCGTTGCGACGGTTTTTTGAGCATTTTCGCACTGCCGAGGACGCAGACGCTCCTCATTTCTCGCGCTTACCGAGCAAAAAGGCGCTATTCTCCGAAAGTAGTCAAAAAAGCTCCGTCCCAAATTAGCTACCCTTTGCACCGATTATTCGCCTGGGTTGATGTTCGCATAGAACTCGGCGCCGTCATCAAGGCGCAGGATGCCCACGCGACCGAACTCGGAGCCGGTGGCGGCGGCGCAGTCGATATCGATGCGATCGGGCACGCCGGCGGTATCCTCGCCACCCAGACGCACAATCTGCCCGCGGCCCGACTCCTCATCGAGTCCCGCAAGGCCACCTACCTCGCAATAACGCCCGAGCGACACCGTTGGCGTGTGGCCGCTCACCACGACCGGCCCCTCGCCCTCGGCAGAAAGCAGTCCCGTCGGCGCATCCCAATAGCCGTGACGAATCCACAGCAGGTCATCGAACGACTGCACGGCGAGCATTTGCCGCAGCAGCTCGCTATCGGCATCGACCGCTCCCCTGCCGTCACCGCAATCGACACCATGCTCAAGCAAAAACGCGCGCGCCGCCTCGGTCTGGATGCCGGCATGCACCAGCAGGTACGGGCGCTCCTCGGTCTCGGCCACCGCGTAGAGCGGCAGCGCGGCCATCCATCGCACGAGCTCCTCGTATGCCTCAAATTCCATGTCGTTGAGCTGCTCGCGCGTCGTCCAGCCACCGTTGATATCCCAGGTCTCGGCATCGAGCGGATCCTGGCCAATGATGGCATCGAGCATGATCTGCTCGTGATTGCCCTTGAGCACGTGGGCGTTGGGCAGCGAGCGCACGAGCTTAATAACGCCGACCGGATCGGGCCCGCGATCGATCATGTCGCCCAGCACGTACAGCGTGTCGTCGGACGTCAACGAGATCTTAGACAGGGCCTCGTCAAGCGCACGCACGTGCCCGTGAGCATCAGATGTCACATAGATCGCCATGGTACGCCTCTCCTTGCATTGCGGCCGAAGCCCGGCGCCGCAACTAAAACTTCAAGTTGAACTTAAACGTTACCCATTGTACTCCGTTGCAATAAAGCTGGAAAGGGTTTCCAAGCAGAGGCAAAGACGGCAGCCGTCTATGACGATATCGCGCACGCCCGCAATCCAACCCCATAAACCCACCATCTTTGGGTACAAATAACCGCAGACAACTGACCGTGCCACGCCAACCACCCAGGAGCGGACACCATCCATGAACCAGATCCTTCTCTTTATCGGCCTCGTTATTATTCTGTGCCTGACCATCAAGCCCGTCGGCAAAAAACTCCCCTTCCCCACCCTGCTCATCTTTATCGCGCTCGGCATGCTGTTGGGCGTCAACGGCCCGGCTCACATCGACTTTAGCGACTACGCGCTCACCGAAACCGTCTGCAGCACGGCGCTGCTGTTCATCATGTTCTACGGCGGTTTTAACACCAACATCGACCGTGCCAAGCCCGTCGCCGCGCCTGCGGTGCTGCTGAGCACGCTCGGCGTCGTCATCACTGCCGGCATTACCGGCGTGTTCGCGCACTTTGTACTGGGCTTCGACTGGATCGGCGGCCTGCTGCTGGGATCGGTTGTGGCGTCCACCGACGCGGCCAGCGTCTTTAGCGTTCTGCGCGAGCACAGCCTTTCGCTGAGGGGCGGCACCGACTCGCTGCTCGAGGTCGAATCGGGCTCCAACGACCCCGTCGCCTACATGCTCACCGCCGTGCTCGCCACACTCGCAGCCGGCGGCGACATCAACATTCCCACACTGCTGGCCAAGCAGATTATCCTGGGCGTGGGCCTGGGCCTTGCCATCGGCTGGGCGGCGGGCCACCTGATTGAACGCGCACGCGCAACAGCCGAGGGCGCGCAGACCATCTTTTTGTTCGCCGTGGCAATCGTCGCCTACGCGCTGCCGAGCTACCTGGGCGGCAACGGCTTTTTGGCCGTGTACCTGGCCGGCATTGTGCTGGGCGCGAGCGACATCACCGGCAAGGTCGAGCTGGCGCACTTCTTTGACACCCTCACCGAGATGGCCGAGATGACGATCTTCTTCTTGCTCGGCCTGCTCGTGACGCCCGCCCGCCTGCCGCAAATGCTGCTGCCGGGCCTGGCGCTCATGGCGTTTATGCTCTTTGCGAGCCGTCCCATCGCCGTCGGCATGCTCCTGGCGCCCTTTAAGACGAACCCCCGCCAGGTCGCGCTCGTAAGCTGGGCGGGTCTGCGCGGAGCAGCTTCGGTCGTCTTTAGTCTCTTTGCCGTGGTGGCAGGTGTTCCCGGCGGACACGACCTATTTGACCTGGTGTTTGTGATTGCCGTGTCTAGCATTGTGGTGCAGGGCTCGCTGCTGCCGGCGGTGGCGAAGAAGCTCGATATGATCGATGCGGAAGGCGACGTGCGCCGCACCTTTAACGATTACCGCGACGAGGACGGCATGTCGTTCGTCAAGCTCAAGATGGGAGCTGGACATCCGTTTGCCGGACGTTCGCTCGCCGACATTGGCAGTGCGACGGACATGCTTGTGGTTCTGGTGCTGCGCGACGGCGCGCACCCCGTGCTGCCCAACGGCGATACCGTGATCGAGGAAGGCGACCTTCTGGTTATGGCCGCCCCGACGTTTGAAGAGCGTGCCGAGGTTACGCTGCGCGAGGTCACCGTGACCCCCCACGGTCGCCTGGCCGGCCAGCGCCTGCGCGATGTGCCGCAAGGCAAGCACCCGTTTATCGTCGTGATGCTCAAGCGCGACGGCCAAACGATCATCCCCGACGGCAACACCCTCATATACGCCGGCGACGAAGCCGTCATCGCCACGCTGGCGTCGTAGTGACCAGGGGTTAGCTAATTTGCGACGAAGAAATCAAGCGCCTAGAGAACCTCATGCCTTCGCTCGCAGATTTGGATTTGCCGGAGGAGTAAAGCACCCCTCCCCCATGTAACCATCCTGTAAATCATAGCGGCGCACTCGAGTTTTACCGTGATGCGGTCGCGCCTGACGCTCCACTGTGCTAAAGTATCCCGAACGTTCAAACGACTACGAGGGGAACTAGAAGATGGCACGTGTGCACAACTTCTCAGCTGGCCCGGCCGCACTGCCTACAAGCGTGCTCGCCGAGATCGCCGACGAGATGATGGACTACCGCAGTTGCGGCATGTCCGTGCTCGAGATGAGCCATCGATCTAGCATGTACCAGCAGATCATCGACGACGCCGAGGCAACCCTGCGCCGCCTGCTGAGCATCCCCGATAACTACCGTGTTCTGTTTTTGCAGGGCGGCGCCACGCTGCAGTTTGCGGGCATCCCGATGAACCTCATGCGCCGCGGCCGCGCCGGCTACGTCGTGACCGGCAACTTCGCCAACAAGGCGTACAAGGAAGCCGCCAAGTACGGCGAGGCCGTGCTGCTCGCGAGCTCCGAGGACGCCAATTTCGACCGCATTCCCGCCATGGCCGACATCAACGCGCGCATTGCCGCCGAGGCCGCGGGCGGCGGGCTCGACTACGTCTACATCTGCCAGAACAACACCATCTTTGGCACCATGTACCACGAGCTGCCTAACTTCGGCGACGTACCGCTGGTCGCCGATGTCTCGAGCTGCTTTTTGTCGCAGCCGCTCGACGTCGAGCGCTACGGACTCATCTACGCCGGCGCTCAGAAAAACGCCGGCGCCGCGGGCGTCACCGTGGTTATCGTGCGCGACGACCTGATCGCCGACGGTCCAGCCTTTGCGCAGACGCCGCAGTACATGGACCTTAAGACCCAGGCCGCCAAGGGCTCCATGCTCAACACGCCCAACACCTTTGGCATCTACGTATGCGGCAAGGTGTTCCGTTGGGTGGAGCAAACCGGCGGACTTGCCGCCATGACCGAGCGCAACTGGGCCAAGGCCAATCTGCTCTACGATCTGCTCGAGCACAGCGAGCTGTTCCATGGCACCGCGCAGACCGGCAGCCGCTCCATCGCCAACGTCACCTTCCGCACCGACGATGCCGGCCTCGACGCCGCCTTTGTCGCAGGCGCAGCCGAGCACCAGATTCAAAACGTCAAGGGCCATCGCCTCGTCGGCGGCATGCGCGCCAGCGTGTACAACGCCGTCACCATGGAGGACGTGCAGGCGCTGGCCACGTATATGAAGGACTTCGAAGCGCAGCATAGTTTGAGCCCGCGATCTAACTAGCCCGCAACGAGCGGGCCGACCAGCCACTTCAAACCACTTGTTTTAAACAAACCTGCTAAGGAGCTTTCCATGCGCAAGATCAAGACCATCGACGACATCACCAAAGACGGCGAAGTCGAGTTTGGCGAGGGCTACGAATTTGTGAGCACCGCCGAGGAGGCCGACGCCATCCTGATGCGCTCGACCGACCTGCACGGCTACGAGCTGCCCGAGGGCATCCGCGCCATCGCCCGCTGTGGCGCCGGCGTCAACAACATCCCCGTCGAGGAGTACGCCAAGAAGGGCGTCGTTGTCTTTAACTCCCCCGGCGCCAACAGCAACGCCGTCAAGGAGCTCGTCCTGGGCATGCTGGTGCTTTCGAGCCGCGGCGTGGTGCAGTCGATGAACTGGGTGCGCGACAACGCCGACGACCCCGATATCCAAGTCGACGCCGAGAAGGCCAAGAAGGCCTTTGTGGGTCGCGAGCTCAAGGGCAAGCGCATTGGCGTCATCGGCCTGGGCAACGTGGGCTCCAAGGTCGCCAACGCCTGTGTCGATCTGGGCATGGACGTCTACGGCTACGACCCGTTCATTTCCGTCGAGCACGCGTGGGTGCTGAGCCGCGAGGTGCAGCGCGTGGGCACGCTCGAGGATCTGTGCCGCGGCTGCGACTACCTCACCGTGCACGTGCCCAGCAAGGCCGACACCATCGGTATGATCAGCACCGAGCAGATTAACCTGCTAGCGCCCGACGCCGTGCTCATCAACTACGCGCGCGAGACCATCATTGACGAAGACGCCGTCGACGCCGCCCTGCGCGAGGGCAAGCTCAGCTGGTTTAGCTGCGACTTTGCCACGCCCAAGACCGTCAAGATGCCCAATACGTTTATCACCACGCATTCGGGCGCCGGCACCGGCGAGGCCGAGGCCAACTGCGCCGACATGGCCATCAGCGAGCTCAAGGATTACCTGGAAAACGGCAACATCGCGCACAGCGTCAACTACCCCGCCTGCAGCATGGGCAAGGCGCGCGCCGCAAGCCGTATTGCCTGCCTGCATGCCAACGTGCCCAACATGATCGGCCAGATCACGGCCATTCTCGCCAAGGACAACGCCAATGTGCAGCGCATGACCAACGAGTCCGCTGGCGAGAACGCCTACACCATGTTCGACACCGATGAGCACCTGGACGGCAGCACGATCGAGGCGCTCAAGCAGATTCCGTCGATGTATCGCGTGCGCGTGATTAAATAGCGCCGGTGCCAAGCCTGCCAGACAGACCACGAAGCCCATTCGCCCCCCCCCGTATTCACGAAACGGGGGGGCGATTTTGTTGCTCCGGACGACTTTAAAATGATACCCAGAACAAGTTTTTTCAGATAATCGATAGTGAGGCTCCAGTCGCTAAGCACACCCGCTTTGATAAACAGCTTTATCAGGGACTTTAGTAGGTAAAAATCGGTCTCTATGTGCCGAATGTAAGTTGACTGTCTATTTTCCGAAACAACTTATTCTAGATAGCATTTTTAGGGTCCCTCCAAGGCAAAATTGAAGCCTTTTTGCGACCAGAACTCTAGCTCGCGCTACCGTTTACCCACCGCGCGACTACATTCCCGCCCAATCGATAAAAATCTCCTCACGAAGCCGCCGTTCGAGCTCCTGCTGTCGCGGCGTCTTGTCTTTCAGCGGCACATCGAGATAGGACATGATGAGCTCCATCACCACGCGGAAGGCATCGAAGTCGGCCAGCTGACCATAGGTCATCAGAACGACGGGATATCCCATGGCTTGCAAGGCCGTCGTTCGATCGGAGTCCGAAATCTTGGATTCAATGGATCCGTGAATGGCTTTACCCTGGCATTCAACCAGACACTCTCGGCTGCCGTCCTTATTTGCCAGCAGGATATCGGCATAGCGCCTATCAAGCCCCGAAATCAGGCGGGCGCTGCGCGTCATACGAATCTCAACGTTATTGGTAAGGCGCAGCCCTTCGCCGCCGCGCAACCTCGTAAGGCCAAACAGCATCGAAGCCTGGACCTCGAGCGGCGATGCTGCCACCCCCGTAATGCATTTCGCGGCTCGTATGAACGATTTAGCGCCGCGGAGCCCCCGGACCTTATCGACGAACTCTGTAAGCTCAGAGAGCTCGATCAAGGGAGGTCGTTTCCACAAGTCCGTTGGATTCCCCGAGACATCCTTTACGTTTTCCCAGCCCGACCGTGCGTCACTCCATCGGCTCCCATATGCCTGCTCAAGTGCCGACTTTACCTGAGGCGCAATCTTGCACACGGCAAAGGTGCCGCACATCTCATACATGCACATGATTAGACGCTCGTTTGAGACCGAGGAAGCCAGGGTCAGCAGGGTAAAGAGTGGGGACGCAACATCGAAGCCAAACTCCGTCTGCCGCACGGAATCAAACGGCCTCTCCCCGTTCCAAACATGCCTGACAATGCGATCGCCCTTACGTCCGCAGCTGCCCTGCGCCAACACGTGTAACGGGGTGCCCAGGAAATGCGTGACGAGCGGATGCTCACATAGGTGCTCCCTGCGCGGATCGTCCGCAGAATCGGGCAGGTCCGGCATTATTGCCAAGACCTGTGGAGGTATCCGGTGATACCGAAAGGCAGATATGTCGCACAGCATGTCGTCCATGAAGGGTACGTACCCACCGCATCGTTCGTAAACCCGCCTGGACGGCAAACGCGCTGGCTCGGCCTGCGAACGGTAAATACCGCTGCGCGCACGCCGCGGATCTCTCAAGAGGCTTACAATCGGTTTGGAAAGCAGACTGATTGTGAGGTTGCATATGGTTGATGAGGACTTTGCCTGGCGGCTTGCGCAGGACCTTGTGAAGATTGACAGCTCAGACCCGGGCGCGTATGAGGATGAAATTGAGCGCTTCATTAAGAGGCTCATTGAGCAGCAGCTGGCACAACTTGATAGTTCTGCGCTCGATGCCGTGCAGATTGAGGAGCTCGAAGTGCTGCCCGGGCGCCGCAACCTTAAAGTCACCGTGCCGGGCCAAAGCGACGAGCCGCGGCTGGTCTATATCTGCCACATGGATACCGTCACCTTGGGCGATGGCTGGGACGCAGACATCGCACCGCTTGGGGCGGTTGTGCGCGACGATAAACTCTATGGCCGCGGTGCCTGCGATATGAAGGGTGGCCTGGCCTGCGCCATTGCCGCACTGGTCCATACGCTCGAGCGCGTGGCGGCAAGCGGTGAGCTGCCCCGACGTGGCTTTTCGCTCATCTGCTCGGTCGACGAGGAAGACTTTATGCGTGGCTCCGAGGCGGCCATTGATGCCGGCTGGGTCGGTTCGCGCGAATGGGTGCTGGACACCGAGCCCACCGACGGACAGATCCAGGTGGCGCACAAGGGGCGCACATGGTTCGAGATTGAGATGGCAGGCGTCACGGCGCACGCGAGCCAGCCTTGGAAGGGCGCCGACGCCGTCGCCGCCATGGCAGAGGTCGTCTGCGCGTTGCGCCGCGCGTTCATGGCGCTGCCCGTACACGATGAGCTGGGGCCATCGACCATCACGTTTGGACAGATCGAGGGCGGCTACCGCCCCTATGTCGTGCCCGACCATGCCAAGGTCTGGGTCGATATGCGCCTGGCCCCGCCGACTGATACGGCCGCCGCGACGCGCATGGTAGAGCAGGCCATCGCCGGCGCCGAAGCCGCGGTCCCCGGCTGCCATGGAAGCTATACCGTGACAGGCGACCGCCCCGCCATCGAGCGCGATCCAAGCTCTCCCCTTCTGGCTGCACTCAAGCGTGCCGCCGATGACGTGACGGGCACAGACACGACCGTCGGCTTCTTTACCGGCTACACCGACACTGCCGTCATTGCCGGCAAGACAGGCAACCGCAATTGTATGAGCTACGGCCCCGGCTCGTTGGCGCTCGCGCACAAGCCCAACGAGTATGTGCCCCATGCCGATATCGTTCGCTGCCAAAACGTGCTCATCGCGCTTGCCGATAACACGCTCTGGGACGCAAGCGGCCAAGTTGGGGCATAATAAGCCGCGAACAAACCGACTCGCGCGTTAGGACCGCCCATGAAAGCACTTCCATTTCCCTGCATCCGCCCAGCTCAGGACCGCGTGCTCGAGGCGCTGCCTGCGATGGGCGGTATCCTGAGCGGCAACGACGCCCTGCGCGGCGCCATTGCTGACGGCCTAATGCTCAAGGATCCAGGCGCGGCGTATTACGTGTACGAGTGTTCGGGAGAGCTGGGACGCGTGACGGGCGTTGTGGCAATTTGCCCGGTTGGTGTACTGACGGACGACAACGCGTCCTCCGCAGATGCGGCCGCAGCCGCCCGCGCAATCGCCGAGCTTAAGGTGCAGCCTCGCCCTGTAACGCTCGCCTACGAAGCCTCGCCCGTCATGGATATCATCCTCGGCGCCGCCAAAGAAGGCGCGTCGCTCTATGCCGTCACCGACCCCGCCGGCATTACGCACCGTGTGTGGGAGGTCAAGCGCGAGGACGCCGTTGCTGCCATCCGTGCCATGCTCGATCAGGCACCCGACCCCGTGTTCGCCGGTGACTCCGCCTATGCCGCCGCACTGGCTGGGGCATCGCAGATTCTGGCCGATGAGGCCCGTGCCGCCGGAACGTACACCGGCAAAGAGCCGTTCAACTTTGCCGTAGCTGCGCTCTTCCCCGCCGCGCAGGTCAGCGGCGGCGCGCCGCAGGTTCCGACGGGTCTGCTCACTCACCAGATCTCACGGTTCTAGCGGACTCAAACGCGAAGCTGGAAAACCCAGCATCCAAACAAACAAGGGGCAGGGATGCAATGCCCGTGCATGCATCCCCGCCCCTTTCGCATCAAACAATTTCGCCGGCAAACCGCGCCGCAACGCCAGCGCTACCCGCGCTGCGGGCCTACTACCGCTACAAGCGGTTCAAGCCCCAGCTCGCGCGCGTAATCCTCCTGCGTAAAGACTTCGACCAACTCAAACGTGTCGGATTCGTCGTCAAACGCAAAGTGCAGCACCGAGCAGTTGCCCGGCACGCGATCGCGCTCGTCGGCCGCCGCACCCTTCACGTGATCCATAAACTCCTTGATAGCCGAGCCATGGCTTACCGCGAGCACACACGTATGGTCCGGACGCTGCATGAGTTCGGTCAGCGTCGCCACCATGCGCTCGCGCACCTGGATCTGGCCCTCGCCGCCAAATTGACGATAGAAATCGCGCCACGGGCGCTCGGGCATAAGCATCACGCGCTCGGCCTCAAAGTCGCCAAAGAACCACTCACGCAGGCCGTCCAGGCGCTCGTACGCCAAGCCCGGCCACAAGTTGGCGATAGTCTGCTCGGTGCGATGAAGCGTGGAGGTGTAGGCATGATCGGGCTCAATGCCGCGCGCACGTAAAAACATGCCGGCGCGCGCCGCCTGGTCGCAACCCAACTGCGTAAGCGGCGAGTCACTCCACCCCTGAATGATACGCTTAAGGTTGAATATCGTCTGTCCATGACGGACCAGATACAGATCTTTATTCATAGGGGTCCTTTCGTTCGTTACCAACCCAAGAGCGAAAACGCCCCGTCGCAATAGCCAAAATGAAGCACGGCACCGTTGTCGGGTAGCTCTCCCCCGCCAGTCACATACTCAAGAAACTCCTGGCAGGCTGAGCCGTGGGAAACCGCCAGCACGCAGTCGTGCTGCGGCCGGGCCATAATACGGGACAGCGCCGCGACCATGCGCGACTGAAGCTGCACTTCCGACTCGCCGCCAAAGGCCACCGGATAATCGCCCCAGGGCTGCGGCGGCATCTCGCGATTTGATGTGCCCTCCAGCGAGCCAAAATGCCACTCACGCAGGTCATCGACCAGCTCAATGGAACGGCCCTCGCCAACGATAAGCTCGGCCGTATGCCGCGCCCGGCCCAACGGCGAGGAATACACATGATCAAAGGCCACGCCACGCGCCGCAAACGCCGTACGCGCCGTCAGCGCCTGCTCGCGCCCGCGCGCCGTAAGCGGCGAATCGTGCCAGCCCTGCAAAATGCTCTGCACATTGAGCTCAGTCTGCCCATGCCGCACCAAATACAGATCTGCCACACGCTCTCCCCTCGTACCACCACAAAGGGGACAGGCACCTTTGTGGTGGTTTACCGTCTGATCACGCCGCGGTGACGCTCAGCTACACCAGCACGTCGGCGAGCGGGCGCTTGGGTACGTGGTGCACCTGCGCATCGTCACGCCAGTAATTAATTGAGCCGTCGGGGTTGGAATCGATCGCATCGATCATCTGCGTCTCGGCCGGCACGCCAAAAGCCATGATCAGCTTGAGCTCATACTTGTCGTTATCGAGCCCCATAGCATCGATCGCGTGGGGCGTAAAGGCCTTGAACATGCAGGCTGCCACCTCGGGCGTGGCGCTGCGAGCGGCGAGCATCATCGTCTGCGCGGCAATGCCCGTGTCGACCTCGGTGATGGGCGCGGCGGGCTTACCCGGAACAGCGCGCTCGGCAAGAATCGCGATGTAGCCGGTCGGACGCTCGCCCTCGGCAGGACCCGACCAATCCTTAAGCGCGCCGGCCCATGCAAGCTCATCAAATACACGCGCGCAATCCTCGGCACCGCTCACCACATGAAAACGCAGACGCTGAGCATTGGCGCCGCAGGGAGCCAGGTGCGCCAGTTCCGCCAGCTCGAGCAAAAACTCGCGCGGCACGCGCATGGACTCGTCAAAACGGCGGCACGTACGGGCGCGGCGGACCAGCGCGTCAAACGTGTCCAGGCCAAGCTTTTCGCAACCCTGCTTTGCCATCGACTCGGCGCTTACCGGCGCCGCGGGAACAGCTTCGTTCATAAGACCCCCAATAAAAGCATATTGTTCTTAAGAAAATCTAACCTAAAACGTAGGCAATTACACACAGCGGCGCAATGTTCCACACCTGTTGAATATTCCGCATCCAAACGGGAACAAAGGTAACAATTCGGGAAGATGAGGCTCCCATTCGCCCTTCCCGCCCCACGCGACGGCGCCCTTGGGCGATACTGGTTGCAAGAGCTACGGCTTACGCCGCACGGAAAGGAGACATCATGGGCATCTTTAAGAACGATGACAAGCAATCGAGCGCGTTTGGATTTGACGAGAAAAGCATGGCAGGCAAGGCCGTCAAGGCCGTGCGCTGGATTTACGCCATCACGGGCGTCTTGGCGCTCGTCGCCGGCATCGCACTGCTGTTTGCGCCCGCCAAATCCCTCGTCTTCCTGACGACCGTCTTGGGCATCTACTTTGTGATCACGGCCGCGATCAGGCTGTTTACCGCTGTTTTCGAGCCGCTGCTGCCCACCGGCTGGCGCGTTACGAGCATCATCTCCAACCTGCTCATCATTCTGGGCGGCGTCATAATCCTGCGCAACCAGGCCTTCTCGACCGCGACGCTCACCACGCTCGTGGTGGTCGTCGCCGGCTTTGGCTGGATCGTCGAGGGCGTCATGTCGATTCTGGAATCCGAGCTTTCCGCCAACCGCGCCCTCGCCATCCTGAGCGGCGCGCTCTCCATCATCGCGGGCATGTTCGTGTTTATCTATCCGCTGTGGTCGGCCAAGATGCTCGTCATCTTTAGCGGTGCCGCGCTGCTGGTGTTTGGCGTGACGCTCATTGTTCGCGCCATTCAGTTTGGCAAACTGGTGCGCTAGATGCCAAAGACGCTCTTTATTGATGCCGACGCCTGCCCGGTCACGCGCGAGTCGATTGACTGCGCGCGGCGGGCGGGCGTCGCCGTTGTTATCGCCGGCAACAGCACGCAAAACCTGGAACGGCACATTCGCCGCGACGACCCGCGCGATGCCGAGCACGCGCGACGCGGCTTTTGGATCACGACGCTCGACGTGAGCGTGGGCGCCGACAGCGCCGACTTTGCCATTGTCGAACGCCTGCAGGCGGGCGACGTGGTCGTGACGCAGGACATTGGCTTGGCGAGCATGGTGCTCGGGCGCGATGCCGCCGCTATCGGTGTGCGCGGGCGCGTCTACGACAAAGCAACCATCGACATGCAGCTGTTTATTCGCCACGAGGAAAAGAAGGTACGCCGCGCCGGCGGACGCACTCGCGGTCCGGCAGCATTTACCAGCGAAGACCGCGCCCGCTTTAAACGCAACCTCACCGAGTTGCTGCACTAACCAAGGTAGGTTTTTGGGACATGCCTAATAATCTACCTTTTTGTTTTGCCGATTGACGCGCATCCAACGCCCAGGTCATGGCGGTGGAATTTATGGCATGTCCTAGTTTTACGGCATGCCCCAAACATCCACTTAGAACCCAAAGGCGGAAAGGATAAGGCCCCAGCCAGCGCCGATGACGTACATCATGATCAGGAACACGGCATTTTCGCGGGCGCTGCGGTTGGTGCGGAACAGCACCAGATAACCCACGCCGGCGGAAATGAGCGTGCCGGCGAGCATCGGCGCCAGTTGCAGCGCGCCTTCCAGATACAGCTGTGTAATGACCACGCTCGCCGAGCAATTGGGAATCAGCCCGACAAGCGCCGAACCCAGGACAGCGAGTGTCTCGTTGCCGCGCAGGAACTGCTCGATCGCGGACTCGCCGAACGTCTCGAGCACGGCGACCAGAATCAGCGTCACCAGAAAAATGAATACCGAGACCTGCACGGTGTGCGAGATCGCACTGCGGATGATCGACAGGACAGGCGTCCCTTCGTGGGAGTGAGAGTGACCGTGACCATCATGGTGTTCATGTTCGCCCTCATGACCGTGATCGTGGCCATGTCCGTGTTCGTGCTCGTCTTCGTCTTCATCACATCCGCAATGGTCGCGCTCGCACAGCTCGTGGATGTGGTCGGCGCTCACGCCCGCCTCGGCCACCTCGTCGATGATGTCACCGCCGCTGTGGTCGTCGTGCGCGCAGTTCACGTGGGCCGGATTGGCCGCGGTTCCCAGCACGGTACGGCGAATCGCCGCGTGCGCGCGGGCGTTACGGCGCAGGCCGCGAATGGCAGCGTCCACGATAAAACCCGTGACCAGTGCGATCAGCGCTTTCGAAGCCAAAAACATCGCCATAGTCTGCACGGGAACCTGCTCGGCAAGCAACAGCGGCAGCATCTCATCGGAGGTCGAAAGGAACACCGCCACCAACGTGCCCAAGGTCACGACACGGCCGGCGTACAGCGTTGCTGCCATGGCCGAAAATCCGCACTGCGGCACCATGCCCAGCAGCGAGCCAACCACGGGACCCGCAGCGCCGGCGCGCTTGATAGCGCCGTTGACGCGGTCGCCCGCAACGTGCTCAAGTGTCTCGAGAGCAAGATACGTCACCAACAAAAACGGCACCAGCGACAGCGTGTCCTTGCCGGCGTCGAGCAGAATATCAATCAGTAAATCCATGACGGACGGAACCTTTCGTGTCTTTCGGCAGCATTGTAAAAGTCCTAGCGGTCAACTAGGGTATTGTAGTTGTCCCGGGCGCGGTGCCAATAGTTGCCTATGGCAAACTATCATCTCGCCATAACTCAGTAACCTCGAGCCGCACAACGCGGCCCGTCCAAGGAGTAGCATATGAACGTATCGCAAGCACTCGAATACGAGCGCCAGCCGTTTATCCCCATGTTTATCTACGGCGACCACGGCGCCATGGAGTCCGAGCGCCAGAAGGGCGAGGAGGCCCTCAAGGTGCTCGAGACCGAGTACTTTACCGCCGAGGGCGACCCCGGCTTCGACTTTGCCACCGTGCGCGACCTGGCCGACCGCAACCGCGACCTGTGCGACCAGATTGGCGAGGCGCGTCTGCGCAACGTGACGCCCGCGACGCTCTCGCGCGGCCTGTCCGACGCCGACACCTGCGCCGCCATCGGCAAGATGCAAAAGCGCACCGCCGCGTCCGTTATGCGCGAGATCCGCGGCGACCGCGACGCACTCGGCGTGGCCTATGCCCGCAAGCCCATCCAAGGCACGGTGCTGGGCATCGACATCGAGACCACCGGTCGCGCGCCCGAGCGCGGCTACATCATCAACGTGGGCTGGGAGATCATGGATCTCACCAGCGACGCCGTGCCGCATGACGCCGAGGCACACTACTGCGGCCTGCCCGACATCTACCGCGGCGAGGATGTGCCGCTATCGAACATCCATCACATCACATGGGACGACATCGACGGCAAAAAGCCGTTCCGCGAGAACAAGGAGCTGCAGAAGCAGCTGCTCAAGCTCATGAAGAAGTACCCGTACATGGCGCATAATGCCGCCTTCGAGGACAGCTGGTTCAAAATTCATCTGGACGGTTACGCTGAGGCGCGCCGCGCAGGCAAGATCATCGTCATCGACTCGCGCCAGATCTGCCGCAGCCTGGACGCCGACGTGCGCTCGCTCCCCCGCGAGTCCGCGCCCGCTGCGCTCGAGAACTGGGCGCGCCGCCGCGGCACCCTCGCCGTCGACGCCAACGAGCAGCACCTGGGCCTCGACGACACCGACCTCATGCTCCGCACCGTCCAAGCCGAGTTCAACCTCAAGAACCTGTTTGCGAAATAGCAACGCCTGCGACAAACACTGCTTGCTCACGAGCGGCCTCGCAGCGGGAAACCCCGCAGCGGGGCCGCCCCACGTTCCATAAGCAGGCCCGCTCTTCACAAATTCTGAACCCTATTTTTTACTTATTTCAGCACTTTCCCGACACGTGATTTGTACTCGGATGGCGATGCACCGATACCAAATGTGCAGCAATTGAGTGTTTCCATGCTATAGCCAAGCTGCGAAAACATTTATTTAGGGCGTACCGACCCATAATTGCGTCAAGCTTTTGGACAGCATTTGGTTAGACCTCTAAAACGACTTTTCCACTCAGCGCCATCAACACGGCATTAGCTGACACGATATATGCCATGAGTATCGTATTGTCACATACCACTGCAAAAGCGGTCTACCAAGCCGCGCATTCGGTGTCTGCGAAAGACATCGAGTCCTGCAGCCCTGCCGCAATTTACGGATCATGCCCCAGCGGAGCACTCCTCGACGCAGCCGCAGAATGGCTCGCCAAACATGATGTTGCCCGCGACGCAAACGATCCCCTCGAGGTAACGGTGTTTGATCGCAGGAACGCGCGCTACGCGATGAACTGTCAATGCCACGTTTCGTCAAAGCGATTCTCAAACTCACGCTTTATAGAGCTCGGAGAAGACATCTTCGTTGTTGGTGTTGAGCTTTGTGCACTTCAGGCCGCCACCTATCTCCCTTTTCGCGAACTAGTGGAGTACTACTTTGAACTGTGCGGCGCTTATTCCCTAGGAACCGGCTCTTCAACCTCCTATACCGAGCGTTTCGCGCTTACCTCGACCGAGAGGCTAAAGCAGTTCTTTAATTCCATTACCAGATGTGACGGTTTGGCCCTTGCCCGAAAGTCGATTCAATGTGTACGCGATGGATGTCGGTCTCCCATGGAAACGGCCTTTGCCATGATGCTTACGTTGCCCAAAAGCGAAGGAGGGCTTGGCATTAAAGGAATTGAGACCGACTACGAGGTGAAGGTCACCGCCGCCGCAAAAAATCTCACGAGACGCAAAAAGTTCTTTATGGATGCATATCTGAAGAAATCTCGAACAGATATTGAATACAACGGGTTTTATCACGACGCTGAAGAAGACCGCGCTATCGACGAGGAGCGCAAGAATGCGCTTGCGTCCATGGGGTACGGAATCATCACTGTCAGCCGTTATTCCTTTATGCATGCCAGCTCTTTCGTTAGGGTCATGGAGGCAATCCAGCGGAAAGAAGGCATACGCCCCTCGCGTCTGCCAAAAGACTTTCAAATCATGCAAGAGGACCTGAGACTGTTTGTGCTCAGACGGTTTATTGAGGAGAAGAAACGAATCCAGGAGGAGCTTCGCCAGGATTCCGAAGAGCGTCAACGAATCGACCTCGAAAAAGCAATGCTCGAAGGCATCACATTGGACGATCCGACGATTAACAAGGCTCCGGCAATCGATGACATGCAGACTGTCGGACTCGACAGCCCATCACTCAACCAAACAAGCAGCTTCACGCCCGAGGGCAGGGTCTTCGGGGCCGGAAACTAGGCTGACTAACAAGGTGGGTACCCTAGCGACGTGCAAAATTGCGAGTATTCAGCAAAGCCGGGTGTCCATCACCCTCGAGTGGATCCAAAAGTGAAGCGAAATCACTCTTGCGTGAGAACGTTAGGCAACATTTGAGGAAGAACTCATCGGTTTACCACCCTAAGACAACTCTTTAGCTGCATTATTTGGCCTGCGATAAGTTAACAGACCCCCTATCGTTGCAGAATACTCCAATTTTTGCACGGCGCAGGGGCACCCACCCCGGCATCACCTATCAAAACCGCTTAGTCCGGAATCTCGTCCGCTTTTCCTCATCATTTTGTACGACGGATTGCCTAAACGATATTGACATATGAACATGCGCTCATATAATCGGAAGTAAGTTATATGAGCGCATGTTCATATGAAAGGATATTGCAATGAGCATCCGCGTTGATGAAACGAAACCCGACATCGAGGCCACCGAGCCCGCGATCCCCACCACCTGCTCGCCCGAGGACCTTCCCGACGAGGAGCTTCTCTACGACCTCGCCGACCTGTTCAAGGTCTTCAGCGACACCACGCGCATCAAGATTCTCTATGCCCTCATGGGCCGTGAGCTCTGCGTGGCCGACATCGCCGAAGCGACCGAAACCTCGCAGTCGGCAGTATCGCACCAGCTGCGCACGCTTAAGCAGTCGCACCTGGTCAAGTTCCGCCGCGACGGCCGCAACATCCTCTACTCGCTTGCCGACGATCACGTCTACACCATGCTCAACCAGGGCATGAGCCATATCTGCGAATAGCAACCAACCGAGGTACCAGCGCGGCCTGCACCCAAGCCGCAAAACAGGGAAAGGAACCCATCATGAAAAAGCAGTTTAAACTCGACGAGATCGACTGCGCCAACTGCGCGCGCGAGCTTCAGGACGAACTTGCCAAGCTCGAGGGCGTCAAATCCGTGTCCGTCAACTTTATGACCCAGAAGCTGACGCTCGAGGCCGACGACGCCGAGTTCGACGAGGTGCTCAACCGCGTTGTAGAGTTTACGGCCGACGCCGAGCCGGACTGCGAGATCATTCTCTAGCCCAGGTTTACGCCAACCTACAAGGCCGCGCTTGCCGCGGCCTTTGCTCGCGAAGTTATATGAGCGAGTGTTCATACATTCAAATGGGAGGATACGAGTCATGGCCGCCGCCGACCCCAAAAAGAAAAAGAAGAAGCGCAAGAAAAAAGAGTCACTCGAGCATAAGCGCAACCGCATCCTGGTAGCGCTAGGCATCTTTGCGGTGGTGTACGCCCTCGACGAGCTCGGTACCCTCACTGCCGCATTCGGCACCCCGGGCGACATCTACGCCAGCTTTGTGCTGTTCCTCGTGCCGTTTTTGATTGCCGGCTACGACGTACTGCAAAAGGCATTCAATAACATTCGCCGCGGCAAGGCCTTCGACGAGAGTTTCCTTATGGCCGTCGCGACCATCGGCGCATTTGCCATGGTGCTCTTCCCCGACACCGACCCGCACATGGCCGAAGGCGCCGCTGTCATGCTGTTCTACCAAGTCGGCGAGCTGTTCCAGACATACGCCGTGGGCAAGAGCCGCAAGTCGATCAGTGCCATGATGGACATCGCACCCGACTACGCTAACGTCGAGCAGACCGACGGCACGCTCGAGCAGGTCTTCCCCGATGACATCACCGTCGGCACCGTGATCGTGGTCAAGCCCGGCGAGCGCGTGCCTATCGACGGCGTCATCGTCGAGGGCGAAACCCAGCTCGACACCGCCGCACTCACGGGCGAGTCAGTCCCCCGCCCCGCCAAGACCGGCGACGATATCATCAGCGGCTGCATCAACATGACGGGCCTCATCCGCGTGCGCACCACCAAGCCCTTTGGCGAGTCCACCGTCGCGCGCGTCCTGGAGCTCGTGGAGAATGCCAGCGAAAAGAAGGCGCGCACCGAGAACTTCATCACGCGCTTTGCCCGCGTCTACACGCCCGCCGTCACCGGCGCGGCCGCGGTGCTCGCGCTTGGCGGCGGCCTGGTGACTGGCGCTTGGTCCGATTGGATCCTGCGCGGCCTGACCTTCCTGGTCGTCAGTTGCCCGTGCGCGCTCGTGATCAGCGTGCCGCTGAGCTTCTTTGGCGGCATTGGCGGCGCGTCCAAGCTGGGCGTTCTCATCAAGGGCTCCAACTACCTCGAGACGCTCGCCGACGTGGACACCGTCGTCTTCGACAAAACCGGCACGCTCACCAACGGCACGTTCTCGGTGGTCGCGGTGCACCCCGAGGCAGGCTATACCGAGCAATCGTTGCTTGAAGTCGCAGCCCTCGCCGAGTCATTCTCCGACCACCCCATCGCGCAGTCGGTACGCACCGCCTTCCAGGGCGAGCTCGATCCCAAGCGCGTGACGGATTCCACTAATGACGCGGGCCACGGCGTGACGGCAACCATCGACGGCAAGCACGTCGTCGTTGGCAACGCAAAGATGCTCGCCGCGGCCGGCGTTGAAGCACCGGACTGTGAGGTTGTCGGCACCATCCTCCACGTGCTCGTGAACGGCGTGTATGTCGGCCACATCGTGATTGCAGACACCGTTAAGGCCGATGCCGAGCAGACGATCCGCGACCTGCACGCCGCCGGCGTCAAGCGCACCGTCATGCTCACGGGTGACCGCGAGGAAGTGGCTGCGTCCGTAGCCGAACAGTTGGGTCTCGACGAGTTCCACGCGCAGCTGCTGCCGGGCGACAAAGTCGAGCGTGTTGAAGCGCTGCTCGCGGCCGAAAGCGGCAAGGGCAAGCTCGCTTTTGTGGGCGACGGCATCAATGATGCGCCCGTGCTTACGCGCGCCGATGTGGGCATTGCCATGGGCGCCATGGGATCCGACGCTGCGATTGAGGCCGCCGACGTGGTGCTCATGGATGACAAACCGTCCAACATCTCCCGTGCGATCCGCGTAGCACGCAAGACCATGTCGATTGTTTGGCAGAACATCATCTTTGCGCTGGGAATTAAATTGCTGATCCTTGTGCTGGCGGCGCTCGGCATCGCCAACATGTGGCTTGCAGTCTTTGGCGACGTAGGAGTAGCGATCATCGCCATCCTGAACGCCATGCGCGCGATGGGTGTCAAGAACCTGTAGCGCCTGTGGTCCCTCCGGCCGGGGCCGGGCTCGGTTTTGAAAACGTCCTCGCGCATGAGGCCCGTCTTTCCTGCTCCTGCGGAGCAACGGAAAGGCGGGCCTCGCGCTGCGGAATGTTTTCAAAACCGAGCCCGGCCCCGGCCTGCGGTGACGTTGCTGGCGGTTCTTGGGCATCGCTTGCTGGCGGGGTTCCTTGTCTGAGTTAGACTTGGTTGGTAGGGCCTCCTATCCCGGTCGCTGGTTCGCGCTTTGCGCGAACGGCGCGCTACTGGGGGAACGTTAGTCGGTCATTGTTGGGGCCGATGTGCCGTCCCGGCCCAGCATTGCCCTTAGCTTCTCAAAGCTTTCCTCGCTCAGGCAGTGCTCCATGTGACACCCCTCTTGTGAGGCAACCTCTTCCGAAACGCCTGCGTCCTCGAGCAGCCCAACAAAAAAGCAATGGCGCTCCCACATTTGGCGAGCGACCTCCAGGCCACGCTCCGTCAGATGAACGTCGCGTTTACCCATTTCGACATAGCCGTTGTTCTCCAGCGTCGCCATGGCTTTAGAGACGCTCGCCTTGGTCACACCCAGGTATTCAGAGACGTCGATTGAGCGCACCGTGTCTTGGCGCTGCGACAGAACGTAGATCGATTCGAGATAGTCTTCTCCAGATTCACGTAGGGCCATGGGCCGCCTTTCGCGATGGCTTCTAGTTAGCCTTTGGATACTTTTGCCTGATTTACTTTACCGCAAAAGTTGCCCATGTCTTACTACATTGTTTGAAAAGTTAACCGCGTTTCACAAAATGTGCAGCACAGGGGCGGAGCGATGACACACTCGCAAGGAGTGTCCCCAACTGCCGGCAGAAACGGAACGTCACCAAGTGCCGAATCCGCAGCTACACCAGCCCAAAGTGCTTGGCGGCGTTGAAGATCCCGTCGTCGTCCACGGCGGTCGTCACGTAGGTCGCTGCGGCCTTCACGGTCTCCTGCGCGTTACCCATGGCCACACTCGTGCCCACGGCAGAAAACATCGACAGGTCGTTCTCGCCGTCGCCAAAGGCGATCGCCTCGCTCGCGTCGACACCCAGGCGCTCCAGCGTCGCCGCCACGCCCAAGTCCTTGCCGCCGTTGGCGGGGATAATGTCGCAGAACAGGTCGCACCAGCGGGTAGTGAGCGAATGCGACACCGCGTCGGCCACGATATGCTCGTCGGCCGGGTCCACAAACGCGCAAAACTGGTAGACCGGCGCGTCAAAGGCGTGGTCAAACGGCTCCTCGTGATAGACGATTCCCGCGTTGCTGCCGGCCGCCACCACGCGCTCGGACAGGCGATTCACAAACGAGTTCTCGCCCTGCATGCACAGCGAGTCGTAGCACCCCTCGGCCACCTGGTCCACAATCACCGCAACGTCGTCCGGGTCAATCGGGCAGCTACGGTAGACGCCCTCGGCATCAAAACAGTGCTGGCCCGAGAGCGTAATGTACGCATCCCAGCCCAAGTCGAACAGCCAGTCCGGCATCTGGTAGGTCGGACGGCCCGTGGCGATCACGCACGCGATCCCCCGCTCGTGAAAGCTGTCGAGCACCTGCTGCGCCGACGCCGGAATCCGATGGGTCCTAAAGCTCAGCAGCGTGCCGTCGATATCGAAAAACGCGGCTTTGATCATCCTCGTTTACTCCTCGCCCTCGAGCTTTTCGCTCGCCTCGAGCCACGCCATCTCCAGCTCGTCCATGGCGGCATGGGCCTCGTCGATCTTTGCCTGCTGCTCGCCCAGCGCTGTGTAGTTGGTGGGATCGACCTGGGCCATGGCGGCCTCGGCCTCCTCCACGCGAGCGCGCTGCGTCTCCATCTTGCGCTCGAGCGAGCTCACCTCGCGGCGGAGCTTCTGGCGCTCGGCGTTGGAAAGACCGTTGGGCTGCCCGCTCGTCTTGGGCTTTTCGGCCGCAACCGCTGCGGCGCCGGTGTCGAACGTGCCGGTCTTGGCACTCGGCGCACCCACGGGCTCGCCCTCGGCCGTGGCATTGCACAGGCGCAGGTACTGGTCGACGCCGCCGGGCATATGCGTCAGATGACCGTCAAGCAGCGCCCACTGCTGGTCGGTCACGCGCTCCATCAAGAAGCGGTCGTGCGTCACCAGGATCAGCGTGCCCGGCCAGCCGTCGAGCAGGTCCTCGACAATCGCCAGCATGTCGGTATCCAAGTCGTTGCCCGGCTCGTCCAGGATAAGCACGTTGGGCTCGTCCAGGATCGTCAGCAGCAGCGACAGGCGACGGCGCTGGCCGCCCGAAAGATCGCCGATGCGGCTCCAGAGCTGCTGCGTCGTAAAGCCCAGGCGCTCGCAAAGCTTCTCGGGCGAGGTCTCCTTGCCGTCGATGACGTAATACTTCTTATAATTGCTCAGAACCTCGCGGATCGTGTCACCCATGTAGGGCTCGAGCTCCTCGAGCTGCTGCGACAGCACGCCAAAGCGCACCGTCTGGCCGATCTTCACGCGGCCGCACAGGGGCGCGATCTTGCCCTGGATCACGTCGAGCAAGGTCGACTTGCCGGCACCGTTCTCACCCAGCAGACCATAGCGGTCGCCCGCGCCGATAAGCCAGGTCACATCGGAGAGCACCTGCTTGGGCGCGCCGTCGGCATCCGCATAGCCGGCGTCCACGTCGATCACGTCGATAACCTGCTTGCCTAGGCGGCTCACGGCAAGACGCTTGAGCTCCAGCTCGTCGCGCACGGGCGGCACGTCGGCGATGAGCTCGCGGGCGGCCTCCACGCGAAACTTGGGCTTGGTGGAACGGGCCTGGGCGCCACGGCTCAGCCACGCGAGCTCCTTGCGCGCCATGTTGCGACGGCGTTCCTCGGTAACCGCGGCCATACGGTCGCGCTCCACGCGCTGCAGGATGTAGGCCGAGTAGCCGCCCTCGAAGGGGTCGACTTGGCCGTCGTGGACCTCCCACATGCTGGTGCAGACCTCGTCCAAGAACCAGCGGTCATGCGTGACCACGAGCATGGCGCCCTGACCGCGCTGCCAGCGGGCCTTTAAGTGACGCGCGAGCCAGTTGATGGTGCGCATGTCCAGGTGGTTGGTGGGCTCGTCGAGCATGAGCACGTCGTAGTCGCCAATCAGCAGGCGCGCAAGGTCCACGCGACGGCGCTGACCGCCCGAAAGCTCGCCCACCGTGCCCTCCCAGGGCACGTCGCTAATAAGGCCGGCCAGGATCTGACGCGTACGCGGGCTCGACGCCCACTCATACTCGGGCGCGTCGCCCACGACGGCATGATGCACAGTATCGGTGTCGACAAGCTGGTCCTTTTGGCCGAGCAATCCGATCGTCGTGCCGCGGCGATGCGTCACGCGTCCGTCATCGGGCTCCAGCGTGCCGGCGAGCACGCTCAGCAGCGTCGACTTGCCGTCGCCGTTTTTACCGACAATGCCAATGCGGTCGCCCTCGCCCACGCCGAGCGTCACGCTATCGAAAATATGCTTGGTGGGAAACTCTAGGCTGATGGAATCGCATCCCAAAAGAATCGCCATATGCCCTGCTCCTTCGTAGAAATTCAACGTTGTCCATGATAGCAGCGAAAAGGCGGGGCGCACACGACACAAAAAGGCGGACCATCTCCCGCAAGAGATGACCCGCCTCTCCAATCAGTCCCGTGGCGACCGTGGCCGCCGCGGGCCTCAAGCATGTCCCGGACTAGGAGAACATGCCGGTGAGGTAATCATTCAGCCGCTTATCCTTGGGCCGTTGGAAAATCTCATCGGTCTCGTCGTACTCGACCATATCGCCCATGTAGAAGAACGCCGTGCGGTTGGACACACGCGACGCCTGCTCCATGTTGTGCGTCACGATGACGATGGCGCGGTCGGCCACGATCGACGACATCAGGTCCTCTATCGCCAGCGTCGAGATGGGGTCGAGCGCCGAGCAGGGCTCGTCAAACAAAATCACGTCGGGGTCGAGCGCCAGCGTGCGCGCGATGCACAGACGCTGCTGCTGGCCGCCCGAAAGCGCGTAGGCGCTCTTGTCGAGCTTGTCCTTGACCTCGTCCCACAGCGCCGCGCCGCGCAGGCTTTCCTCGACCATGCGATCGAGCTCGTCGCGGTCGGTGATGCCGTGGCGCTCGGGCGCAAACGTGATGTTGTCGCGAATGGACTTGCGGAACGGGTTTGGCTGCTGGAACACCATGCCAATGGACCGGCGCAGCTCGTAGGTGTTCTCGGTCTTGGTGTTCACGTTGCGCCCGCGGTAGTTGATCTCGCCCTCCACGCGGCAGCCCCGAATCTCGCGATTCATAAGGTTGAGGCTGCGCAAAAAGGTCGACTTGCCGCAGCCCGAAGGCCCGATGAGCGCCGTGATCTCGCCCTTGTGAAAGTCGAGCGACGTGTCGTGCAGCGCATGGTGGTCGCCATAGTACACGTTGACGTCCTTGGTGGAGAGCACGACCTCGTCGCTCACGGCCTTGCCGCTCACACGCACGCGCTTCTCACTCTCCCCCACGCTCGACAGGAAGTCCTGGGTCGCAGACGATGCCGCTTCGGTTGCGGGCGTTGCATTCATCTCGCTCATTCAGCCGTCATCTTCCTTGCCAGTTGCTTGCCCACGATACGGGCGATTATGTTAAACAGCAGCACGCAAATCATCAGCAGCGCCGCGGTGCCCCAAACGATCTGCTGGGCCTCGGGACTGCCCTCGCCATAGATCTTGTAGATATGAACGGCGAGCGACTCGCCGGGGCGGAACACGTTCCAAGCGCAGGTGGGACTCGACAGGTTAAAGCTCAAGAAGTTCAGGCGAACCGGCGAGCTCATGCCCGAGGTAAAGAGCAGCGCCGCGGCCTCGCCAAACACGCGGCCGGCCGAAAGCACGATACCGGTCACGATGGCGGGCATGGCCTCGGGGATCAGGATGTGCAGCGTGGCCTCCCAGCGGGTGAGGCCCATAGCCAGGCACGCATCGCGCTGGGCCTGCGGCACGTCCTCGAGCGCCTGCTGAATCACGCGCACCAGGATGGGGATGTTGAACATGGTGAGCGCGACGGCGCCGGAGATGATGGAGTACTTCCAGCCCAGCTGCACCGAAAACACCAGAAAGCCGAACATGCCCACGACGATGGAAGGCAGCGAGGACAGCGTTTCGATGGCGGTGGAGGCGATGTCGCGGATGGGTCCGTCCGGCGCGTACTCGACCAGGAAGACCGCTCCGCCCAGGCTGATGGGCACCGAGATACCTAAGGTGATCAGCAGCAGATAGAACGAGTCGAACAGCTGATAGAGTACGCCGCCCTGGGTTCCGTTGGCGCGCGAGGGCTGCGTGAGAAAGCCCGGCTGGAACAGCGTCGAGATACCCTCGAACAGGATATAGGCCACCATGGAGACGACGACGAGCATGACGATGGCGACGATCGCCGTCAGCACGCCCGTGGCGATGCGGTCCTGCTTTTGGACACGCCCGAGTCTCGCCTCGTCGATATGGATGCGCGTGCTAGCCACGAGTCTTCGCCCCCTTGCGGCCAATGAGATGGATGATCAGGATAAAGATGAGGCTCATACCCATCAGCAGCAGGCCGAGCGCCCACAGGACATCGTCCTGGTCCGAGCCCTCGGCATAGACCGCCATGGACGTGGTGAGCGTGGTGGTGATGGTCGACGCTGGCGACAGCAGCGATGCCGGCATGGCTTCGATGCCGCCGATAACCATGCGCACGGCGAGCGTTTCGCCAAAGGCGCGGGTCATGCCAAGGATGACTGCGGTCATGAGCGACGGCATGGCGGACTTGAGCACCACGTGCCAGATGGTCTGCCAGCGGGTGTAGCCCAGCGCGAGCGAGCCCTGACGGTAACTGTCGGGCACGGCGCGCAGGCCATCGACCGAAAGCGTGGTCATCGTCGGCAGAATCATGACGGCCAGCACGATGGCGCCGGGCAGGATGCCCAGGCCCGTGCTCACATGGAAAACGCTCTTCATAAGGCCGACGACCACGTGAAAACCGATCAGGCCAAAGACGACCGAGGGAATGCCGGTCAAAAGCTCAATAAGCGGCTGAAAGATCTTGGAACCAAACTTAGGCTGGATCTCGACCGCAAAGATGGCAGAGCCGATGGCGATGGGCAGCGCGATAAGCGTGGAGAGCACCATGACCGCAAACGAGGTGACGATCAGGGGCAGAGCGCCGGTGTAGGGCAGGCCGTTTTCGGCAGTGTTGGCCAGGTCCCACTTGGTGCCGGCAAAGAACTCGACGACCGAGACGCCGTCCTTGACAAAAGCCGAGAGGCCCTTTTGGGCGACCATAAAGATGAGCGCGGCAACGACAAGCGTCACGAGCGCTACGCACGCACCCGTGACGCCCAGGCCCACGTTCTCAAGGTCGCGCTTTGGCAGCTGTTTTGCCATTGCAAACCTTTCCGGGGCGGTTACTTATTTAGCAGAGACCTTGCCGCTGGCGTCCTTGACGACCTTCATGGCAGAGACGGGGATAAAGCCCTGCTCCTCGACGAGCTTGCCCTGGACGTCGTCGGAAAGCATGAACTCCAGGAAGGCCTTGGTGGCCTCGTCGGCGTCCTTCGCGCAGTACATGTGCTCGGTAGCCCAAATCTTGAAGGAATCGTCGGTGACGTTTGCGCTCTTGGGCTCGACACCCTCGACCTTGATGGCGTTGAACTTGGAGTCGTCGAAGTGCGAGAAGTCGAGGTACGAGATGGCGTTGTCGGTGCTGCCCATCTGAGTCTGGACATCGCCGGACTTATCGAGCTCGGCGGCGCCCTTAAAGTCGACGGCCTCGTCGCCAAAGACGGCGGCCTCGAAGGTGGCGCGGGTACCGGAGCCTGCCTTGCGGTTGAGGACGACGATGGTAGCGTCGTCGCCGCCGACCTCCTTCCAGTTGGTGATCTGGCCGGAGAAGATGCCCTTGAGCTGCTCGAGGGATAGGTCGTTGACCGTGACGTTCTTGGAGACGACGGGGCCCATGCCCACGACGGCGACCTCGTGGTCGACGAGGTTCTTGACCTGATCGGCCTCGAGCTTGGTCTCGGCGAAGACGTCGGAGTTACCGATGGTAACGGTGCCGGCGGCAACAGCGGTCAGGCCCTTGCCCGAACCGTTGCCCGAACCGGAGACGGAGACGTCGGGGCTGGCATCCATGAACTTCTCGGCAGCGGCCTCGACGAGAGCCTGGAACGAGGAGGCGCCGTCGTAGGTCACCTCGCCGGAGACGGACTCGGCAGCAGCGGCGCTACCCTTGTCGGCGGCGTCGGATGCACCTGCGCCGCCGCAACCAACGAGACCGAGTCCGACGATGCTGGCAAGGCCACCAGCGAGGCCGAGGAACTGACGACGAGAATAAGCCTGATCGAGCATGATCTTCCTTTCATACATGCAACTCGCGGGCACCCTGCCCGCTTTGCTGTTTGGAAAGATACGGCCCCGATCGGGCAGCGCCCGCGCCAACTGCGGTTTCTTACGGGCTATTGATAGACCCTTACCGCAAGCGCGGCAGGGCTTTACAAACGAATAACAATCCCGCCGACAAGCATGACCCGCCTTTTACACCAATAAAAACAAAGTTGCGGTGAAATAGTTCCTGCTTGGCCATCAAATGGCCCATTCTAGGAACTATTCCACCGCAACTTAGATTGGGAAACCGCGAAACCTTAAAGCTCCAGCTCGTTCAAGCGCAGGATTGCCACGATATAAATCTTGAGCGCCTGCTTGAGCTGCTCTTCATTGGCGCACTCGTTGGGGCCGTGCATCTGGCCGCCCCATGCGGGCAGCTCCAGGCCGGTCTCCTCGGGGCCAAACGAGACGGCGCGGGCAAAGTTGCGTGCGTACGTGCCACCGCCCATGGCGAAGGGTTCGGCATGCTTACCCGTAAACTCGTTATAGGTGTCAATCAGCGCCTTCACGGCCGGGTCGTCGGCAGAGACCGAGAACGGCACCTTTGCGCGATCCACGCGATACGTCACGCCAAAGCGGCCCACAAGTGGCTCGAGCTGCTCGCGGATGGTATCGGCGCTCGTGCTGTCGGGGAAACGCACGTCAATGACCTGCTCAATGTGGCCATCCACCACGCGGATGACGCCGGGGTTGCACGTGAGCGGGCCAAACGCCGGGCTCGTCGCATCGATTCCCAGGCCACGACCATAGGCATCCGCGTGCACAAAGGCCAAGAACTTGACGAACTCGTGCTCGGCAGGCGTCAGCAGGCGCTCGTCACGGGCACCAAACGCGTCCTCGGCCTCGCGCAGATACGCCACGATCAGGCCGACGGCATTGACCGTTCCCTCGGGCATCGAGGCATGACCGCCAATGCCGTGGGCGAAAATCTGCGCATGGCCGTTATCGAGCGTCGTAATCTCCAGGCGGTCGGCGTTCTCAACGGGCGCCGGCAGCTCATCGACGGCAATCGCAAGCTCGCAGATAGACTGCGACGGAATGGCGTTGCTCGCCTCGGCACCGCTCCAGGACACAATGCGCCCGCCGTCGATCTTGGAGCTCACAAACGTCGCCCCAAACTGGCCCTTCTCGGCATTGCAGACCGGGAACTCGGCATCGGGCGTAAACAGAAAGTCGGGGTTCGCGTGGTTCTCCAGATAATGGTGAACGTCGGACATGCCCACTTCCTCATCGCAGCCCAGCAGCGCGCGGAAGGTGTAGCGCGGGGTAATACCGTGCTTGAGCAGATAGGCGCCGGCGTAGAGCGACAGCACGGCAGGACCCTTGTCGTCGATAACGCCGCGGCCGAGCAGCCAGCCCTCGCGACGCTCCATCGCAAACGGGTCGGTGTTCCAGCCGGGGCCGGCGGGCACCACGTCCACATGGCAAATGGTCGCGAGCTGCTTGTCACCGCGGCCCGGGATATCGGCAATGCCCACATAGCCCTCGTCGTCGCTCGTCTGGTAGCCGAGCTTTTGCGCAATGCCGAGCGCGCAATCGAGCGCGTCACGGACCGGGCGGCCAAACGGCGCGCTGGGCTCTGCATCGGCAGAAACTGCCACGGACGGATAACTCACCAGCTGCTTGATATCGGCGACGACATCTTCCCAGACCTCATCGACATACTCAGCGACGCTCTGCTCCACCTGATTCATGGACGACCTCCTTACCAATGAGCGGCAGCGTGCCCGCCCCTCACATCACATACTTATATAGCGAAAAGTTTAGCAAGCTCGGCCACCGAGTGCACCACCGCATCGGCACCCGCGGCCTCGTGCTCCCCCGGCGCCGCCGCGCCCGAATAGATGCCGATACACGGCACACCCATCGCGTGCGCGCCCTCCACATCGTTAAAGCGGTCGCCGATCATCACGGCCTCGTCGGCCGTCGCACCGAGCGCCGCCAGCGCATCGCGGACCGAATCTGCCTTGGTCTCGCGCCCCTGCGGCGAATTCATGCCAACCACGGCTTCGAACTGGCAAAGCCCCAGCTCACGCACCATATCGATGCACTTTGCCTCCATGCGCGACGTCGCCACGGCCATACGCTTGCCCTGGGCGGCCAACCCATCCAGCAGCTCGGGAATCCCATCGAACACGGGGTACTCCCCCGGTCCCAGCTCATCAAAAAAGGCGCGGTACTCATCGGCCACCACAAGCGACTCCTCGCGGGAAAAGCCGTAAAAGTCGTGGAAGCTCTTCCACAGGGGCGGCCCGATCATGCGGCGCAGGTCACCCATCTGCGCCTCCGAAAACCCGCGCGCAGCCAGCGTCCTGCGCGTCGAGGTCATCACCGCCCGACCCGTATCGGCCACCGTGCCGTCAAAATCGAACAGCACAATCGGCCGCCTGCATATCTCCAGTGCCTCCATCGGCATCCCTCTTCCCCAGTTGATGATTTCCACACCACCACTTCAAACTGTTGACTATTCAACAATTGAACCTAGCAATGTAGAGCAACTCCACTATACTTGTCGCACTTTGCTCTCAGAAGGCGGCGCGCAAACGCCCCAACGAAAGGTGCAATTATGTCTTTTGCCATCATAACCGACTCCACGTCGGACATCTCCCCCGCCCGCGCCCAAGAGCTCGGCATTTACGTGATTCCGCTGCATGTGATTATCGAGGGCGAGGACCTGCTCGACCAGGTGCAGATTACCGCCGAGGAGTACGTCGCCCGCATGGCCGGCTCCGAGCAGCTGCCGCACACCTCGCAGCCGAGCGCCGGCGAGTTCAAGGCGCTCTTTGACCGCGTGCTCGCCGACGGCCACGACAGCGCCATCTTTATCTCGCTGTGCAGCGAGTGGTCCGCCTGCTATGCCAACGCCAACCTGGTGGCCGAGACCCACGAGCTCGACGTGCGCTGCATCGATTCGCGCACCGGCTCGGGCGCCGAAGGCCTGCTGGTGGAGTATGCGCTCGCCATGCGCGAGGACGGTCGCAACCTGGACGAAACCGAGGCGCAGATCCGCGCGACGCTGCCCGACGCCCACCTGCTGCTGATTCCCCGCACGCTCGAGAACCTGGTCAAGAACGGCCGCGCACCTAAACTCGCCGGCCAGCTCACCCAAATGCTCAACATTCGCCTGGCCGTTTCGCCGGAGTGGAAATCGGGCGAGATCAAGGCCATCAAGAAGGGCCGCGGTGCCAAGCGCATCGTCGCCAACACCATGGCTGACTGCCTCGAGTTTTTGACCGAGCACCCAGGCTCAAACGTTCGCGTGCTCACGACCGGCGCCGCCGAGGAGCAAGAGCTCGTCAACCAAGCGCTAGCAGGCCAGGACTACGTGGACGCCGGCACCGGCCCCATCGGCTGCACCATCGCCACCCACGTAGGCGTCGACGCCATCGCCATCAGTTACTGCCCCCGCTACCAACCTGCCAATTAGGGCCACCCATACCACTTGCGGTGGAATAGGGACTGTTTTTGGCTTATCAGCCGCAAATCAATCCCTATTCCACCGCAACTTAGAAATCGGCAATCAGCCCTGCGGGCCCTGGAATAGTTCCTCATGCGAGCCCATTCTGACCAGCCGGATCACAGGATTAGTCTTATGCGGCAAGTAGAGAACGACCACATCGACCAAGCCATCGGATAGATGGAAATCGATGTGGCCGTTGTAGTTGCCGCCCGGGTTTGAAAGCTCGTGGGCACCATATTCCGCGGGAAGCGAGCCGTGAGCCGCAAGCTCTGCGACCGCCGCCTTAAACTCGGTTTTTAGCTGCGGATGGATGCGCATCGTCCGTTTGTAATCCGCCTTAAACTGAGCCTCGACCTTAATCTCAAACATCGCTAGTCCTCATCGAGGAATGATATAAGCTCATCAGCGTTATTGAATGACGGGCTGTCGTCCGGCAGAATCCCCAACTCATGAGCTTCGGCGATCACCATGGCACGCCTCGTTGCCTCGTTGGGCACCTCCGCCCTTCCTACGATCTCAAATGGAATCTTTCGTTGATTTACCAGCTGCCGAACAGCAAGGTTGAGATACGAATTGAGACTCAGACCGACCGTATCCAAGAACTCAGTCGCCTGTTCCTTGAGCCCCTCTTCGATGCGAACCGTCGTAGGCTTAACCGTTGCAGTAGACATACGCGACCTCCTCGCCCTCGTCTTTTGCATCAGTATACCCAGTTTAGATGGCAGATTGATGTTAAATAACATCAATCTGCCGTTCTCATTACTACAACAACAGGCACGCTCGCCCTACATCAGCCCGCTCAGGGCGATGTCGACGGCCTCGTTGAGGTCGTCGGTGATGTGGACGAGGTCTGGATCGAGTGGGCTGATCATGCCGGCATCCATCACCGGGCCGTTGAGCCAGTCGAACAGGCCCTGCCAGTACTCGGTGCCCAACAAAACGAGTGGCATGCGCTTGACCTTGTGCGTCTGCACCAGCGTGAGCACCTCGAACATCTCGTCGAGCGTGCCAAAGCCGCCGGGGAACACGATGGCGCCCGAGCTGTATTTGACGAACATGGTCTTGCGCACAAAGAAGTAACGGAAGTCCATGCCCAGGTTCACGTATTTGTTGAGCCCGTGCTCGTGCGGAAGCTCGATACCCAGGCCAACTGACTTGCCGTTGACACTCGCCGCTCCCCTGTTGGCCGCTTCCATGATGCCGGGGCCGCCACCGGTGATAACCGCCACGCCGCGCTGGGCAATCTTGCGACCGACCGTGCGCGCCGCCTTGTAGAGCGGATCGGTCTTGGGCGTGCGGGCGCTACCGAAGATGGTCACCGCAGGACCAAGCTCGGCAAGCGCGCCAAAACCATCGACAAACTCTGCCTGGATGCGCAGCACGCGCCACGGATCAGCATGCAACCAATCGGTCGACTCCTCAGGCGCCAGCAGATTGGCATAGGTGTTGTCCTTAGGAATCATGGGGCCGCGCATGACCACGGGGCCGCGGCGGTACGTCTCGTCGTAGGCGGACTCGCCCTCGACATTCTCGTTCTTAATCATGGGTACTCCTATCGAGAAAAAGAAAAGCGAGCGGGGTCGACGCCATGCGCCAAACACCCGCCCGAACATCAACTATTCGGTATGGTACCCACGATGCATCAAGCACTTGCAAGCTATCGGTCAGCGGTCGCGCAGCCGGTGTCAGCGAATGTGACGACCGGCTGGCGCTCGACCATTGCCGTTGCCCACGCTCTGCAAGCGTGTCTGTCGCCCTTAGTAATCCACCGCGGCAGGGCTATTCATCCAATCGCTCACGAATGCGCCATAGCGGCCCTCGATAATGGCCTGGCGGGCACGCTGCATAAGGTTGAGCAGGTAGTAGATATTGTGCATCGAAAGCAAAATGCCGCCGAGCATCTCCTTCTGCGTGACCATGTGGCGAATGAGCGCGCGGCTGTAGCCGCCCGTGCACACCGGGCAGGTGCAGGTGGGATCGATGGGGCCATCGTCGTGCGCAAAGCGCGCGTTACGGAAGTTAAGGCGACCTTCACTGGAGAACGCCGTACCCATGCGACCGGTGCGCGTCGGCAGCACACAGTCGAACATGTCGATGCCCACGCCCACGCCGCGTACGAGCGTGGTGGGGTTGCCGACACCCATCAGGTAGCGCGGCTTATGCTTGGGCATGTACTCGCTAACGAGCGGCGCCAGGGTCTCGAACATGGTCTCGTGATCCTCGCCCACCGAGTAGCCGCCGATACCATAGCCCGGGAAGTCGCCGCACTCCTCCAGATGGCGCAGCGAACGCAGGCGCAGATCCAGGTGCATGCCGCCCTGAACAATGCCAAAGAGCGCCTGGTCATCGCGGGTATGCGCCTTATAGCAGCGCTCGGCCCACATACTCGACAGCTCAACGGCGCGCTCAACGTAGGCGCGCGTGGCGGGATAGCCCGGGCACTGGTCGAGCTGCATGCAGATGTCGGAGCCGAGTTTCATGGCGATTTCCATGTTGTCCTCGGGTGTCCAGAACACGTGGCGGCCGTCGTAGTCGTTGACGATAAAGCGCACGCCCTCGTCGGTGAGCTTGACCGCGTCGTTGTGGCTGAACACCTGGAAACCACCCGAGTCGGTGAGGATGGGGCCGCGCCAGTTCATAAACTTGTGCAGTCCGCCCAGCTCGGCAATGGTGTCCTCGCCGGGACGCATGGACAGGTGATAGGTGTTGGCAAGCACGATCTGGGCGCCGAGCTGTTTGACGGTCTCGGTAGGAATACCCTTGACGTTTGCCTTGGTGCCCACGGGCATGAAGATCGGTGTCTCGATGTCGCCGTGCGGGGTGTGCAGCACGCCGGCACGCGCATGTGTGGTCGGATCCTCGGCGATCAGGTCGAATTTAAAAAGGCTCTGGTCCATAAACTGGAACTCCTTGGTTGCGGCTCATACGCAAACCATTATACGGGCAACCCGCAAGAAGCACCGACTCGACAGAAACTGGCGCAAAGGGGGCAGCAAACGAGCGTGGATTTTCGGACGCTTACCTCACGAGAGTGGATAATCTCCCACTTTGGCCCGAAACACAAACCAAAAACGGGAGATTATCCACTCTCATGCGGCGGGTACTCATTTAAGTACGTCCCCAATGAGTGGAGCTATTTACCAGCCACGCCAACGCCGATGTTTTGGCAACGCCGATGTCTTGGAAATGTCAGCGAGCGGTCGCCAGAGCGAACAAATTGGCATGAAAAGAGGGCGGCATAGACCTTCTGGTCATGCCGTCCTCTTTGAATGACAAGTTGTCGCT
>CAJMNK010000009.1 GCA_905214905.1 uncultured bacterium | reverse complement strand
GAGTTCCGCACGCAAAGAAGGCCACTTAATGTGGCCTTCGTCTTGCGCAGGACTGTTTGAAATTTTGAGGAAGCACCCGCCCTGCCGGGGCTCCCGGGTTCCCGCTTACGAGAGCGACGTTCTCAGCAACTCGTTGAAGAGCTTCGGGTTGCCCTTGCCGCGGCTCGCCTTCATGCACTGGCCCACCAAAAAGCCGATAACCTTCTGGTTGCCGTCACGATACTGCTGCGCCTGATCGGCACAGTTAGCCAGCACCTCGTCCACGATCGGCTGCAACGCACCGGCATCGCTCACCTGACGCATACCACGCTCGTCGACGATCTTGTTGGGGTCGTCACCGGTCTGGGCCATGGCCTCAAAGACCTCGTGCGCCTGGTTGGAGCTGATGGCATCGGTCACCAGCAGCTTGGCCAGCGCTGCTACCTGAGCCGGCGCGATGCCGGACTCGGCGAGCGACACGCCTGCGCTCTTAAGGTAGGCGATCATCTCGTTGACCAGCAGGTTTGCGACCGTCTGGGCCTCCTTGCCAGCCATACCGGCAGCGGCAGCCTCAAAGAACTCGGCAAACTCGGGGTCGCCCGCGATCTGCTCGGCATCGGCCGCCTTAATACCAAAGTCGGTCTCAAAACGGGCGCGCTTGGCATCGGGCAGCTCGGGAATCTCGCCACGGCAGCGGTCGATGAACTCGTCGTCCAGATCGAACGGCGCCAGATCGGGATCGGGGAACAGGCGATAGTCGTCGGCCGTCTCCTTCACACGCATAACCACGGTGCGCTTACGGCTGGGCTCCCAGTGGCGGGTCTCCTGATAGATGATTCCGCCCTCCTCGAGCACCTCGGCCTGACGGCAAATCTCGTAGGCAAGGCCGTCGTGCAGGCTCTTAAACGAGTTGAGGTTCTTGAGCTCGGTCTTGGTGCCCAGCTTGGTCTCGCCGCGGCGGCGCAGCGACACGTTGCCGTCGCAGCGCATGGAACCCTTCTCCATGGAGCAGTCCGAAATGCCCAGCGTCACAAAGATGCGACGGAGCTTCTCCATAAACAGGCGCGCTTCCTCGGGCGTGCGCAGATCGGGCTCGGTGACGAGCTCAATCAGCGGCGTGCCGCAGCGGTTGTAGTCGACGAGCGACTCGGCAGCGGCGGTAATGCGACCCTCGGCACCGCCCACGTGCACCATCTTGGCGGCGTCCTCCTCCATGTGGATGCGCAGGATGCGGATGGGCACCGTGTAGGAACCGTCCTCGCGACGCTCGGGCATCTGCAGGTTGGACGCGTCATAGCTGGCCAGGTGGCCGGCGCGCTGATTGCCTTCGCGCATGGTCGACGTCATGGACGTGGACAGGCCCTCGGCATTGGCCGAGGCGCTCGCCAGGCTCTGGGCCTCGGCCTCGCCAAACGCGCAGTCGGGGCGCTCGGCGGCACCGCGACCGGTCACGTCCAGGTCCAGGTGACCGTACATGGCAAAGGCGACCGGGCCCTGCGTGGTCTGGAAGTTCTTGGCCATATCGGGATAGAAGTAGTGCTTGCGGTAGAACATCGAGTGGCGCTGGATCTCGCAGTTGGTGGCGAGACCGGCCTTGACGATGCTCTCGATGGCGCGCTTGTTGGGCACCGGCAGCGCACCGGGCAGGCCCAGGCATACCGGGCACACGTTGGCGTTGGGTTCGTCATCGTGGCTGAGCTTGCAGTTGCAGAACATCTTGGTATCGAGTGCGGTGAGCTCGGTATGGATTTCCAGGCCGATCACGGCCTCCCAATCCTGCAGGACCTCGGATAGCTCCTTCATTACAGCTCGCCTCCCTTCCCGGCAAAATCGGGCGCGACGGAAAGCGCGGGCGCGCCCGTGGCGGCATCGGCAAAGCCGCGCTCCAGGGCGCGGGCAAATGTGAGCAGCTGACGGTCCTTAAAGGCGGGCCCCACCAGCTGGGCAGAAACGGGCAGCTTGCTGTCCTCGCCCAGGCCCAGTGGCACCGAGATGCCACCGTTGCCGCAGATGTTGAGCGAAATGGTGTACAGGTCGGAGAGGTACATCTGCGTGGGGTCGCTGATCTCGCCAAACTTAAAGGCCGTGCGCGGCGAGGCGGGCATCAGGATGGTGTCCACCTTGGCATACGCGGCGTCGTAGTCCTGCGTGATGAGCGTGCGGGCCTTTTGCGCAGCATAGTAATACTTGTCGTACACGCCCGAGCTCAGCAGGTAGGCGCCGAGCATCTGACGGCGCTTGGCCTCGGCGCCAAAGCCGTGGGCGCGCGACAGCGAGCTCTGATCGGACAGGTTGGCGCAGCCCTCCTCCTGATAGCCGTAGCGAATGCCGTCGAAGCGGGCCAGGTTGGAAAACGCCTCGGCCGGGCCGATGACGTAATAGGCGGCGATGGCGGCATCCAGGTGCGGCAGGTCGACCTCGACCAGCTCGGCGCCCTGGTTCTGCAGCTCCTGGGCGGCGCGCTGAACAGCGGCCTTGACCTCGGGCGTCAGACCCTCGGCCTCCATAAATGCAGGGATAATGCCCACGCGCTTGCCCTCGATGCTGTCGTTGAGATGCTCGGTAAAGTCGACAGCGCAATCCTGGCTGGTGCAATCGTACGGATCGTGGCCCGCACCGGTAAGCGCGTTCATGGCCAACGCAACATCCTCGACCGTGCGGCCGAAGGGTCCCACCTGATCGAGCGACGAGCCAAAGGCAACCACGCCGTAACGGCTCACGGCGCCGTACGTGGGCTTAAAGCCCACCACGCCGCACAGGCTCGCCGGCTGGCGAATGGAACCGCCGGTGTCCGAGCCCAGCGAGAGCGCGACCTCGCCCGCGGCGACGGCGGCAGCGGAGCCGCCCGAGGAGCCACCGGGCACGCGCTCGGTATCCCAGGGGTTGTTAGTGCGATGGAAGGCCGAGGACTCGGTGGAGCTGCCAAAGGCAAACTCGTCCATGTTGGCCTTGCCCATGGGCAGGCAGCCGGCGTCGAGCATGCGCTGGACGCAGGTGGCGGTGTAGACGCTCTGGTATTCCTCGAGCATACGGGAAGCGCAGGTGGTGCGCGTACCCACAAGGTTCATGTTGTCCTTGATGGCCAGCGGCACGCCCGCGAGCGGGGGCAGAGCCTCGCCAGCGGCGCGGCGGGCGTCGATTTTGGCAGCAGCCTCAAGCGCGAGCTCGGGCGCCACCTGCAGAAATGCCTGGACCCCGCCCTCGCGCGCCTCGATGGCCTCGAGCGAGGCCTGCGCGACCTCGGTAGCAGAGAAATCGCCGGCGGCAACGTGCTCGGCCAGCTGCGCGGCCGTGAATCGATCGAGATTGAGCTTCATTACTCGCTCTCCCCCTCTCCCAAAATGGACGGCACGCGGAAGTAGCGGTCGCGCGCGCTGCCGGCGTTTTCGAGCGCCACGTCGAGCGGCAGGTCGCACTCGGGCTCGCGCAGGTCATCGCCCATCACATTGGAAAGGCTTCCGATGGGATGGAACGTGGGCTCCACGTCGGGCAAGTCATATTGCAAGACGGGCTCGAGCATCTGGACGGCATCGTTCAGGTAGGACGTCATCTGGGCGAGCTCGTCATCGGTCAGTGCGATCTTTGCGTACTCGGCAATGCCGCGCACGTCTTTCTCGCTGAGTGCCATAGGCGCTCCCTTCCGCATAACAGTTAAACCGTTCCAGTATACAAGGCAAGGCCGCTTGGAGCAGGTGCTTTACCCAAATGCAGCGAAAACGTAACGAGGGCGGCGGGCACGGCCCGGCGGTTCTGCAGCAAAACCGTCCCAACATTCGGCGTTTTTCAGCAAAATCGCGATTTTCATTGAATGTTGGGACGGTTTGGATACCTCGATTGCCCAGCTGGAGCCAACCACCACAAAGGGGACAGGCACCTACGTGGTGGTTTTGGGCGAGCCTTATGCCGAGGCCTTGGCCTTGCGGCGCTTGCGGACCGCGTGGATCACGATGTCCAGCAGCAACAGCACAATGGCCACGACCACGATGAGCATGGCAAACTCGCGCTTGCCCCAGTGGCGGCCGGCCAGCGACTTTTGCTTGTCGACATCCTTCTTGCTGTACTTGGTGCGCACGCAATGCACCAGCAGGCGATGGTCGTTCACGCCGTAGGGCGTACAGGTGACGAGCGTCACCTTGTCGGCGCCGGGCTCGATGGTCAGCGACTCCATCTCCTCGGGAAGCACCACCTCGGAGTCCGCCATCTTGTAGGCGAGCGTCTTGTTCATGGTGTGCAGCAGCACCAGGTCGCCCGGCTCCAGCGAGTGGATGTCGTCGAACATGCTCAGGTTGCGCATGCCCGAGTGCGCGGTAAGCACGCAATGCGTCGAGGTACCGCCCACCGGCAGGCTCGTGCCCTCCAGGTGGCCGACGCCCGCCATAAGGACCTCCTCGCTCGTGCCGTGGTAGATGGGCATGCTCACGTCGATGGAGGGGATCTCGACCCAGCTCATCATGGGGTCGCGGTCAAAGATGAGCTGCTGGGCGTAGGGCTCGATCTGGTCGGCGGGAAGCTCGGTGGCTTCGCCCGCCAGTTGCTCGTTATAGGAGCGCGCCTGTAGCAGGATGCGCTCGCGCTCCTCTTCCGAAAGCGCGTCCACGGTGCTGGACACCGTGCTGATCTGGTTGAACACGCCCGAGGCCTCGAGCCGGTCCAGGATCCACGGCCAGGTCATGAGACCCACGCCAATAAGGATGATGACGATGGTGATGAGCCGGTCGGCCCAACGCGGCAGCCGCTTGCGGCGGCGCTTGGGCTTTGGTTGAGGTTTGGGCTGAGGGCTTGAGCCGCCGTTGTCCGCGGCGTTATTGCTCTTCATATGTTTGGCGCCCTGCACCATCGCCGGTCACTCCTTACAGCTCAGGTTGTCTAAACAAATAATAGCCGATTAGCGAGCTTCCGCGCCAGACAACGCCGCTAGACTGCACCGTTCGGGCCACGTAACCCCACTCAACCAATCAAGCCATATGTTGCTTTCATCGTCTCGAGCAACTGCGCCATCGTTACGCCCGCAACCCCGATCTGTTTCAGATTGACGTCGCCCACCTCGCAATCTTTAACAAACGCAAGCATATCGTCCTTCAGTTCTTCGCCCAGGTCTACACCTTCCGACTCGCCAAGCAACTGAGCAAGCCTCAGCGCATCGCGTTTATGCTTTTTTACCTTCTTCGAATCAACGTTCTCCCCCGCTTCCCTTCTGGCTTTTAGGTCGAGATACGCCTTCGCTTTGAACGGGACAATGTATTCCGTACCCAGGACCGAAACGCCGTCTACGGTCCGAATTCCCTGAAGGAACAAGCTGTAGTAAGCATCGTCCAACAAAATTGCCGAAAGACTGCTTATGTTTTCACCAACGTGAATTGGCGCCACATCAATCCCCTCACGACCCTTTAGAAAGTCGGGGCACTTCGCGAAGAGTTCGATCATATGGGGGTAACCCGGCCTCTTGGGCTCTGTAAACCGATAAAAACATGAGCCTTTGCCTTCGCCCCAGCCGCAGCGGTAACCGCCATCACGCACCAAAGTCCATATAGCTTCTGCCGTCTGAGGCAACCGGTCATCGGCGACGATTACCACATCAAAATCGTGAGTCATCCTAAACGGAAGTCCCGCCTCCGCGAGCAAAATGTCGCATGCCGTGCCGCCGATAAGAGCATACGATCCTGCAGCTTCTTGCATATGCTGCTGAAATTCTTGGAGACCCTCTACAGCGCTTCTTGCCATGGATATTCCTTTCCAAACATGCGATCGACTTCGAGCTGAATTCGCTCATCGTCGATTGCCGCCAAAGATAGCGCAAGCGAAATGTCGTCGACACGGGAGGAGCCGGCAAACACGGGTGCATAGCGCCACACTTGAATCATCGCCGTTTCGTTATCCGGCAACTCCCCGTCTGCGACTTCGAGGTCGCTCAGTTGACGCCATGCACTTCTTAAGACGGCCTTTTGTTCCATGCCCGGTGCAGCGAGCATCGAACGCGCGGCGAGCGCCGTCTCCCCGGCGTCAACAAGATAGTCGATCTGCGGCGTCTTCCTTGCAAAAAAGACCTTCGAGACAGGCGAGGAGAGCTCTGCCATGTGCTCGCTGAGCAAAAGATCAACGGCAACAGGGAACACGACGACACGTCGCTCGCAACGCTCGCGCCTCGCGAGTCCCCTGTCAACAAGCTCGGTTATGGCCTCACTCGCGCGGCTTGCCGAGATCCCAAGCGCACGACAAAGGTCATGGGGGCGATATGGCTCCTGGGCTGCTCCCCAGATTGCGGCAGCCTGTGCGTTGGGTGACATCTTGGTCGCGTGATTGCGAAACCGGGCACCGCCCCTCTCCGTGCAGGCCGTGCCCATAAATGGAAGAAAAGCCTGTCTGCCGGGGCAAACAAACGGAATCCCTTGTGCGACCAATGCTTTGCGCTGACGTGCATCGGCATCAGGAAACGAAACGACAACAGGAGTCTCCGCACGCAAGGCTAGCTGACTATAGACCCTCTTAGCCTCGGGAAGCCCGACGCCAGTAGGCAAACTTGCAAGCAAAAACGAAAAACCGTTTGCGTCAACAGCGCGGACTTCAATCGCCCGCAGATGCAGCGGCAAGCGTGCGGATCCAGGCCAAGTTTTGGTCTTGGCGGAGAGGCCTAGTGCTTCTTGTAAGTAGATTAACGCTTCGTTCATTTCCATTGTTTTCGTTCGATTCCAGTTTGTATTGGAATTATACATAATTTTCGGAATTAAAGAGATACCGTTCGTGCCTAAGCCTACATTTGAGTTTTCAAAATGTCCCGGATCGGCGGGGCGATTCGGGATACAATGTCAATAGGAAACGACGCACCCCGCGTAAGTGTACGAGAGCGCGGGCGACCTAGTTTTCAGTTTTTGTTAAATGCCCGGGATCCGACCCCCGGGCATTCTTATTTGCGCTTGCGGCGCAAATGCCGTCCACCGTCCGCACCGCGCGTGCGCCTACGGACCTTAATCCGAACCTCATACGAGTCAAGAAACGCGATGACGAACGTACCCGCATCGGACGGTGGAGGCTGGCTGCGTTATCCCAAAAAAACGGGGCTGACTCCAGTGCGGAGTCTGCCCCGAAAAGAGAATGGCAAAGCAAGAACGTGGATGGACGAGAAAAGTGTCCGCAAGTCTCATGGCCATCACATCCCACCTGCCAAAGGGATGGGTGAGCGAGCGTTACTCCTGCTCGGACTCCTCAGCCTGCTTACGGCTGCGGATGAGGTGCGCCACACCGATGCACAGCACCGCGCCACCAGCGATCCAAGTGAAGGTCACACCGTTAAGACCGGTCAGCGGGAGGCCCACGGACTTGGTGTTGCCGATGTTGATGGTGACCTCGCCGGCAGCGGCGTTGGTGCCGGTGCCATCTTGACCATGAAGAACATTGTCGCCGGCCTTGCCGTCAAGCGTGCCGAAGGCGATGTCGGTGCGGACCTTGTCGGCCGCGGAAACCTCCGCCTTAAGATCCTTCACCTTCATGGTCGCATCGTCATACGTCGGGGTAATGGTGAAGGTGAAGGGGTTGGCCTTGGTGTAGGGGCCGTCGGGGGTCTGGACCTCAGTCACCCTGTAGGAGCCGGCATCGAGGCCGGAGACGGGGATCTTGCCGTCTTTGTCGGACGTGAACTTCACGTAGCCAGGCAGGTCGTTGTCGTCGGCAACGGTCACGAGCTGGCCCGCGACGACGCCCGCGGTGGGGTCGTCCTTCGAGGCGATATACTGGTCTTGAGTGTTCGCATCAGCGGACTGGATGGTGAAGACGGCGCCCGCAAGGCCCTTCTCGGTGCCCTGATCGACCTTGTTGAGGTTGAGCTTGAAGGCGAAGTCGGCGACGGTGTCCTCGATCGTCTCGCCTGTGTCATTGCCATACGGGTTGTTAGAGTACTCAAGCTTAACGGTGTTGGGGTTGCCACCCACGGTGTGCTCTGTGGTGTTGTTGCCGATAACAGCGTTCTTGTTAAGCTTGGCTTTGTAGAAGACAACGATCTCGGTGTTCTCATCAATGCTGAGGGTGCCAGTACCGTCAGCAATGGCAGACTTCAAACCCTTGTTACCGTTGTTGTCAACAGGAAAGTCAACGGTAAGTTTCTGATTCTGGAAGCTAACCGAATAGGAAGTCGAGCTAATCTTAGTGTAGGTGTTGTTGTTCAGGGCGTACACCTCGACTGAGTTATCGACATAATCCAGACCCGTCGAAAGATTATCGGTGAATTTGTAAGCATACGCGTCAAAGGTGGCGTAGTTGCTGGCAATCTTGCCGGTGAGCTTGTAGTTCACCTCCTGGCCGATCTGGGAGTCAGCAACGTCTTTCCATGCTTGTGAGCTCTTGATATCCGTCGCCTTCGCAGCGTCAGCATCATCGAGGATCTTCTTCTCGACCGTGGGGACGCTCTTCTTAGGCTTAATGGTTGTTGCGCTGGTGCCGTCAATCACAGCATACACAGGAGCCGTAAATGCGTCGGTAGACTTTCCGTCAGGCTCACCAGACGTATTGGTGAGGAACAGCCAGTAACCAGCAGAGAGATCAGTAAGCTGGGCACTGTTTTCCGACGTTTTCTTCCAAGTAAGCGTAGTGTTCTTTTCAAGATTGGCAGCAATCAGACTCAGTACATTATCGTTTTTGACTTGCTCGGACGTCCCCGAGACGTGGGCATTTGCACTCAGATAGTCGGCTGCATCCTGAGCGTTCGTGCTGCTGTAATCGCTTTTTATAGTTCGAATTGCATTAACAACAGCCTGCTGGATCGCTTGCTGCTCAGTCGTATCGGCGCCGGCCCACTCGATGCCGCTCACCGTCGTGGTTCCGTTAGTCGTAGTCACCTTAGCCTTGAAGATCTGAATGCCCTTGTAGGTAGACGACTTGGCGTAATCGGAATCACTGAACGTCACAGTTGAGCCGCCCTCAGCAGCAAACGCCATGGTCACCGGGGCCATGACTCCGCCGAAGCTCAGCGCTGCTGTGAGGCCGGCGGTTACTGCCAGGCGTGCGATGTTCTTGCTCATGCTCATCTTCTTTTCCTCTGCTTTCTGCTTGATTCCCATTTGATCGGTCATCATCTGTCTGTGTCTTAGCATCTACTTCGCTACGTCTCGCCCCGCTCTCTGTGGGGCTGCCAGCTACTCTTTATGACTGCCACCTCCCCGCTTGACCAGGAGCGCGACCACGATGAGCGCGGCTCCCGCGACCGCTGCGGCGGCCGCGGCGTACATTGCCATATCGCCAGTCGAGGGCATAAAGCCTCCGGTGGTAATGCTAGGGGGTGTGACGGTGGGCGTGTTGATGAGCGACGCCTCCAGGCTGCCCGTCGACCCGTCCGCGCTGTCGGCGCGCAGGGGCGACTCGGCCGTGATGGTGAGTTTGGGCTTGGCGGCGGCCACCTGGTCGACGTCCAGGCCCTCGGCCTTGACCGTCACGCAGCGCGTGCCCTCAAAGGCGGTGTAGCCCTTGGGCGCCTTGAGCTCGCGGACCTCCAGCTTGCCCGAGTCCACGCCCGAGACGGTCACGCGGCCGTCCTCGCCCGTGGTGACGGTGACCTTGCCTTGCGCATCCCACGTGCCGTCGGCCGCAAGCGTGCGACCGCGGTCGTCGGCGATGCTCAGGACCGCCCCGGGCAGTGGCTTGTCGCCGTCGCTGCCGCGCTTGGTGAGTGCGAGATCCCAGGTGTAGGCGCACGCGTCGTCGCTCGGCGTGCGGGTGAAGCCGGCGTCGCCGGACTGGTCGGCAAGAGGAGAGCGCGGGTAGCGCAGGTAAACCTCGTTGGGGTTGCCCTTCGCGATGCCGTGGTTGCACGCGCTGTTGAGCGGCGCGTTGTACACGGCGATCACGCGGGCGCCCGCGGTAAAGGCGTCGGCCCCGCCGAGCGCGGCGACCAGGTCGCCGGTGCGCACGGTGAAGGTCTTGCCGTCGGCCGCTACCTTGGTGGCGCACTGGGCCGTGATGTCGGTCCAGCCCTTCGCGGGCTCGGTGCCGACGCGGCCGTCCTTACCGGTCGAGACGGCGTCGAAGCCGCCGTCCGCGCCCGCCGCCACGTATACGCGCATGCTCGCGGCCACCTTGGAGGGGTCGAGCCCCGCGCTCATGGTGTCGACGAACTGCACCGCGTAGGTGTCGTAGGCGGCAAGACCCGCGGGAATCGTGGCCGAGAGGCGCCAGTACAGGTCGTCGCCGACCGTGGCGTCGGCGGCCTTGCCCCAGGCGGCGGTGCTGTCCTCCAGCACATGCTTGGCCACCTTGGGAGTGGCGGCCTTGGGCTTGACGGTGACGGCGCTGCCGCCGACCAGAACCATGACCGGCGCGGTGCCGGCCTCGTTCTGGGAGATGGCGTCGTCGTCGGCGACGATGAGCCAGTAGCCACAGGGCAGCTCGGCCGCCGTGCCCGCGTTGAGGGCCACGGACACGGCGCCAGAGCTCCGGAGGGAACGAGCGAGCTGTGCGCTCAGCGCGCTCGTAAGGTGGGAATCGGTGTTGAGCCGCTCGGCAGCTTCCTGCGCGGTGGTCTGGGAATTGGGCATACCAGCGCTATGCAGCACAGGCAGCACGGCGTCGCGCACGGCGTCGCTTGCCCAGACAAGGTCGGTGGCGATTTTGGCATCGTTGTCGTCATCGATGACGTTGGCGCTAAAGATCTGGTAGGCGTTGTAGCTGCGCGCCACGGTACCGCCCACCGTGATGGATCCGGTCGTACTCGGCGCGGCCTGCGCGGATGCGGGGAACACAACCGCGCAGATGCCGATCAGGAGGGCAAGCAGCGCAAACAAGATCGGGAAGGAGCAAACTTTCTTATTCACGACGCTCACCTCCCTTCGCGCTCGCCTTGCGACGAACGTGCATCCAGGCCGCAGCGACGCAAAGCATCGCCGCGCCGGCAAGGTACGTCAGAGTGACGCCCGACATACCAGAAAGGGGCAAAGAGGTGGAGTAGGTGTTGATGAAGGTGGGGATGGAGGTCGGCTTAGAAGTATCGGATCCGTCGTTGTATTTCACCGGAGTTTGAACGGCTTCGTCGATGGGGTTGCCGTCAGCGTCCTTGGTCTGGGTGTAGGTCACATTCGTGGCAGCGATCGTGCCATCTTTCTGATCCGTCATCGTTACGTCAAGCTTATAGACCGACTGATCGAACTTGTAATGCGAGAAAATCGAACTTTCATTCTTCTCGCACACGTAGTACGTAAAGGTCTTGGAAGCGCCACGGCCCGTAGGATCACCGGCAGTGAAGGGATTCTTCGTGATATCAGAGAGCGAGTACTTAATCCCCTCACCAGACGCATTTAAGAACGAAAGCGTCTGGGACTTGTCGCCATCGACCCAAGTCTTAACCGTCTGAGCGTTGTTGAAGTCCGGGTTATTCGCAAACTCGAGCGTAAACTCCTTCATCTCGCCACCCTTAACGACCTTAGTCGCCTTAGGAGTCCAGGAGCCGCTGGAGGTGTACGGAGTGTACTTGTTGGTGAAGGTCTTTTCCGCGTTGGAGTCGATAATCGAATAATAGCCTTCGCCGTCTCTTTCCATAATGCCCAGCGCTTTTGTTGAACCTCCGGAGCGCCTGGTCGCACTCACGCTTGTAATCGTATAGTTATGGACGTAAAGCGGAACGTTCTGACTTGAATCATCCTTCTTCGGCACATTCATGAGCAAAGTTTCGTTGTCCGTGAGCTGCACCTCGATCTCGTACACAGTGTGGTCGTACTCAATGTCAGAGTCTCCACCGGTCTGTTCGACCAAGTAGTATGTAATCTTGTTAGCCACAACAGTCTTATCTACGAACTGTTCACCAAGGTCAAACGTGATGTTACCTTCAGCGTCATTCTTGGCAGACCCGACTAAGGTGCAGTCACCATCGCTGAAAGAGTCATTTTTCCAAGAAGGCGCCGTCGCAGTATCCGAATCCTTGCGATAAACCGCGAAAGAAAACTGATCTTTTGTGAGCATTTCTTCTTTTTCGGTTTGCTTATTTTTCAGCGCCTTTGACGCCTTTAGCTTAAGGCTTGGGTAGACGTACGTATCCGCAGGCACGCCTAGGTACAGGTCGCCGTTCGACATGATGCCGCCGCCATGGTCCCAGGAATAGTTGCCCGTGATGAAGGTTGTAGCAGCCGCCTGTGCATTATTTGCTTCAGCGTCGCCAACATGAACATCCGAAGTCAATCCGATACTCCGATAAATCTGCACGCCGCCATCGGCAGGAATTTTTATAGCTTCTTTGAGCTCTTTGCTTCCCGAATACTTGGCGTCTCCGCCGCCGAGCATCTTGCCGATTATTGCCGCAAGCGGTTCCTTATGGCCATCCTTTGCCGCAAGGAAGAAATCGGCATGGCCGTTCTCGCGGAACTTCTCCGAGTTGTATGCATCTTGATCTTGATTCTTTTCGCTACCGCCACTTGAAAGATGGGGCTTGCCTTCATTACCACTGTTAGTTGCCGGATCGTAACCGTTGGCATTGTGCTCATCGCCAGCAGCATTGTGCTCAACGCCAGCAGATATATTGCCAAAGATTGCAGTGCCGTCAGTGTTCGTCACCAGCGTCTTGCCCGTCGGGCAGACTGCAACGCCACCACCATAGCCACCGGCGGTATTGCTGCTAATGTACGAGTTGTATACAAATAATCTACCAGCAGTATATTCCTTACCCGCATTCGAGTTTCCCTGGACAAAGATGCCGCCGCCGCCCCAGTCAAAGCGAGACATGCAATGGTTATTCGTAATGTAGACCTTGCTGCTCGTAGTTCCGTTAATCATCGCGTCAACCATCTGGCCCACACGAATGCCGGCACCCTCGGATCGGTTGCTCACATTAGAGGCAATAATTCCTCCCGTGATATTCAGCCACGCCATTCCAGAACGAGAAGACTCCTCATTTCGATCCACATCGGTAACGTAAACGCCGCCACCGGCTTCCTCGGAATAGTTGCCAGTAATCTGGCCGCCGGAAATGGTGACATGGGCGCCGTTATTGGCAGCAAGCCCAGCACCGCCATGGTCACCCCAGCCATCGTGGCCGCAGAACTTAGCCATTCTATTATTCGTGATATAGCCATCAGAAACGGTCACGATGCCGCCCTCGGCCATAATGCCGCCACCGAGTCCCGCGCCGAGTGTGCTATTACCGGAGATTATGCCATTAGTTATGGCAACCTCGGAATAACGGGCATACACACCACCGCCCCTATTAGCGCTGTTGCCGGCAATGACGCCGCCAGTCAGTTTAAGGGTCGAGACGTCGCCTTTCTCGTTGGATACCATAATGCCCGCGCCGTCACCCGAGCCGGAAGCGCCGCAAACGTATCCGCCGCTCATATTGACGGCAGAGCCGTTCTCGGCATAGATGAGGTTGCCGACGTTGCAGTCCTTTTTCTGCGTAATAGCGCCACTTTCGAGGTTAAACGTGCCATGTTGGTAAACGTTAATGAGCCTCATCTTGGAGTTCTTGGTGACTCCAACAATTGCACCCTTAATAGTCGCCTTGTACTCTTTGATCTTCTCAGTGGTACCTACACCACTTGCAGCCGATTCGGTTACGTAATAGGTAAGATCTTCCGGAACTTCATTACCGTCATAAGACATTATTGCCGTCTTGCCATAATTTTCAGGTGTCAGGTGCTCGTCCTTATCTTGCAGCTGCTGGCCGTCGGCAACTTTCTCCGGTACTTTCCCGGAATCCATGACCGTAAGCGTCGCATAATCTGCAACATCGAACAACGGACTGGCACTACTATCGTGCTTAATCTTGAAGCCATTTAAGTCCAAGGTGATCTTGGTGTTTGCCCCTTCAAGCCGAATCTCATCGTCGCACTCAATATCGGCAGTTAGCTTAAAAGTAGCAGCACCGTTTCCATCGCGTAGATCCTTGTTAAGGAGCTTTGACTTCAGATCTGTCCCGCTGCTAATTTCATGAGTCGGTTCATTCTCTGCAGCAAGTGAGATTGCGCCCTCGCCGTTAGCACCGTCATCCGCACCCTTGGCTTCCGCACCATCAGCAGCCGAGTCTGCGTCGACGGTATCCTCGCTCGCGTCATCCTCGGCATCATCACTATTCTGGTTTTCGGCATCCCCGTTAGTAGTGTTTTCTACATCAGTAGACTCACTTGAAGAACCCCCCCCCATCACAGTTTCCTCGGTAGGAGCTGCCTGGGCATCGTTGGCAATGGCCTGCGAGATCGGGGGCATGACGAGCGACAGTACCAGGCTCAAAACGGAGGCTCCGCACAAAACGCCTGCCAGTACACGGCGCGTCGCTTTTTTACTCTGCTTAGATTTGTCTGAATTCGCTTTCATCGATGTCTCCTCCCCAAGAGACCGCGATCTTGCTCTTTCCCTATCAAACGTATCTGCGCAATCTGTAATTGCGCTCGCTAAGTGATGCAATTATAACGATTGTTTAAACATCTGAGCAGCAAAACCGACATTTTTGTGCAAGTTCTTAATTCTCTTGACATTTACTCAGATTTTCCTTCGTTTATTCGCTATCTATTTTTTGTTTCTACCGGTAATTAAGTTAGTTATCAGTTTTTTAATAGCATTTTATTTATTTGCACAACCTTTTGCTCAAGAGCAAACATCCTGTGAACGGTCGAAAATCGACCGTGAGCGGTAGGTCATTAACCGGAAGGAATATCCTACCAAACTGATGAGAATATCTTTAACCCACCGGTGGTTAGAAGCATGATGTTCAGACAACTATTTGAATTTTCGTGCAGATTCTAGGTAGCAATTCGCCCAAATCGCCTGAGGCCACCACAAAGATGCCTGCCACCTATTGTGGTGGTTCTTCCCCGGTGCTACAGCAGGTGCTCCTGGATAAAGATCGCGATGCCGTCTTCGTCGTTGCTCGCGGTTACAAAATCGGCGGCGGAGCGAGTGGCATCGCTGCCATTTGCCATGGCCACACCCACGCCGGCGTCAGCCACCATGCAGGTGTCGTTATCGGCATCGCCAAACACGCAGATGTTCTGGAGCTCCATGCCGTTGAGCTCTGCCACGCGCACCAGGCCGCGCGTCTTGGACACGCGCGGATCCATGAACTCGTAGAGCCGCTGCGTGGTCTGCAGAGCCGCCGCCTTAACGGTGTTATCGGCAAACGTCGACGCCCGCTCAATCACCCGCGGCATTACCTCAGGCGCCATGGTAAACATCACCTTGGGCTGTGGCTCGCGCAAAAACTCGGCAAAATCGACCACCTGGTAGGGCACGCCGTCGACGCGCGACAGGTGCTCGACGCACGCGTTGCTCTCGGGCACGTAGAACACGCCGTCTCGGGGGCAGACGGGCGTTGCCGGAAGGTCCGCCATGTGCTTGCAGATGCGCGCGATGGTCTCGCCCGACAGCGGATAGCTCAGCTCGTTGATGTCGTGCGCGCGGTCGATGACCTCGGCACCACCGCAGCCCACGAGCACGTCCACCAAGCCTTCGATGCCCCAGAGCTCGTACATGGCCTCGGTCGCGTGGGCGTCGCGCCCGGTGCACAGGCCAAAGAGCACGCCGCACTCGCGCAGGGCGCGGATCGCCGCCACGGTGCGCGGGGACACCGTGTGCCGGCTCGTGAGCAGCGTACCGTCGATATCGCAGAACACGGCTTTGATGTGGCTGAAGGTGGCGTCCATGGGGGCCTTTCTGAGTTGTGCGGCGGTGTGGGGTGTATTCGCAAACGGCGTACATGGTATACCAAGGCACAGGCGCGGCCCGTCAAAGCAAAAACCACCACAAAGGTGCCTGGCCCCCTTTGTGGGGGAAGTGGCGTTTGTGGGCCAAACCATCACAACATTCGATGTTTTTCGGCAAAATCGCGATTTTCATCGAATGTTGTGATGGTCTTTACTGCCTTGCGGCACGATCAAAATGCCGGCGCCCAAACAGCAGCAACGCCGCGGGGACTGCCGTCACGACCATGCCTGCTCCGATGAGCGTCTGCTGCACGCCAAACGTCGCCGCCAGCCACGGAGCAATCGCCAGCGGGGCCACGCCGGCGAACATGTTGCCAAAGCCCATGACCGAGTTGACGCGACCGAGCTGCTCGAGCGGAGCCGTCGTTTGCACGATCGTGTTGTGGAGCGGGTTGACGACGCCCCAGGCCACGCCCAGGACAATCTGGCCGACGAGGGCTACGCCCACGTACGGTGTTCCCACGTAGAGCAGGCTTCCCAGACCCACGGACATGAGCGCTACAAGCAACGTCTTAAGGTTGACCAGGTGCGGCGGCAAGCGGAGCGCGGCCACGGCGCCCAGCACCGCGCCCACACCGCTGGCCGACGAGAGCCAGCCCATCCATTCGACACCGACGTGCAGAACATCGCGGTAGAAGAACGACTCCAGCGGGTCAAAGGCGCCATAGCCGAAGTTCGAAAGAAAGATGATGCAGAACAGTAGGGCGAGGACGCTGTTGGTAAAGACTGTCTTGATGCTGGTCGCGAAGGTGGCGCGGGCGGACGTGCTGGGGTTGGAGCTTTGTCCCGCACGCTCCCCTTCCTCTGCCGAATCGGCATCCGCATCCCCGGCGACATGGCTGGTCTGCGGCCTAAAGCCCCAACCGGCGACGAGCGCCAGTACGGTGAAGATCATCATGAGCACAAACACCGCGCGTGACGATGCAGCCGCCGCGACAAAGCCGCCCAGTGTGGGGCCAACAATGATACTCACGTTTGAAAACATGGCGATGACGGAGTTGGTGTCTTTAAGCTCGACGGGGTCGTCGGTGAGGTAGGCCGGATAGGATGTGGCGATGGGCTGGGCGAACCCCATCACAAAGCCCAGGAGCACCGCGCCGAGCAGGACGATGCCAGTCGCGCTGCCAAAAACGAGGATCGCCGTGCCGGTTACCAGCGTGCTGATGATGCTCAGCAAGAAATGGTGGCGCGGGCCCCAGGCGTCGAGCACCGCGCCACCCGCAAAGGATCCCAAGATCACGAATACATTCATAAACAGGACGGCCAGCGATGTCGCGACGACCGAAGCGCCGTCCGCATAGGTGAGCGTTCCGATGACGCCGATAAAGTAGCTGGTCTGAAAACCGGTGTAAATGAGAAAGCGCATGGCCACCAGGCGTTTAGCCTGCGTGGACAGCGATGATTGAGGTTTTGAGAAAAGAGAGGCGAGCATGGAGACTCCTTGTTTCATACGAATGTGGACGGCGGGCATTCGCCACTGTCTGCCAAATCAATCTATCCGCATGAAGCATTAAGGACGCATCAAGCCCCTTCTCTCCGTTTCTCGCCCGTCATGAACTACTTGGTAGATTGTAAGGCATGTCCCTAAGATCTACCGAGGTGGTCTTGGATGAGGTCGCAGATGGCTCGGGCGTCGTTGATGTTGATGGCTCGGGTCGCAAAGCCGGCGTCGAAGGCCTGACGTGCCAGGGCTTCGTTGCAGGCAAGGGCCAGCGTGTGACCGTCGACCAGGTCGAGCGAGCTCTTGCCGCGCAGACGGTCGACACCGGAGCGCGCGACCACGATGTTGTCGAAGCCCTCGGTCTTGTAGCCCTCGATGATCACCACGTCGACATCGTTGTAGCGCGACAGCAGCTCGCGCGCGGGCATCTCGTCCTCCTCGCGCGTATCGGCGTACTCCGCCCAGCGCGTGGCGCAGATGAGTCCCACGTGCTTGGATCCGGCCTGGTGATGGCGCCACGTATCCTTAGCGGGCACATCGATATCAAAGCCATGATGCCCATGATGCTTGAGCGAACCCACGCGCAGGCCGCGGCGAGTGAGCTCGGCAATGACCTTCTCGACGAGCGTGGTCTTGCCCGAGTTTTGGTAGCCGATAAACGCGATCGCGGGGACGGCCGGTGCCGGAGCTGCGGGCGCAACGGCGACGGGTGTGCCCGCGGGTGCATTGCCCGCGGCTCCCACGGCCTCAACAGTAGCGGCCTGGCGTTCGGCACGATCCCACACGCCCGAGCGGCCGCCTTCCTTGTGCAACAGGCGAACGTCGACGATCTCCATGCCGCGATCGACGGCCTTGCACATGTCGTAGATGGTCAGACACGCGGCACTCGCGCCGGTCAGGGCCTCCATCTCGATACCCGTCTTGCCCGTCACGCCGGCCGTAACCAGTACGTGAAAGCCAACCTGTCCGTCCGTGCGCGCCGGCGCCCAGCCCTCGGGCATGTCCTCGGCCGGCGTCCCCGCCGGAGCGATGGGCGCAATGTCGCACTTGCTCTTGGTAATGAGCAACGGATGGCACATGGGGATGATGTCGCTCGTGCGTTTGATGGCCATAATGCCCGCCACACGTGCGCAGGCAAGCACGTCGCCCTTTTTGGCGCGGTCCTGCAGCACCATGGCCTGCGTCTCGGGGTGCATGAGGATGGTGCCCTCGGCGATGGCGATGCGATGGGTCTCGGCCTTGTCGGACACGTCGACCATGCGCACCTCGCCCTTGGCGTCCACGTGCGTCAGCTCGTCGCGACGGGCGTCACGGACGAGCTCGGTGGCAGCACTGGCAGTCGGCTGCACGGACGCGTCGGCGCTGCCAGCATTCGTCGCAGCCGTGACTTTGTGGGCAGACATCGCGGCCCTGCGAGCGGCCTTGGTGGCATCGGCGTACCTGCTCTTGGCCATATGATCATCCTCCGATTTGGGACATAAATCGTTGCGTGCCCTCAATTATCGCGTGTTCCTGCGGTTTGTGGGCCACGGCATCGCGCCAAATCGAAAGTACCTGCATATCATCACCACGGCGAAGCGCCTCACGCACCGAATACTCGGCATCGCTGAACAGGCACGGACGCACGTTGCCATCGGCCGTCAGGCGCAGACGGTTGCAATTCGCGCAAAAATGGTTGGACATGGCGCTGATGAAGCCGACCGTTCCCGCCGCACCCGGAAAGTGCCAGTAGCGCGCAGGGCCCGCGCCGGCAGGAGCGTCGGTGATGTCGAGTGGCTCGAGCTCGCCCAGTCCCGCCGCGGCGGCCCCGGCATTGATGCGCGCCCGCAGCTCGTCACTCGGCACGGTATCGCTCGCGTCCCACAACTCGGGATTGAGCGCGGGCGCATGCGGATCCACGGCACAATGCGAACTCGTGCGCTCGTCGCCGATGGGCATGTATTCGATAAAGCGCAGGTGGATGGGACGGTCGAGCGTGAGCCGCGCGAGGGCCGCCACATCTTGGTTGAGCCGGCGCACCACAACGCAGTTGACCTTAACGGGCTCAAAGCCCCAAGCCAGCGCCGCGTCGATGCCAGCCATGGTCTGCTCGAGCCGACCCAGGCGCGTGATCTTTCCAAACAGCGTAGGGTCGAGTGTGTCGAGCGAGATGTTGACGCGGTTAAGGCCGGCATCTTTGAGCTGCGGTGCCAGCTTGGGCAGCAGGGCGCCATTGGTGGTAAGCGAGATGTCCTCGATCTGCGGAATCGCGCGGATGTCGCGAATGAGCGGAATGATACGGCGGCTGACCAGCGGCTCGCCACCCGTCAGGCGCACGCGGCGAATGCCCTCCCCCGCCACCAGGCGCACAAAGTGGGCGATTTCCTCGGCGCTGAGCAGCTCGTCGTGCGCGCGGGGCGACACGCCATCGGCCGGCATGCAGTAAATGCAGCGGAAATTGCACTTGTCGGTAACGGCAATACGCAGGTAGTTGATATCGCGGCCAAAACCGTCATGTTGCACGCGCCCGTCCACGCAGCTCTCTCCTCACGCGGCGTTTTATTCTTCGGAAAACATAATACCCCACGGGAGAATCACGCCGACACCCGTACGACAGGACAGGTCGCTTCGAGCAAAACGGACTTTCCAAGCCCATCCTCAACACAGACCATCACAACATTCGATGCTTTTCCCGATTTTGGCAAAAAACGTCGAATGTTGTGATGGTTTGCCTGCCCACGGCACCCCGCAGAAGGGCCAAAGCGCCCCTAAAGGCCGCCGTCCCAGTGCCGAATCACGAATTCTCGCAGGTCGTTCTGCCGCTTTTGGAACGCTTCGCTTCGGTCGCACTTAAGGCCTATCGCAAGCGCGATGGCGTTCATCGCCCGGTGCAATTGCAGCTGATGGGCAAACTGAGTCCCGGTGAGGACGATCATCTTAAAGCCCAGCGCGCTCAGCACAGTCATACGCTCCGCATCCGACGCGCTGCGCTGTTTATCAAGATGGTCCGAGCCGTTGTATTCAATTCCCGTACCGCTCGCAGGCGCATATACGTCAATCTCGAAATACCCGGCCTTAGCGAGATACTTGAACTCGTTGGGAACATCGACCCGATGGTTGAGCTCGATCTTGGTGTATCCCAGCCCTCCCTGGGAACGTTTTGCTACGACCATGATTGCGGTGGCCGTCTCCATGGGCGATCGCGCGCCATCGTGCACGCGCTTGAGCACGGCGGCCGCGCGTATAGCCCCCTGACGAGATCGGTTCTCATTGCAATAGGCAATCAAGTCGGCAACGGTATACCTCTGCCCCATCTCAATATAATCGTCTGTCGACAGATGATTCAAATGGTATCGGGCGCAGATTTCGTAGCCATATTCCAGCTGCTCGGGCTCGCTCATCCACGAACCCGCTTGGACAAAACACATGACCTCATCAACCACCAGAAGGCCCTCTGCCACCTCGATAAGATGGTCTGGAGGTACCGGCGCTCCAAACACGTGGCACCTAAATCCAGCCGGCGTCGAGCGCTCAAAATCGAAGTTGACGAGCGTATCGATACGATCGAGCTCTTCTCGTGGAATACCAAGCGAAACCAGATAGTCGGTAACGATCCCAACTGCCGTTGAAGCCCTCAGCCCCTTGGCATCGAGTCCCAATTTGGGCAGGTCCGCAGCCGGCTCCGCCTCGTTGGCAAGCGAGTCCTCATCGTATAGGCTGCTTGCTCGCGAGAGCGGCTCGGACGGGCGCGCCACGTTGTGGTACAGCCAGGCAGTCTTATGGGACAGGACGATCGGCAGGTCCATGAGCCCTCCAATGGAGTCGGATAACCAACCTTATTCCCCTGCCCACGAGTCCGCACACCTTCGTGCGCAAGAAAGCGATTCCACCCGATCGAGTGGCAGAAAAACCATCACAACATTCGATGCTTTTCCCGTTTTTGGCAAAAAACGCCGAATGTTGTGATGGTTTGAGACAAGGCGAGGGGCACGGAGGGGTCAAAGCATCGTGCTCGAACAGGTTAATCCAACTCTTTTAAGCCATGCGCCAGTTGCCAGTAATCGCCGTGCTGGGCGAGCAGCTCTTCGTGCGTGCCGCGCTCGATGATGCGGCCGTGCTCGAGGACCATGATGGCGTCGGCGTCGCGGACGGTGGACAGGCGGTGCGCGATCATAAACGTGGTGCGTCCGCGCATGATGCGGTCCATACCGCGCTCGATGAGCTTTTCGGTACGCGTGTCGATGGAACTCGTGGCCTCGTCCAAGATGAGCACCGGCGGATCGGCCACGGCCACGCGCGCGATGGCGAGCAGTTGGCGCTGGCCCTGCGACAGGTTGGCGCCGTCGGCCGTGACCGGCGTATCGTACCCTCTAGGCAGGCGGCGGATAAACGAATCCGCGCAGGCAGCCTCGGCGGCGGCGCGCACCTCCTCGTCGGTCGCGTCGAGCTTGCCAAAGCGGATGTTCTGCGCAATGGTGCCGCTAAACAGGTGCGTGTCCTGCAGCACAATGCCGAGCGACCCGCGCAGGCTAGCCTTGGCAATGTGCTTGACGTCGATGCCGTCGTACGTGATCTCGCCGTCATCGACCTCGTAGAAGCGGTTGATGAGGTTGGTGATGGTCGTCTTACCTGCGCCTGTGGAGCCCACAAAGGCGATCTTTTGGCCCGGCTTGGCAAACAGGTTGAGATCCGTGAGCACACGGGTGCCTGGCACGTAGGAAAAGTCCACGGCATGGAAGCGCACGTCGCCGGCAAGTGGGACCAAGCCGCACGTGAGCTCGGTGCCGTCGGCAGCCACCGCACGGCCCGACTCATCAACGGCAGCCACATCATGCAGGTGCCCGTACGCGCCCACGCCCTGGCCCTCGGGAATCTTCCATGCCCACGCGGCGTCGCCCGTCTGCACCAGCTCCACGCAGCCCTCGTCCACCTCGGGCTTAAGGTCCATGGCGGCAAACAGGCGCTCGGCACCGGCCAGCGCGTTGAGCAAAAAGTTGCCCAGCTGCGTAAACTGGTTGATGGGCATGGCCGCCTGGCGTACAAAGACCAGGTAGCTTGCAAGCGCGCCTACGTCGGCGAGCCCCTTGATGCAGAGCATGCCGCCCGCCACGGCGACGATGGCGTAGTTGGCATAGCCGATCACCACGGTCATGGGCACCATCGAGTTGGCGTAGGCCTGCGCGGCACCACCGGTGCGGCGCAGCTCTTGGTTGCGTGCGTCAAAACCAGCCACATTGGCCTGTTCGTGATTAAAGACCTTGATGACCTTTTGGCCCGAGACCATCTCTTCGATATATCCGTCCAGGTCGCCAAGCGATGCCTGCTGGGCGGCAAAGAAGCGCTTAGAGCGCGCGCCCGAGTAGCGCGCGTACAGCACAATGGCCGCGTCGCACACGAGCGTGATAATCGTGAGCTGCCAGTTGAGGATGATGAGCATGGCCGTGGTGCCGACCACCTGGATGCTCGCCTGAATCACGTTGGCAAAGCTGTTGTTGAGCGCCTCGGAGACAGTGTCGACATCGTTGGTGAAAAAGCTCATGATGTCGCCCGAGCGCGTGCTGTCGAAGTAGCTCAGCGGCAGCATCTGGATGTGCGCAAACAGGTCGCGGCGGATATCGGAGACCACGCGCTGGGCCGCGCGCACCATAATCTGCGAGTAGCCCAGAGCCGAGAGCACGCCCGCGGCGTAGATGGCAGCGGTAAAGATAACCTGCTTAGCGAGCAGTTCCTCGCCGCCCGTTGCCAAACCGTTGACGATGGGGCGCACCATGTAGGTACCGGCAAGGCTCGCGATGGCCGCAACAGAGGCAAGCACACCCACTGCGAGCAGCGAGAACTTGGCGTGTCCCATGTAGGAGAGCAAGCGGCGGAGCGTCTGCGCCAGATTGGCGGGACGGGCCTGAGCGGATGTCTTAGGCATGGCGCTCACCCCCTTCCAAGGGCGATCCGCTGGGAACGCAGGAAAACGGATCATTCGCGCAGCCATCGTCGCAGCCGTCGCCGGTGTCCGCGTTCCCTGCAAATTCCATCTGCGAGGCGTAAATCTCCTGGTAGATGCTATCGCCCGCCAGCAGCTCCTCGTGCGTGCCCACACCGTGGACACGGCCGTCGTCCAACACAATAATGCGGTCGGCATCCATGACGCTCGCAATGCGCTGTGCAATGACAATCACCGTCGTGTTGGGAATCTGAGCGATATGCTCGCGGATCTTGGCGTCGGTCGCCATATCGACCGCGCTGGTCGAATCGTCAAAGATGAGCACACGCGGATGCTTGAGCAACGTACGCGCGATGCACAGGCGCTGCTTCTGCCCGCCCGAGACACCGGCACCGCCCTGGCCCAGATAGCCGTCAAGACCGCCGATGCGATCGAGGAACTCATCCACGCACGCCGCGCGACAAGCCGCGAGGAGCTCATTGTCCGACGCCTGTGGATTGCCCCACTGCAGGTTCTCGCGCACGGTACCCGTAAACAGTACGTTCTTTTGCAGCACGATACCCACGGCGTCGCGCAGGGCGGCCAGGTCGTAATCGCGCACATCGCGCCCGCCCACGAGCACGGCGCCTTCGGTGGCGTCGTACAGGCGCGCGATTAGCTGCACAAGCGAACTCTTGCCCGAGCCCGTGCCGCCGAGCACGCCCACCGTGGAGCCCGCCTCAATGCAAAGGTCAATATGCTCGAGCACATCCTCGGCAGCATCCGCGCGGTACTTAAACGACACGTCGCGAAACTCGATGCTTCCGTCGGCCACCCCGTGCACGGCAGTGGCAGCGTCGGGTGCCTGGATAAGCGAACGCTCGTCGAGCACCCGCGAGATGCGCTCCACGCTGGCAAGTGCGCGGGTGAGCAGCAAAAACACGTTGGAGATCATCATGAGCGAGTTCATGATCAACAGCACATAGCTCATAAAGCCCGTGAGCGAGCCCACGCCGAGCTCGCCGGCAAGGATCATGCGACCGCCGATCCACAGAATGGAAAGCGCCGCCACGTACATCGACAGCTGAAACACCGGCAGGTTGAGCACGGCGTTGCCGAAGGTCTTGGTCGCCGTATGCGCGAGCTCGGTATTGACGGCGTCGAACTTGGCCTCCTCGTGCTCGGCACGCACGTACGCCTTGACGGCGCGCACGGCGGTGAGGTCCTCCTGCACCACACCGTTGAGATGGTCCATCGAGGTCTGCAGCTGGCGGTAGAGCGGACTGACGCGATAGGTGATAACGCCCAGCACGATCGCCAGCACCGGCAGGATGATCGCGAAAACGGTGGCGAGCGGACGCGACAGCACCAGCGCATAGACCAAGCCGACGATGAGCGTCACGGGGCCGCGCACCATGGGGCGAAAGCCGTTGCCGATGGCGTTTTGGATGACGGTGATATCGGTGGTCACGCGCGTGACGAGCGAGCTGGCATCGTAGTTGTCCAGATTGCCAAAGGCGAGCGTCTGAATCTTGCGATACTCCGCCTCGCGCAGGTTAGCGCCCAGCCCCGAGGCAACGCGGGCAGACGTGCGCGCATAGCCAAAGCCAAGTACCAGCGAAAATGCAGCGCATATCAACATATACGTGCCCTGCAACAGCATATAGTTGATGTCGCCCGCGGGCACGCCCACGTCGATGATATTTGCCATGATGACCGGGATAAACAGCTCGAGCGCCGTCTCGGCCGTCACAAAGAGCACGCCGAGCATGGCATCGCGGCGGTATGCCCCCAGATAGGAAAACAAAATCTTGAGATTGCGCACGCAGGTTCATCCCCCATCAAACGTTGTTCGCAAACCCACGTATTATGGCGCGCCGTGCAGCGGTGTCAAGTGTTCCGAAATCGATTTCTGTAAGGCTAGTGCAGACGCCATGCTCACAGGACGCGCCCCTGTATTCAATTGGAAATGAACGCGAGCGTGACTTTTTCGCCCCGCCGCCAACACAAACCTTGACTCTACAATCGTTGTAGGGTTTTCACTACACTGGTACGTAAACAGACCAAGCCAGAAAGCCCCGCCCATGGAACACGACCTCACACGCGGCAATGTCCTTAAGACCATCGCGGTCTTTGCCCTGCCCTATATGCTCTCGTACTTTTTGCAGATGCTCTACGGCATGGCCGACCTGTACATGATGGGGCAGTTTAGCGGCGCCGCCGGCATCACCGCCGTGGGCAACGGCGCGCAGACGCTCTATATCATTACCGTGACGCTCGTGGGCCTGGCCATGGGAACGACGGTCATCGTCGGCCACGCCGTGGGTTCGCGCCGCTTCGACCGCGCCGAGACCGCCATCGGCAACACCATCACGCTGTTTATGGGTGTCTCGGTGGTGCTGGCCGCTGCCTTGCTCGCACTGTGCCCGCAGATTGTGGCACTCATTGGCACGCCGGCCGAGGCGGTCGAAGGCACCGCCGCCTACCTGCGCATTTGCTTTATCGGCATTCCCTTTATCGCCGCGTACAACATCCTCTCGGCCATCTTTCGCGGCCTAGGCGATTCGCGCTCGCCCATGTACGTGATTGGCGTGGCATGCATCATCAACATCGCGCTCGACTTTCTGTTTATCGGCCACATGGGGCTCGGCCCCGTAGGCGCGGCACTCGGCACAGTCATCGCGCAGACGGCGAGCGTGGCTCTCGCGCTCGTGTGGCTCAAGAGCCGCCGTACGCACATTCACCTCAAGCGCAGCGACCTACGCCCCCAGCCCGAGGTGCTCGGCAGCATCCTTAAGATCGGCGTGCCCGTAGCCGTGCAGGACGGCTGCATCCAGGTGGCGTTTATGTTCATCACCGTCATCGCCAACCACCGCGGCCTGGTTGATGCCGCCGCCGTAGGCTTGGTCGAAAAGATGATCAGCTTTTTGTTTATCGTGCCGAGTTCCATGGGCGCTACCGTCAGCGCGCTCACGGCGCAAAACGCCGGCGCAGGCAAGGGCGACCGCGCGCGCCAGGTGCTCAAGGATGCCATGACCATCTCGGTGGTGTACGGCTGCCTGATCACGGTGCTGATGTGGCTGGTGGCGCCGGCGTTTATCGGCTTTTTTGCCAAGGACCCCGCGGTGGTCGCCGCCGGCACCGGCTATATGCGCAGCTATATTTTCGACGCGATTTTTGCCGGCATCCACATTTGCTTTAGCGGCTTTTTCGCTGCATACGGCAAGAGCTACATCGGCTTTGCGCACAACGTGCTGGCCGTGGCGCTCATTCGCGTACCCGGCGCATGGCTGCTGTCGAACGCCTATTCCGACACGCTGTTCCCCATGGGTATCGCCTCGCCGTGCGGGTCGATTCTGTCGGCGGCCATCTGCGTGATTGCATTTACCGTGCTCAACCGCCGCGGAACTTTTGACAAGCTGATGGCGTAGCGGGGCAACGCAGGCCTAGCGCCTCTCCCCTGTTTTACCGAAAGGAGCGGTCCTGTGACCGACATGCCAAGCGAACACACCGAGGGCCTGCTCCGCATTGGCGAGGTGGCGCGCTTGCTCAATTTGAGCGTGGGCACACTGCGCCATTACGAACAGATGGGGCTATTGGAACCGGCATATGTCGATCCGACGAGTGGGTACCGCTACTACGGATCGCGGCAGCTCTCCACCCTCAACACCATCAGCCACCTGCGTGTTCTCAACTTGCCGCTCGCACAAATCCGCGAGTTTGTGACAACGCGCGATGTGAACCTCATGCAGCGGCAGCTGGCTCAGCAGCAGGAGCTCATCGAGCGCAAGCGCAGCGAGCTGGAGCGCGTGTCGCGCAAGATCGATAACCGACTTGCCCTGCTGCACGATGCCCTAAACACCGAGCTCGATACCATTTGCACAATCGATGCGCCCGAGCTTCACTGCGCCGTGCTGAGCGAACGCGTCAACCCTACCGACGCATATGCGCTGGAATGGCAGATTCGTCAGCTGCAGAAGGGTCAGCACGAGACCTTTGTCTTTCTGGGCAACTTGGGCGTCGGGATCGCGCCCGAACGCCTTGCCGCCGGCGACTTTGATGGCTACGACGAGGTTTTTCTGCTGCTGGATGACACGGACGATTACCTGGGCGATGTCGAAGTACGTCCCGCCGCGCGGTGTCTGACGGTCAGCTTCCGCGGCACGCACGGTCAGGCGGCCCCGCGCTATGAGCGCTTACTCGATTACATGCACGAGCGCGACCTGTCCCCCGCCGGTCCCTCGCGCGAAATCGCCCTCATCGACGACATCATCAGCGACGACCCAGCAACCTACGTGACGCAGATCACGGTGCCGGTCTCTCTAGGCTAGACCGAGCCTCGCCTCAAACTCGGTCAACGCCTCAAAGGCATCGCGAGATGCACCCGCCGCGCGCTCGCGCTCGGCAACGCAAATTCGCATCATTAAGCGCTCTTTTGCCTGCACTTGGGAATGCCTCGCGCGCCCTTCCGCCTGCGAGCAATTGCGATTCTCGATATCCATTACGCCTCCGGCACCTCGCCAGTAGCCAAGATCCGCTCGAGCGCATCCTCGTCCAGCACGGGCACACCCAACTGCTCGGCCTTGGTGAGCTTGGAACCCGCCTTGGGGCCGGCGACCAGATAGTTCGTCTTCTTTGAAACACTGCCCGAAACCTTGGCGCCGAGCACCTTGAGCGCCGCGCCTGCCTCGTCGCGGGTGCGGTTGACGAGCGTGCCGGTGAGCACGAAGGTCAGACCCGCGAGCGGTTGTGCATCGGCGAGCTCGCCCGCCACGCCCGCGTCGGCTGCGGCTTGTGCATGCGCGGCGCCCAAGTCGACCTCGAGCGACAGACCCGCCTGGCGCAAACGCTCCAGCACGGCAAGGTTTTCGGGCACGGCCAGGAACTGCTTGACGCTCGCCGCAATCTTGGGACCGATGCCCTCGCACTCGGCGATGTCCTCTTCACTCGCCAAGATGAGCTTATCAATCGACAGGAATCGCTCGGCGATGACCTCGCCCACGCTCTTGCCCACGTGGCGGATGCCCAGGGCAAACAGCACGCGACCGAGCGGCTGGCTCTTGGACTTGTTGAGCTCGGCGATGATTTTCTCGGCCGTCTTGAGGCCCACCGGGATGGGGTCGCCCTTCTTGACGCCCTTTTTGCTGTTGGAGCTAGCGTACACGCGCCCTGTGTCCAGGCCTGCGATGTCGTCGACCGTGAGCTGGTAGAAGTCCGCGACATCGTGGATCAGGCCGGCAGCGATCATCTTGTCGACGATCTCGTCGCCCAGGCCGTCGACGTCCATGCAGCCGCGGCTTACCCAGTGAAGCAGGCGCTCCTTGAGCTGTGCGGGACAGTCGATGGACACGCAGCGGTAGGCAACCTCGCCATCCTCGTGGACCACGGGGCTACCGCACACGGGGCAGACCTCGGGCATGTGCCAGTCGACCGAATCGGCCGGGCGTTTATCGAGCACCGGACCTACGACCTCGGGAATCACGTCGCCCGCCTTGTGCACGATGATAGTGTCGCCCTCGCGCACGTTTTTGCGACGGATCTCGTCGATGTTGTGCAGCGTGGCGCGCGCGATGGTGGAGCCGGCAACCGTCACCGGGTCGAACTCGGCGACCGGTGTGAGCACACCGGTGCGGCCCACCTGGATGCGAATCTCGCGCAGGACGGTCTGCTTTTCCTCGGGCGGGAACTTAAAGGCGATGGCCCAGCGCGGTGCGCGGGCGGTAAAGCCCAGGTCGAGCTGCTGCTGGAAGCTGTCGACCTTTACGACCACGCCGTCGATGTCGTAGTCCAGGTCACCGCGGTGTTCGAGCGCCTGGGCACAGAACTCGTGGACCTCGGCGGGTGTGGCACAGCGAGCCACGTTAGGGTTGACGCTAAAGCCGGCGCTACGCAGCCAATCGAGGAACTCGCGCTGGCTGTGGACGTGCAGCGGATCGGTATCGGCGATGGCATAGATAAAGGTAGCGAGATCGCGGCGCGCCGTGACCTTGGGGTCCTTTTGGCGCAGGCTGCCGGCGGCAGCGTTGCGCGGGTTGGCGAAGGGGTCGCGCCCCTCGGCATCGGCCTCGTCGTTCAGGCGCACAAAGCTGCCCTTGGGCATATAGACCTCGCCACGGACCTCGATGGTGCGCTCGCGGTCGGCGCCCATGTGGGCGAGCGCCGGCTCGGACAGGTGCATGGGCACATCCTTGATGGTACGGACGTTGAGCGACACGTCCTCGCCCGTGGTGCCATCGCCGCGTGTGGCTGCGCGTACGAAGGTGCCGTTTTGGTAGGTAAGCGCCACGCCCAGGCCGTCGATCTTAAGCTCGCAGGTATAGGTGACGCTGCCGGCACCGAGCGCATCCTCGGTGCGCTGGAGCCACGCGTCGAGTTCGTCCAGATCCATGGCATCGTCCATGGAATACATGCGCGCCATATGCGTGACCGGCGTAAACTGCTCGCTCACGTACCCGCCCACGCGCTGGGTATAGCTGTCGGGCGTCACCAGGTCGGGGTAGGTGGCCTCAATTTCCTGCAGCTCAACGAGCATCTTGTCAAAGGCGGCGTCCGTGATCTCGGGCGCATCGAGCATGTAGTAGCGATAGGCGTGGTAATCGAGCTCGTGGCGCAGCTCGGCCGCACGCGCTGCCGCCTGGGCACGGGCATCGGCCGGTACGGCGGTATCCGTGCTCGCGGGCGTTTCGGTATCGATGTCCACGCCGTCACCAAACAGGCTCGATTGCTCCATAGCGGCACTCCTTCGCTCGATTTCAAACGGATACTAGAGTACCACCGGTCGCAATGAGGCCGAATAGCGGTCTCGAACCGCACCGAATCGGCAGCCGCCAGACTGGGGTGGATCGCGCGATCAAACCATGCCCCGGTCAGTTCCAAATGATCCGTTTTCCTCCGTCCCCAACGGATCAATAAGAAAAAAGGGCTGTCCCACGTTGATGGGACAGCCCCCCTGGCCTCGATATGTGCGAAACGGCTCGCTAGTAACCCTGACCGTAGCCTTGACCCTGGCCCTGCTGGCCCAGCAGCTCCTCCAGGTACTGGCGCAGCTGTTCGTCGGTAATACCGCCGTTGCCGGTGTCGGTCGCGCTGTCGTCCTGCTGCTGGTTCTGCAGCTCCTCGTCGGAGCCCAGCTCGACGGTAACCTTCTTCTCTTCCTTGCCGCGCATGAGCGTGATCTCGACCTTCTCGCCCACCTCGTGGCTGCGCAGCGCGATGATCAGGCCATCGGCGCTCGAAATCTCATCGTCGCCCAGCTTGGTAATGACATCGCCCTCTTGGATGCCGGCCTTGGCGGCAGGACCGTCCTCGACGACGCTTGCCACGTACGCGCCGCTATCGGTGCTCAGCTTGTTAGTGCGAGCATTGAGCGCGTTGACGCTCGAAAGCGTGGCGCCCAGGTACGGATGAACCGGCGTCTTGCCGTCGATGATCTGGTCGGCAATGTTCTTGGCATAGTTAACGGGAATGGCAAAGCCCACGCCCGAGCTGGAGCCCGAGTAGCTCTCGATGAGCGAGTTGATACCCACCAGCTCACCGTTGTCGTTAACGAGCGCGCCGCCGGAGTTGCCCGGGTTGATGGCGGCATCGGTCTGGATCATGTTGGCATAGATGGTGTTACCGTTGGTAGAGCTCATGGCCGTGGAGCGATACAGCGCCGACACGATACCCGTGGAGACAGACTGCTCGTTGCCGAACGGCGAGCCGATCGCCATGACCCACTCGCCCACGTTGAGCTTGGAAGAGTCGCCGATCTCGATCGGCGTGAGCTTAGAGGCGTCAGCATCCTTGAGCTTGATGACGGCTAGGTCGCTCGAAGCATCGTTGCCCACGAACTCGGCCTCGTAGGTGGTGCCGTCGTCCATGGTCACCACGTACTGGTCATAGCCATCGACCACGTGGTTGTTGGTGAGGATGTGGCCCTCGGTATCGAGCACAACGCCCGAACCGACGCTGCCCGAGCCGTCCGACTCGTCGGCAGACTGCGAAAGCGAGCCATTCTGGCCGCCGCTCGAAGTGGCGGTAATGGAAACCACGGAGGGCAGCGCCTTGGCAGAGACGGCCTCGGCCAGCGTGGTGTCCTCGGAGTCGATCGTAATCTTTTGCGTCGATGAACCCGAAGCACCCGCCGTCACGGCATTCTTTCCGCTGCCAATGTTGAGCGTGCCACTCATAATGAGCGCAATGACCAGCAGGGCGCCGCATGCACAGCCGGCGAGCGCCGTAATAAAGATCGGCAGCTTTTTGGTCTTAGTCTTGACCACGGTGTGCTTGTTTACAACCTGCTGGCTGCCCAGCGGCTTTCCGGTCTGCGTGTCGTAGGCCTGCACGTAAGGAATGTTACTGCCATCGGCAGGCGTCGACTCCACCTGCACGCGCGGCTGCTGCTGGGTCTCGCCGGCGTTGCCCGCATCCTGGGGACGCTGGGAATCGTACTCGCTCATAGCTGCGATCCTTTCGTCAAATAACCAAAGGCCCGCCAAACATGTGGCGGGCCATCATTGTTCACGTTGAGTTGTACCCCAAGCTGGGCAGTCCCGAGCACTAGATGCCAAGATTTCAGCTTTGCTTAAGTAATGACATGCTTATAGGCCAATTCGTTTTATGCCGTCATGTCTATTCGATATAACAGTCGATAGCAAAGCTATATGTTGAATCGTTAATGAAGTCCGTAATCGTCGCGCCCATGCCTGATCCGCACGTCCACTTATCCTTCTCCGCGTCGTATGGCGTTGGCCCCCACCCCGTTTCATATGATGCTTCGCCTTCTGCGAAGTAGTTCATCACATATTTATCTTTCTGCATGAGCGCATACCAAGCGTTTGCATACATCACAAGCGGATCGATTTGGACTATCGAGTACTTTCCGGAACGAATCTCAATTTCTGTTTTATCGTTATAATAAGCGACTGTGAGCTCAATCTTGGCAAGCAGCGGCAACGTTTCATCTGATTCCCTCTGGATTGTTATGACATCACCGGCCATAGCGTCGGCAGACACAGTTTTGCTCTCTGGCGTGAAAATAGTCTCTCTGCTTCTTGTTCGCGTTTTTTCATTGCCATTTTCATCTCTGACCACCGTGTCGACCACGAGCGTCAATCGCTTCTGAGCGTCCGGCAACTCCACGGCTTCTGCCATCCCGGCTCGCATCAAAATAGGAGCCCCCGCCATCAGACCTAAGAACTGCTTTCTATCAATCATTCTTCATTCCCCTTGTCTACTTGATTTGACTTTCTCAGCTGAATGGGGATACAGAACAGTCCCGTCAAGTTCCTTATCTTCCACAAAAACTAGAATCCATTTATCACCTGCTTTCAACCCTGAGACATATCCGGAACTTGACTTACGGCGCATATCGATTCTCTTACGGCAACCACTTGGCATAAGCGCCTCAAATTGCCCGTTATGAACATCCGATAGAGCGCGCACCTCGACTGCAACAACCGTGTCGTTTTCTCCCCCATTAGTCGCCCTTAACAGAAAGAAGCTCGCTGCGGTGAGCAAAGCAAAGGAAAGCACCAATAGGAGCATTGCCCTTCGAATGAACTTGTCGCCGTTCACGAGTACAATCAACCCTTGCAATATGTGCCATCGTGAGACGTGTAAATTGATACGTCATATGGAAGAAACTGTAGCTGGTTTGTCCATCCATTCCAAACAACAAGCAGGTACTTCTTGGCATTCGAGTATGTGTTATGCATTGCCACGTAGCCCACAACTGCCATTGCGTGCCCGCTGCCATTTGACCGGAGCCTTCCAGAGAAAATACTCAGATTCCCCGAGTCGGTATTCACCCTAAAGGAATCCCATGACGGATACCAAACGAATGACGTCTCAAGCTCCTTGCCTCGTCTTGCACAAAACTCCTTTAAGGCCGGAGCGGGTTTGTCAGGAGAAGTCTTGCCTTGAGTAAAGTACAGACCAGTCGCTTGATCATATTTCTTTTCTTCTTCTTCCCATGTCCCCGACAGCCTCCAAAGCTCCGAGTATAAATCGGACAATTTAAGGCGGTTCAAAGTCACATAGTGACTGCTAACTGCAAACATTGCCGAAACAGCGCAAGCATAAGTCCCCGTTCCTTTGATAACTTCTGTTTGCGTTGGCGTTATTATTCCCGAAACCGTTTTGCTCGCATCAACAACATATCCCTGTTTATACAAATCCTTGGCAGATACAAAAACGTCATCGAAATGTTCCGGCGATCCGCTGCGATTGCCTCCCGAGGACAATTTATTTGGTACTTTTTTTCCACTTGCGTCTAAAACAATGTTTTTATCTAAGTCGGCAACGCCAACAGTTAGCTCGTCAATCTTTAACGCAACGACGTTATCCGAGGATGCGAGGAGTGCAATTTCTTCGCTTGCACTCTCGATAGGTAAAAGAGCGTTCGGAGCCAAGCAGTATTCGCTGATCCACCAAGATCGCTCTGAATCAAATACGACGTAGCCATAGTTAACGTCATCCCGCTTCGCACGAACGATATACCCGATTGATTCCCCATCGGAATTCACCATTTTTACTGGGTCACAAGCGGTCACCGGCTCATCCGATACATCATCAAAGAAAGCCTGCGCTTGCTCCACAGCTATTTGCGGTGTGACACGGACCAAGTCGTCGTCTCCAAAAACCAACCTTGGAGACATCAGGGCGGCAAGCAACACTATGAATCCGACAATCACCTTTCTCGAATAACGCATTTCTTCCTCCATCCGTGTAGTAGGGAGATACGGTAACTAGATGATATTTGCTAGATAGTGTTATACGTTTGATATTGTTTTTACTGACACACTTTTAATCGGTGAAAGGTCTTCTTTTCGCCCTAAACGAGAAAAGGGTACTGGTGAAATCTCCGGTACCCTCACATTGCCCTCTATTTACTTGCTAGTCCTTAAACAGATAACCCACGCCACGGACGGTGGTGATGTGTGCCGCAATCTGCGGGCCCACCTTGGAGCGGATGCGTCGAATGTGCACGTCGACGGTGCGCGTGCCGCCGCAGTACTCAAAGCCCCACACGCGGTGCAGCAGCACCTCGCGGCTGTAGGCACGGTTGGGGTGCGTGGCCAAAAAGCTCAGCAGCGAGTACTCCATCAGCGTCAGGTCGATGGGCTCGTTATCGAGCGTCACCTGGTAGGTAGCCAGGTTGATCTCGAGGTTATCGATGTTGAGTACATCGTCGGCGGTGACGGTCTCCTCCTCGCCCATCAGGCGCTGCGCACGAGCCTTGAGCTCGTTGGGCGTCGCCGTGGGGCATACAAAGTCGGCATGCGCGTGATTGGGCAGGCGCAGGGTGCCGAGCGCCTCGTCGTCGACGATCACCAGCATGGGAACGCCGCCGCGATCGTCAAGCCACTTGGCGATCTGATCGATGCGGTCGCTACGGATGCCATCGGAATCGAGAATCAGCAGGTCGAAGTCGTGCGCCGCAGTCGGCGAATCGGGGGTGGCCAGGCTCACCTCGACACCCAGGGTAGTCGTCAAGCTGCGGGCAAACTCGTGGAAGCGCGTCGTGCGCGCCATGAACAGGGCACTCTTTTCGGACATATCGGCCTCCAAAGAAATGAGCTCAATCGTACTGGGACAAGCCAGCGCGATTAGGAGTTCGCCAGGTAGTGCTTGATCTCCCACTCGGTGATCGTGGATTCGAACTTATGCCACTCGTCACGCTTCTTTTTAAGGAAGAAGCTGTGGATGTGCTCACCGAGGGCATCCTTCATAAACTGCGAGTCCTCAAATACGTCGAGCGCCTCTTTGAGCGAGCGCGGCAGCGGCGTGTAGCCGGCCTCGACCATCTGACGGTCGGTGAGCTTGAGCGTCTCGGCCGTGGCCTCGGGCGGGAGTTCCAGTTTGCGCTCGATGCCGTCGAGACCGGCCGCCAGCGTGACGGCGTTGACCAGGTACGGGTTGGCCATGGGGTCGGGGCTGCGAAGCTCGATGCGCGTGGACAGCTGCTTGCCGGGCTTGTAGACCGGAATGCGGATCATGCTCGCGCGGTTGCGCAGGCCCCACGTGGCGTACTGCGGCACGGAGTCGCCGCCGGTAGTAATGCGCTTGTAGGAGTTGACCGTAGGGTTGGTGATGGCGCTGATCTCGCGCGCGTGTGCCAGGATGCCGGCCATGTAGTGCTTGGCGACGTCGGAGAGATGGTACCTCTCGTCGCCCTCGCCCCAAAAGACGTTGTTGCCGTCATGGTCGAACAGCGACTGATGCAAAAACATGGCGCTGCCGTCCTCGCCCGCCAACGGCTTGGGCATAAAGGAGGCGTGGCAGCCGCTCTCGTAAGCCTGCTGCTTAATGATGAGCTTGGCCGTGGTAATGGCGTCGGACATACTCAGGGCCTCGGCATGGCGCAGGCTCATGCCGTGCTGTGAGCGACCGGCGGCGTGGAAGGTGTACTCCACGGGCACGGACATCTTCTCGAGCGTGAGGACCGTGTTGCGGCGCAGGTCGCGAGCGGCGTCGCTCACCGAAAGATCGAAGTAGCCCACGTTGTCGAGCGGCTCGGGGGTGTGCTCGTCGGGGAAGTAGTAATACTCCAGCTCGGCACCCACGTTGAGCAGATAGCCAGCCTTCTCGGCCTTGTGAAACATGCGGCGCAGGGCGTCGCGCGGATCGCCGGCAAACGGCTTGCAATCGGGGGTGCACACGTCGCAGAACACACGGGCGACGCCGTTGTGGCTCGGGCGCCACGGCAGGATCTGGAAGGTCGAAGCATCGGGGAATGCGAGCATGTCGGCTTCCTCGGGCGTGGCAAAGCCCTCGATGGCCGAGCCGTCAAAGCCAATGCCCTCCTCAAATGCGACCTCGAGGTCCTCGGGGCTAATGGCAAAGTTCTTGAGACGGCCGAGAATGTCGACAAACCACAGACGCACAAAGCGGATGTCACGCTGCTCTACGGAGCGGAGTACGTAATCGATGTTCTGCTGGTTCATGTCGCTCCCCTTTCTTTCGGGCGGGTTTCGACTGGTCTATATCGCAGATACTATCGCAGAAAAATGTTTCCGCAGGGTTAAAGCGTATCAAGCGCTCAAAAAACGTGCGCGAACAGGCTGTCTGACTTACGCGCGATCATAAAGGATCACTCCTTCGCGCTCGATTACCGCGGCAAGATCGTCATCAAGATGATCACTCGAGACGAGATCAACCTGCCTCCCGGTTTCCTTGCGCACTGCCTCGCCAAACGCCGACAACGCAAAAAGACCAAAGCCCTGCTCGCGATCGACTTCGAGGCGCAAGTCGATATCACTATCTGCACGCGCCTCGCCACGGGCATACGATCCAAATAGGATCACGGTTTTGATGGCGGGAATCGGGCTGGCTGCCTCGCGGACGGCGGACTCAATCTGAGCGGTATCCAAAATGCCCGCTGTGGCGCTTTCGCTCGCAGAGCTTTTACCGAGTGAAGGCACAAACGGCAGCGAGCGCTCGCGCAACATCTGCCTCATGAACATATTGACCGCAACGGACGAAGTCATGCCGAGTTCTTCGCACAGCTCGGCAAATGAATCTTTAATTGACGAGTCCACTCGAACACTCAGTACAGACGCAGCCATGGATACCTCCTGTATGACATTGTCTATATAATATCACACAGACTAGCGCGAGGTCGAAGCGCGGTGTTCGATGTGGCCGGGGACCTCGATGCGCTTGGGGGCGAGCCTTGCGGCCTCGCCCACCGTAGTGGTAACGACATCGATGCGCTCGGACAGACGCTCGACTACGCGCTCGGCAATGGTGAGGGTGTCCTGCGCGGCCGTGGTCACACCGCCAAAGAGCACATGGTTCCAGGGGTAATCGTCAAACGTCGCGATCTTGAGACCCGCCGGCAGCGAGGGGCCAAGCTGCGCCAGCGCCTCGGTCAGACGCAAAAAGACCAAGCCGTTGACGGCAATAAGGCCGAGTTTTTTGCCTGCGTTGCCGCGAATAGTCTCGTCCAGGCGGCCGACGCCCGTGGCGCCGCCGTCGGCCAGGGTGACGACCTCGCCCGCAAGGTCGCGGCGCGAGAGCTCGTCGGCAAAGGCCTCGGCGCGCTCGCGACGCACGGGGCTGTCGTCGCTTGCCTCGGTAAGTAGGCACAGGCGCTCGCTGCCGGCAGCGGTCAAGGCGTCTACCAGGCCGGCGACCAGCTCACGGTTGTTGGAGGTCACCAGATCGATGCCACCATCGGCAACGTCGCGGTCGAGTAACACAACGGGTAGGCGTCCCGCGGCCGCGGCGATTGCCTCGTCGTTGCCGCCACAGGTGTTGACGACCAGGCCGTCCACGCCGGCATCGATAAGTCTGGTGAGCGACTCTGCCTCCTTGGCGGGGTCGTTGCCGCTAATGGCCGTCATGAGCGAGCAGCCGCGCGCGGCGGCGCTGGCGGAAAGCCCTTCGAGCATGGCGCTGGAGAACGGGTTGGCGATGTCGGCCAGAATCACGCCGATGAGGTTGGTGCGCGAGCTGCGCAGATTGCGTGCGGCGGCACGTGGGCGATAGCCGGTGCGCTCGATAACCGCCGCGATGCGGGCGCGGGTCTCCTCGGTCATCTGCCCGGGGCGGTTATTGAGATAGCGCGAGACCGTGGCCGGGCTCACGCCCGCCGCGGCGGCAATGTCCTTGATTCTCATCTGCGCCATAGCGCACCCCGTTTCCCAATTGTCGGCGGTCTGAGCCATTTTAGGCATTTTTTAAAAATCTCGGTTGCAAAACGCTGTAGGTGAGTATACTACAACTCGAAACGAAACCGATTTCGTAAACCGATTTCGGCGAGCGTTGGCACGGAGGTGCAAAGATGCACCCTACCGTCTTGGCACCTCCGTGCCAACGCCATATCAAAGGTGTACGCACGAGCAAGAAGGAGCTGCGCGACCATGGGTAAAACGGTTCTTACCTTCGGCGAGATCATGATGAGGCTCTCGCCCAAAGATCACTTGCGCATTGAACAGGCCACCGAGTTTGACGTTCGCTACGGCGGCGCCGAGGCCAACACCGCGCTTTCCCTGGCCTATCAGGGCGACAAGGCCGCTTACGTCTCCGTTGTTCCGGCCAACCGCCTGGGCGAGTGCGCCCTTCGCTCGCTGAAGGCTTACGGCGTCGACACCACGCGCGTCGTGCGCCAGGGCGACCGTCTTGGCTCCTATGTGTTTGAGGTTGGCGCCTCGCAGCGCGGCAACGGCTGCGTCTACGACCGCAAGTATTCCGCCATCAACATGGCCAAGCGCGACGTCTTTGATTGGGACGAAATCCTCAAGGGCGTCGATGTCTTCTACTTCTCTGGCGTGACTCCCGCCGTGTCCGACGAGATGGCCGCTGCCTGCAAGGATGCCCTCACCGCTTGCCGCGCCAAGGGCATCACCACCGTGTGCGACGTGAACTATCGCGGCAAGATGTGGTCGCCCGAGAAGTCGCAGGCAACCATGAAGGAGCTCCTGCCACTCGTCGACATCTGCATCGCCAACGACGAGGACGCACCCGCCGGCCTTGGTATGACCTGCGTCTCCGGCTCCCTTGCCCACGGAATCGAGGAGCGCGACACCTACGTCGAGATGGCCCGTCAGATCTGCGCCGAGTACGGTTGCAAGAAGGTCGCCTCGGTCGTCCGCAACATCTCCTGCGTCGAGCGCTCCATCTGGATGGGCATGCTCTTTGACGCCGAGAGCGGCGAGCACTGGTTCTCCCCTGCTCACGACGTGCATGTGCTCGAGGGCGTTGCCGCCGGCGACGCTTTCAACGCCGGCCTCGTCCATGCCCTCATCAACGACTTTGACCCGCAGGACGCCGTCAACTACGCCATCGCGGCCTCGATCCTCAAGCTCACCATCAAGGGCGATTCCAATCTGGTGACCGCCGACGAGATCGCCGCTGTGGCCAACGCCGCCGACGGTGGCACCCGCGTCGCCCGTTAATTCGTTCCCCATTCCGCGGACTGCAGCTTTCCATACCCATACCTCTGCAGCCCGCTCCCCGATTCCTCCGGCCAGGTAGAACCACTTAGTCCCATTCCGGTTTTGTCTGGCATTCCTTCACGACTGGCCTCGTAGCCGGTTCCGAAATTGCTTGAACCCCAAGCAGTGCCTCCGATAACCAATCCGGAACCGGCTCATGGCCAATCTTCTTTGGCAATCACGCGCCCGTGCGCGCCTCACATCGAAAGGAACACCATGTTCGATCAGTTCTACACCACGCTTGAATCCCTGGGCATCGTGCCGGTCGTCGTGCTCGACAAGGTCGAGGACGCCGCTCCGCTCGCTCACGCCCTTATGGCAGCTGGTATGAAGTCCGCCGAGGTCACCTTCCGCACCGCCTGCGCCGCCGAGTGCATCACCGCTATGGCCGCCGCCGAGCCCGAGATGTGCGTTGGCGCCGGCACCGTCCTGACCGTCGAGCAGGTTGAGCAGGCCCGCGCCGCCGGCGCCAAGTTCATCGTCTCCCCGGGTTACAACGAGGACGTCGTGAAGCACTGCATCGACATCGACCTGCCCGTCCTCCCCGGCACCGTGACCCCCTCCGAGGTCACCGCCGCCGAGAACCTCGGCCTCAAGGTCACCAAGTTCTTCCCCGCGGCCCAGTATGGCGGCCTGAACACCATCAAGGCCCTCGCCGCTCCGTTTGTCGGCCATCGCTTTATGCCCACCGGCGGCGTGAGCACCGCCAACGTCGAGGAGTACCTGAGCTCCAGCGCCATCATCGCCTGCGGTGGCACCTGGATGGTCAAGCCGGCCCTGTTCGCCGACGGCGACTTCTCCAAGGTCGAGCAGATCGCCCGCGAGGCCATGGACGTCGTCAAGAAGGTCCGCGGCTAACCCTGCCGCCTGAGACGGGGTGAAATGGTGGATTTTCTGCTTGACTTCCCCGCTTGACTCGCTCTCTATCGTGGGGGCGCGACCGAGGCCGCGCCCCTTTAAAACGGCTCGGGTGCGCGCCGTTTCCGTCACGGACAAGAACCGAAACCGTCTTGTATGCTGATAGAACGTGACGGAAGCGACACGCACCCGAGCCGCTTTGTTTATGCGGCTGGCAGGCGCACTCAACTAAGCCACTTCGACAAAAGCCATGTCACCCAAACAGCTGCGGCGCCGTCTGGAGGAATGGATCCTTGCTTCCGATCTTTCCCCCAAGCGGCGCCGCAGCCTTTACTGCATCTCCCAAATTCCGAAAGGAAGGTCACGACATGCGGCCGCTCATCGTAATGAATGGCGAGAATATAGATTGGTTCCACACAGTCATCAGGATGCTCATGTATCTTGCCGGCGTTGCCATCTTGGCACTCGGCATGAGTCTCCAGACGGCATCCGGCTTGGGAGTCGCTGCGCTCACGTGCTTTGCCACAACCCTATCCATGCTCACCGGCAAGACACTCGGCTTTTGGATCACTGCTACCTATGTCGCCTACATCCTGGCGCAATTGGCCATCTTGCGACGCGAGTTCCAGCCGCGCATTTTGCTCGAGCTGTGCTTCTCGACGCTCATCGGCGGCTTCACCGATTTCTTCATGGCGGTCAACCCACTGCATCCCACGGCACTCCCCGCACAGGTTGCGACCATGCTGCTCTCCCTCGCTGTCACCGCATTTGGCGTAAGTCTCGTCGTCAACATGGGCGTTGTCCCCAACGCGCCCGACGGCTTGGTGCAGGTCATTGCCGAAAAGCTTAAACGCCGCTTTGGCGACGTAAAAGTCGTGTTCGACTGCTCACATGTCGCCGTGTCCCTCATTCTGTCGCTCGCGCTCATGCACAACCTAGGCGGCTTTGGCGTGACCACAGCCATCTCGGCGCTGTTCTTGGGCCACGTCATCAACGTCGCCAACAAGCTCTTCGCCCAGCACTTTATCCGCGCGGCATTCGGATAATAGCACCACCGTAAGAACCCGCGAACAGCGCTATACGTTGCTATATCTCACTAACGTTGCTATATCTTGCTATAAATCTACCGCTGCCAGCCAACATACAACAGGCCCCAAGCGGGCAAAGGCTTGGGGCCTGTCTTGCAATATGGTTCTTTTGGCCTATGCGCGCTCGTATTTCGTGGAACGCCCAGTCCCCCGCTTTACAACCGCTTTCCGCCCAATCAGTGATTCAAGCGCCGTCAACGCACGCGCGCGGCTCAACCCCGTCTGCTGCTCAATCTCGCCCCGCGACATTATTCGTCCGACCGACAAAGCCTTGAGAACCTGGGCCTCTTCCTCAGACCCCTCAAAGGCATCGATAACGGGCAATGTGACGGTCACCATGCCGCCGCGAACATCAAATACCGGTCGGCTTAAAGAATCTCGATACGCACGCCTGATTCGCGCGATTCCCGTGCCAAATTTCTCGATGTAATCCAGCTTTAAAAAGACCTCGGCGACAATTGGGTTTCTGAGCACGGATATCTGCCCATACAGGTATTGTTCCGTCGTCAAACCGGCGGGCAGCGATCCGGGCGAAGTGACAACGACGCGATCGTCGTACAGGGCAATTTGAACATTCGCTCGAACGTCCCACGTCCGATGCACCAAAGCGTTTGCAACGGCTTCGCGAAACGCCTCGAGAGGAATTCGATCAGTTTGGACGCGTTCCATCCCTTCGATACGTTCATAACGGTAGTAGCGTGCAAACATAGCCACCGCCCTGTCCACCTGTTCAATGGCGGATACATTTGTCGCCGACTCACGATCCAAGATCACATCCTCGGTATCACCAAAACGGACGCAGTCGATGCCAGGAAAATCATTCTTATCCGCCAAAATCGCCGCAGCGTTGGTATAGCCGACCTTGCCGAGCAAGCGAAGCGTGCGCATAATATCCGACGTTAGCTCAGATATGCCGAGATGTTCGACACACTTTTGTTCGAGCGTGCAAAAACTCAAGTCCTGGCAAGTCGACGCGAGCGCGTCGAACGTTACGTTGCTGCCTTCGAGCGTCAACCTGCCATACTCAAACCGGTCGACCTCCACCGTTGCCGAATCGTTTCGCCTGTAGGCCTTTCCCTTGCTTCGATAGGGTTTGTCCTGTCCCTCATAAACCGTAAGGATTACGGTCCCGTGTTTCTCATCGGGCTCGAGCGTGTAACGGGGAGCGGGATCCAAGCTGTCATTAATCATGTTCTCAATGCGGAGACACTCTGCGACCGGATCTGCAAGGCCGACAGCCACGCCCTCGTCATCAACGCCAAACTCAATCTTGCCCGTCCCGTAGTTTGCATAAGCGCTAACCGTTTTAAGAAACGTCGGCGTAACGCTTTCCTTGTATTCGACTGTAGGGCTCTCTCTAACAACCATACGCCCAGCCTCTTCGTTTCGTACCATTCATGACCGTATTATAAGACGAAAACCGTTTTCGTACAGATTAATAGAAGACGAAAACGGTTTTCGTCTTGATTTGCGTCCGAAATGAGAATGGAAACTGCGCTTTCGTACGCTTATTACCAAACGCAAACTATTTTCGTTCGGCAATACGTCAACAATCCGGACGAAAAAGGCCCCGAGCTCGTGAGTGAACTGGGGGGGCGTCTGCACCACCTGGGCAGCACAACAACCCCTATTTCATCGCGACTTATGGGGGAAACGATTAGATGGCCGAGTCTTTGGACAGCTCAAAATAGTCGGGATGCAGGGCGATAACCGGGCCCTGCTCCTCGGGCATCAGGTGCAGGTGCGTCTCTGCCAGATAGCTCGCCGCGTCGGTATCGCCCCTCTTAATGGCCTCGAGAATCCGGCGATGCTGCCGACGAATCGGCTCCCAATCCAGATCCTGCGACACCATACGCAACCAGTTGTATCGCTCAAAATGCGTGTTGACGCTCTTCATCCAATCCCACAACATGTGACGGCCAGCAATCACGAAACACGTCTCATGGAACAGGTTATCCAGGTCGAAAAAGCGACGCGTTTCGCTATGGTCGAGCGACTCGGACTCGGCAAGAATCTGCTCGAGCCGATGCTTTTGCTCGGGTGAAGCGGCCGAACAGCATTTTATGAGTACGCTTCTTTCGAGTTTCTCGCGCAAGAAACAGGCATTCTCGGCGTGTTCCATGCTGATCTTAGAGACGTAGGTGCCGCTCTTGGGACGCGTTTCCACCAGCTCTTGCTCGCGCAGGCGCACAAAGGACTCGCGAATGGGCGTGCGTCCGATCCCCGTCTCCTTTTCCAGACCAATCGCCGAAAGGCGTGTGCCGGGCTTGAGCTCGGCATAGATGATCTTGGAGCGCAGTGCGTTGTATGCCTGATCTTGCAGGCTCTGATAATGCTGGTGTTGTTCCATAAAGCCCTCGAATGAAGCTCACGGTTTGTCGAATATCACCACGTAATACTATCGCATCCCGCGGCGCTCCCCGCACAGGTTATGAGCATGTCGCCTCCCCTTCGAGCCGCAGATGGCAAGCATGGCCACAAAGCGCGCAAGCCCACCGCGGCACACGATGCGATGTGTTTGCACCTGCCCTACAACCGCAACATGATTGCGGAGAGTGCACAGGCACAGAGCGAATGGCGGGCATCGCGACAATCGGCCACAACCGTTCGCCTTTTAAAAGTGAACGTTCACCTGATTCTAGGAAAAGCTGCGAGTAAATTCCTCTGCTTCTCCTATACTGAGCTTGTATTAGAAGTAGGACTCATAAAGATGAACGTTTCTTTAGGAAGGATTGCTATGTCTGATCTTATGGACAGCTTCCGCCTAGATGGCAAAGTCGCGCTCGTGACCGGTGCCACCTACGGTATTGGCATGGCCATTGCCGAGGCACTCGGTGAGGCCGGGGCCAAGATTGCCTTTAACGCCCGTCACGCCGACAAAGTCGCCGAGGCCGAAAAGCACTACCGTGAGCTGGGCTTTGATGCTCACGGCTATGTTGCCGACGTCACCGACGAGACCGTCGTCGCCGAGCTCATAGCCAAGATCGAGGCAGATTTTGGCACCACGCCCGACATCCTGGTCAACAACGCCGGCGTCATCCAGCGCACCCCGATGCTCGACATGAGTGCAGAGGACTTCCGCCGCGTCGTCGATATCGACCTCAACGCACCGTTTATCGTGTCCAAGGCCTGCCTGCCCGGCATGATCGCCAAGGGCCACGGCAAGATCATCAATATCTGCTCGATGATGAGCGAACTGGGTCGCGAGACCATCGCCGGCTATGCCGCCGCCAAGGGCGGACTCAAGATGCTCACCAAGAACATCTGCTCCGAGTTCGGCGAGGCCAACATCCAGTGCAACGGCATTGGGCCCGGCTATATCGCCACGCCGCAAACCGCACCGCTGCGCGAGACGCAGCCCGACGGCAGCCGCCACCCATTTGACCAGTTCATCATTGCCAAGACGCCGGCGGCCCGTTGGGGCACGCCCGAGGACCTGAAGGGTCCCGCTGTGTTCCTGGCTTCCGACGCATCGAACTTTGTCAACGGGCACATTCTGTACGTCGATGGCGGCATCCTGGCCTACATCGGCAAGCAGCCACAGTAAGAAAACTGAAAAACTGAAAGGTTAACTCAAATGAAGATCGCACTTATCAACGAGAACTCTCAGAACTCTAAGAACCCAATGATCGAGGCCGCACTTAAGAAGGTTGTTGAGCCCATGGGCCACACCGTCTTTAACTATGGCATGTATGCCGACGCCGACTCCAAGCCCCTCACCTACGTGCAGAACGGCATTCTTGCCGCCGTGCTGCTGAACTCCGGCGCCGCCGACTACGTCGTGACTGGCTGCGGCACCGGCGAGGGCGCCATGCTCGCCTGCAACTCCTTCCCCGGAGTGCTGTGCGGCCATGTTGCCGACCCGCTTGACGCCTACACCTTTGCTCAGGTCAACGATGGCAACGCCGTCGCCATGCCCTTCGCTCTCAAGAACGGTTGGGGCCAGGAGCTCAACCTCGAGTACACCTTCGAGAAGCTCTTTGGCTTTGGCTCGGGCAACGGCTACCCCGCCGAGCGCGTTGAGCCCGAGCAGCGCAACAAGAAGATCCTCGATGGCGTGCGCGCTGTGACCATGCGTCCGCTCGTCGACGTCCTGGGCGAGATCGACCAGGACCTGGTGAAGGGCGCACTTGCCGGCGAGCACTTCCAGGAGTACTTCTTTGCTAACGCCACCGACGAGGCCATCATCGCCAAGGTCAAGGAGATCTTGGGCCTCTAATCGCACGACTCATCGCAGCCAACGCAAGCGGCGGCCGCCCCGAAGCCCGGGGC
>CAJMNK010000008.1 GCA_905214905.1 uncultured bacterium | reverse complement strand
TGTGACGTTCGCCGCGTTTTGCTATTCGTTGGAGTCTTCAACCTTGTCGACGGTCCAGGTGGCTCCGAGGCCTCCGGTGGTGTTGCGGCGGATGCGCACGGTGACTTCGTGGCGCTCGCCGGCCTGCGTGTAGCGCAGGGGGAAGATTGCGCGGTTTCGCGCGGCCTCGATGGTGCCGCGTTCGCGGGCGATCCAGTAGTACTCGCCGACAATGCCGAGGGTATCGGCGCCGTAGGGGAGATAGGTCGACAGCTGGTGCAGAAGCGGGCCGGGGCAGAAGACCTCGGTTGCGAAATCGACGGGGAAGTCCTCGGGGATGGCGGGCGTTGCGGGTGCGGGGGCCGGTGCTGCAGCGGGGACCGGAGCCGGTGCGGGAATCTGGTCATAGACAGGTTCGGATGCGGACTCGATGACGGGTGCAGACTCAGGCACCGGTTCCGGCTTAACTGCGGAATCTGTCGGTTCCACGGAGACGGATGTGTCTTCAGTCTCGGTTTTGGCATCGGCTTGCGGGGCGTCCTCTGCCTCGACAGGCAGCTTTGCTTCGACCGGCGTGGATGCCATGGTGGTGATGCCGGCGTTTGCGTTCTCGGGGTCATAGACGACCGTAAGCGAGATGGCGGGCTGCGGTGTCTCGGGCTCCGGCGCCGACTCGGTAGCGTCTTGATCGGCGGGTTCGTCGGACTGATCGTCCTCGGCCTCGTTGCCAAAGACATTGCTGTTTTGGAACGCAGACGTCTCGGGTTGGTTAGCGGCTTCTTCGGTTGTCGACTTGGGAGCTTCGTTGAGCTCAGCAGTGGCTTCCTGCTCGGATATGACTTCAGGATCGGTCGTGGCGGCGATTTCGGTTTCTACTGCTACCTCAATAGCGACTTCGATCTCTGTCTCGGGCTCGGGCTCCGGCACAGCTTCAACCGCGGCTTCTGGTTCGGGACGCTTAACGTGCTTGGGGCGCACAGCCTTGAGGTCCTTCTCACTGCGCTTTTTCTTTTTGTAGGACTGCTTAGCGCCCTTGGCGGTCTTGGGCTTGTCCTCGCCCTTGGCAAGTGCGGCATCCCAGGCCTCGTTGGCGATGACGGTGGCATACAGGCGACCGCCCTTAAAGACGGTCAGCTTAATGCAGTCGTCAAGCTCTTCGAGCAGCTCGCGCGTGGATTCGAAGCCCAGGTCATAAGCAGTCATGTCGTCAACGGCGAGAGCCTCTTCGACCTGCGTCATAAACGTTTGCTTGCCGCATCCAATCGCATCGCGCAGCAGGCGATACAGATAGATGTGGTTGCCCAGCGAAAGCATGGGCCTAACTATTGTCTTGCTCATGGCAAATCTCCTCTTTACACATGTAAAGCATCTTACCATCGCATGGCGCTCGCCATGACGGCGCCCAAGGCAAACGGGCGCGAACCGCTGTCGATTCGCGCCCGTTGTACAGGTTGCCTATCTGGGGATGCAGTGCCTAGTTGCCCGATGTCGTGCCTTGGCTTGAACTGTCAGATGCCGTGCCGGACGCGGTTCCGCTCGAGCTGTTGGTGTTGCTGTTGTCGGTAGATCCCGTACTCGGTGTATTGCCATTCGCCTGGTCGCCCGTGCTCGGTTGAGAGCCGTCAGTCGTTTGGCTTGAGTCAGTCGTGCTGGATTGCGTGCCGCTGTTGTTCACGGAAGAATCGACGCCCTGCGATTGGTTTTGGGTGTTCGAGGACGAATTGGCAGAGGTAGAACTGCCTTGCGTATCGTCCGTCTGTGCCTGCTGATCCTGCGACTGGGTGTTGCCATTTGCATCGCTCTCGCTCGTGCGCGACGACAGGATTGGCTCGGGACGCTCGCCCAGACCCTCACCGGCAGTGGTGATAAGGATGGCGCCGGCGCAGGCGATGACCGCGACGATGGCGATAGCGATCGAGAAGACGATGACCTTCTTTTGCGTCTGGCTGCGCTCAGCCGCCGCCTTGGCGCGCAGGCTGTTGGGAGCGACGCGCGCCGTGGTCGCGCGTCCCGCAACCTGGCGCATCTCCTGCGTGGTTGCGGCGCCACCTAGGTGCTCCTCGACATTGGGCTCAACGGGCTCGTAGGCGCCGGTAGGGTAGTCGACAGCGGCATGCGTGCCCTTGATTGCTTCGGCGCTGGCGGAGATAAAGTGGCGATAGACCTGCGAGGACACAACAGTGATGACTGAGCTCACAGCGGCACCAATCACCGAGCCGGCAATGCCAATCTTTGAAGCGAGCGCGACACTCGTGGCGGCTGCCGCGGCACCGGCGATGATTTGGGGAATGGAAATGTCATCAAAGAGTTTTTTCTTGGGCGCAATGGCCATGGTCTGGCCGATGGAATGGTTCTCGTGAACGCCGTTGTTGAGTGCGGCCGGCGTCATGACACGCGTGCGCGGCGCGTCGGTGTACTTGGTTGTCATACGGGGTCCTCCCGATGTAAATCTGCTTCGTTTCGTGTAGCCATCAGGGTACCCACCAGATGTGAATCGTACGTGACATTTAACAGATACCATCAACTCATCAAGGGGGCCTGCTGTCTTTGGTGCAATAGCTTGATGCTAAACTGGATTTACTATTGCGAGGTGGTTTACGTGATGTACCCGTATATGACATTCGAAGATGGTACCGAGGTCATTCATTCTGACCTGATTACAGATGGCGATATCGAAAAGGTTATCGTGCATTTTGAGCGACCGACGGCAGAGGGCTTCGACTCCGCTCGTTGTGAGTTGCCTTCCTGTTCGTGGACTGACTGGGAAGGGCATTTTACTCAGAGTGAAAAACGAGCTTTCGAAGAGTGTCTGAGCAAATAATTTAGATTAGTTCGAGTTTAGTTCGAATAAAGAAGCTGAATGCGATGACCTAAAGCGTATGCATTTTTAGTATTAGATGCGTATGAAATGGAGGATGTGAATGGATGAGCTAATAGACTTTAAAAAACGATTTCTCAAGAATGGCGAGCTGGTTTCAATTCCAAAAAAGGAAAGCTATAAAAGAATCATGCTGCTATGGGCCGTCTCTTTCTTTGAATTAAATACAAGTTATACGGAGCTTCAGGTTAATCGTGTGCTGTCACAGCTCTATCCTGATTATGCCGTGTTGAGGCGGTACTTGGTTGATTATGGATTCCTATTAAGGGATGAACGAGGCCTGAAATACGAGGTTAATCGTGATGTTCACGGTATTGAGAGCTAGCCGTCCGGTTCGGGTCCTATATATTGCTAGAGGGATAAGCGAAATAGGCAATTGGTGTGCGAATATTGCTTTGCCAATGCTGATTTACGAGGTAACTCACGATGTTTCTGCAACTGCTTTGATGGTCTGCTGCAGATTTGCCCCCTCTCTGTTTTCAGTTGCGCTCGCGCAGCTGCCTCAGAAGATGGGTATCGGGACACTGCAGGCCATGAGATTGGCAGACTTAATTCGCGCGGGATTATTCGTTTGCTATATTTTTGTTGATAGTAAATGGAGTATGTTTGCTATTACGTGCGCGGTATCGCTTTGCCGAACGGTAGAAATGCCCTGCTTTTACTCGTTGTTAAGAGCCAATACGAATAGTATCAATCGCGACGTAATTAATAATTCGTTTGGGTTCCTGCAGAATTTGATGATGGTCCTGGGGCCAGTTGCCGGCGGTTTTGTTGTCGCTCAATTTGGGGCGGAGGCTGTTCTTGCATTAGACGCGCTTTCTTTTGCCGCGTCGTTCTGGTTGCTGCGAGATGTTCCGTCGGTTATCGAGGTTAATGATAAAGAGGGAATAAGCAAAAATGAAAAAAACAGGACTGCATTTAGTGATCTTAGCGCGAAGCACTTGGCAATTGGTTTCCTATTAATCGATATTTCTAGTGGCGTGGCATTCGGCTCTCTGAATTCTCTTTTGCCAGCTATAGCGCAATTGCAATTTGACTCGTCATCGATACAATATGGATTCCTTCAGAGTAGTCTTACAATCGGACTGTTGTTCGGAAATACAATATACGGTCGTTTAATCAGTGGTTCCGATTGCGTTAAATCATATTGTTTTGTGACGTATCTTGCGCTCGGTGCGTATCTGGCGTTTGGCTATCGCTATGCGTCTGGGATATCGTTTATTTTCCTTTTTATCGTCGGTGCCGGAAACGCCATTCAAGATGTGCTTCTCATAACATCGCTGCAGGATTTGGCGAGAGACGGATCTGAATCGATAAGCCTGTTTTCAATTAGGGAGTCTTTGCAATCGGTTGCTGTTGTTATTTCAACACTTCTTGTTTCCCTGTTCACGAGCATCGCGATGTTCTCAATTCTCGTTACAGGACTTGGTGTATTTTCAATTATGATGGTAGTTGTGTTTCAATTGAATTATTTGCGAAAGATGTGACGTTGATATGCCTAAAACGCTTTTAGTATTTCCCCCAGGATGGAGTCCAGTGGGGCCGTATCTTGCCTTGCCTGTTTTGAAGTCATATCTTCAAGAGGTTGAACAATACAAAGTTGACATTGTTGACTTAAACGTGGAATTTTACGATGACCTCCTATCTTTTAGACATGTCGAAGAGTGCTGTAAAAGGTATCGGGAATCAAAGGATTCGTTTAGTTCGAATGTTCAATTAACAATCGAGTTGATACAAAAGTCGGCACTTAATGTTGACGAGGCAAAAGATATTTTCAGATCGAAGAGATACTTTAATCTAAAAGAAAGACAATATGCTGAAAACATTTTTAGAAATGCACTCTATATCATAAATCACGTCTCATATGGAGTTAAATACACGTTCAACTCCATAGATCTGCCCTATGATTATTATTCGACACCAGAAATAATGAAATCGCTTGCGGATACCTTGCATAATCCGTTTATTTCCTTCTATGAAACTGCCTTTCTTAAGCGTATTCAGAGGGAAAAAATCGAGTTTATTGGGATTTCGGTGAGCGGCTGTTTCCAATTGATTTCTGCAGTTACGTTAGCGAAACTGATTAAAGAAGAATGTCCATCTGTTAAACACGTCTCATTGGGCGGCAATTACATTACTCGTTTAGCAGATGACTGCATGAAAGAATGGCATCCCTTTTTTGAATACATTGATTCGATAATGATGTATGACGGCGAAGAGCCGCTTGCACGTCTTCTTGAGGCTCTTGACTCTGGTGATGACAATCTCGACTGTGTTCCAAACCTTTGCCATGCTAAAGGTGGAAAGATATATAAAAACCATCGGATTGAGCAAACATTTATCAACGATACAGTTCCCGATTTCGATGGCTTCGCCCTTTCTAAATACTTCATGCCTGAGCTAATATTGCCGGTTTATTCCTCTAGGCAGTGTTTTAATCATTGCGCCTTCTGCACCATTCCCGGTGCTACCGGTGGTTGTTACCGAAAGATGCCTATATCGAGAGTATTTGAAATAATGTGTCGGTTAAATGAAAAATACGGCACGAGAGTTTTCTCTTTTGTGGATGAAACATTCGAAGGCAAAAGAATGGAGCAACTCGCGGATGAAATAAACGCATCGGGAAAAACGTTTTTCTGGCATGGAGAAACGAGGTTCTCTCCAACCCTAAGTACAGACGTTTTTAACAAGATATACCAAAGTGGATGTAGGCAGATTCAGTTTGGCCTCGAGTCATACAACCAAAGAGTTCTTGATCTAATGAAGAAGAACACGAGAGTTGATTGGATTGATCGCAATATCCATGATTGTCTCAATGCGGGTATTCCTGTTCATCTATTTTTTATGATTGGCTTTCCGACCGAAACTAAAGAAGAGGCTCTGAACACCTTAGCTTATACAGAGAATGTTTTGAATTATTCAAAACAGGTATGTGGTGTTCCATATTCCACGAGAGGATTTACGAATTTTGGTCTCGTTATGGGGTCGGATGTTTGGAATCATCCCGATAAGTATGGTGTCTCTGTAATGCCGAAGTCCCAATATGAGGATTTGCGCCTCGAAGTGGATTATGTTTCAGGCACTGGTTTAACTTTAAATGAAGCAAAATCCTTATCTGATGAGCATCATATTGATTTTTATATGCAAGAGGTCATAAACGGTAGTGACACAATTGACTTGCCCCAGCGGCTTCATATTTCAGAGGTGACCTGGATCCTAGATTCTATTCACGCTGTCAGGTATAAGGGACATTTGACCAAAGTAAAGCGACGGCTAACTAGTCTAAATCCAGCTGATCGAATCTGGCTGGATTCCAAGACCTCTGTCGTGCTCGTTGAGCCATTTGCCTACTTCTATAATTCTGAATACCATCATGTCTATGCTGTTTCCCAGTTGGTATACCTTAAGTTGGCCCGTTTATTGGAGGCCGATTGTAGCATTTCTCTTATTCTTGATCAGGGCGACCTCGAGCTGACAAGGGCGATAGAAGAACTGTTGCATTATGGATTGCTGAATACAAATATCGATGCCGATTATGTAATGCACGATAATGGTTTTCAATTGGTTAAAAGTTCGTTTGTTAAAGAAGTCGGACGCTCAAAAGAGGGGTTAAGAGTACTGCTGAGTTGTGCCACCCATAGAATGTGTGCGGTTAATGATTATTCGTTCGCTTTGCTTTCGTTGTTTGAAAAGCCGATTACTAAGAACGAGCTGCGCGACATTTTGAAAAAAGAGGGACTATCGGCAAACGAGGAGCAATTAAACAAGTTGGTTGATAATTGCATGAAAGCAGATATACTACAATTGATTAGATAGAGGAGGTTTCTGCATGGACGTTATTAACAAAGATCTCTTGGAGCAACTGAAAGAGTCTCAGGAAGAGGGCGTCGTGGTAGAAGTGTTCGACTTTGAGGACTACATGGATAAATTCTGCCATTAGTTTCGGAATTTACTTGCCTCGCTTAAAGGAGAAGTCGATTATCGATTTCTCCTTTTTTAATTAAAGATATTTTTGGAATACATGCTCTTAGCACAGGTTGGCGTCTCAGTAAACTGGGAGGTTGCTTTGGCTAGTTAGAGATATGTGAACGTCCGTTAGACTGAATCTCAGGGTAGAAGGGGCCTCCAGTGTCCAGATCAACAAGGCAATGCTGCGTTTCGGCTAATAAGAACGACGGCTTTTTGCGTGTGGCGGCGGCGTCGCCGCGGATTCGCGTGGCCGATGTCGAGGGCAATGCCGAGGTGGCGTTGGCTGCCGTGCGTGAGGCTGCCGAGCGTGGCGTTCGCGCGCTGGTGCTGCCCGAGCTTAACCTGACCGGCTATACCGCGGCCGATCTGTTCCATAACCGCACACTGCTGCATGCCTGCGAGGCTGCTCTGGTGCATATCCTCGACGAGACTCGTGAGCTGCCGATTGTCTTTACCATTGGTCTTCCCGTTGCGGTTGCCGAGAATATCTACAACTGCGTCGCTGTGTGCTGCGCGGGCGAGCTTTTGGGCCTCACGGCCAAGAAGTATTTGCCCAACTATGGCGAGTTCTATGAGCGCCGTTGGTTTGCTCCGGCACCTACCGATCCCGTTTGGCTTGAATTTGCCGGTCAGGGTCCGGTCCCGTTGGGCTCGGGGCTTGTCTACCGTTGCTGTGATGAGGGCGCCGAGGACCTGGTGCTGGGCGTTGAGGTCTGCGAGGACCTGTGGGTGCCGGCGCCTCCTTCGACCGAGATGGCGCTTGCCGGTGCGACGGTGATTCTCAACCCGTCGGCCTCGGACGAGATCATCGGCAAAGCGGATTACCGCCGCAGCCTTATCTCTAACCAAAGTGCACGCCTGTACTGCGCCTATGCCTACGCGGACGCGAGCGAGGGTGAGTCCACGACCGATATGGTCTTTGCGGGCGAGAACCTCGTCTACGAAAACGGCTCCAAGCTCGCCGCGACCAAACTGCTTACCTGCGATATGGCCATCGCCGATGTCGATCTTGACCGCCTGGTTGCCGAGCGCCGTCGCTCGACGACGTGGGCGCGCGCGGACGATGCGCCGGAGGCCACGACCGTTGAGTTTTCTTTTGAGGGCGTGCTGGCCAAAGAGCCTGTCCTGCGCGATGCCTGCGATATCGACCGCGTTTTCCCTCGCGCGCCTTTTGTGCCGGCCGACCACGGTGATCTGGCCGAGCGTTGCGAGACTATTCTCAATCTGCAGACTGCGGGCCTCAAGACCCGCCTTGCCCATACGGGTACCAAGGCTGCCGTCATCGGCCTTTCCGGCGGCCTCGATTCCACACTGGCGCTACTCGTGACCGTGCGTGCCTTCGATGCGCTGGGGCTGCCGCGCACGGGCATCACTGCCGTGTCCATGCCCGGCTTTGGCACGACGCATCGCACTAAGTCCAACGCCGAGTCGCTCGCGCGCGACCTGGGCGTGAGCTTCCGCGAGGTTTCGATCCACGCGGCTGTGGAGCAGCACTTCAAGGACATTGAGCACGATCCGACCGTGCAGGACGTGACCTACGAGAACAGCCAGGCCCGCGAGCGTACGCAGATTCTGATGGATCTGGCCAACCAGGCTGGCGGTTTTGTCATCGGCACGGGTGACCTGTCGGAGTTGGCACTCGGCTGGGCTACCTATAACGGCGACCACATGAGCATGTACGCCGTCAACGCGAGCGTGCCCAAGACACTCGTGCGTCACTTGGTGCGTTATGCGGCTGATGTCTTTGGCGGGCGTATTGCCGAGGTTTTGCTCGATATCCTCGACACGCCGGTGTCCCCCGAGCTTCTGCCGCCCACGGGCGACGGCGAGATTGCGCAGAAGACTGAGGATTTGGTGGGCCCGTACGAGTTGCACGACTACTTCCTCTACTACTTGCTGCGTTTTGGCTTTGAGCCGGGCAAGATCTACCGCATGGCGCTCAAGAGTTTCGAGGGTGTCTACGACGCCAAGACCGTCCACGCGTGGCTGCGTACGTTCTATCGTCGCTTCTTTGCCCAGCAGTTTAAGCGCAGCTGCCTGCCCGATGGCCCCAAGGTTGGTTCGGTGACGCTCAGCCCGCGCGGCGATTGGCGTATGCCGAGTGACGCCAGCTCGCGTCTGTGGCTTGCGCAGATCGACGCGCTCAATCCAGTTGACTAAGGTTGGCTAAATTGAACCAATACGGGGGTTGCAAGCGTTACACTTTTGCAATCTGATGGCCCGTATCGCGCGGCGCTCTTGTCGGAGCGCCGCTTTTTTATATCGGAAGGTGGCACCATGCAGGCATCGCAGCGTCTCGACCGCTTTGGCGCGGAGGTCTTCGCCTCGCTCAACAACAAACTGCTTGCGCTGAAGGCTCAGGGCAAGACCATTTACAACATGAGCGTGGGCACGCCCGACTTTAAGCCGTACGACCACGTGGTCGAGGCGCTCACGCAAGCGGCCCAGGACCCCGAGATGTGGAAGTATGCCCTGCGCGACCTGCCCGAACTCAAGCAAGCCGTGTGCGATTACTATGAGCGCCGCTTTGGCGTTTCGGGCATTACGCCGTCTATGGTGCAGTCGTGCAACGGCACGCAGGAGGGCGTGGGCCATTTGGGCCTGGCCCTGCTCGATCCGGGTGACACCATTTTGGTTCCCGATCCGTGCTACCCGGTCTTTGAGGCGGGCGCCAAGATTGCCGATGCCAAGCTCGAGTACTATCCGTTGGTCGCCGAGCATAATTACCTGCCCTATGTGGCGGGCATCGATCCCGAGGTGGCCGATCGTGCCAAGTATATGATCGTGTCGTTGCCCGCGAACCCGGTTGGCTCGGTGGGCACGCCCGAGGTCTACGAGGAGATCATCGCTTTCGCCCGCGAGCACGACCTGCTCATCGTCCATGACAACGCGTACTCCGACATCGTGTTCGACGGCGAGCCGGGCGGAAGCTTCTTGCAGTATCCTGGTGCGCTTGAGGTGGGCGTGGAGTTCTTCTCGCTTTCCAAGTCGTTTAACGTTACCGGTGCGCGTATCGGCTTTTTGGTCGGCCGCGAGGACGTGGTCTCTGCCTTTGCCAAGCTGCGCGGCCAGATCGACTTTGGTATGTTCTTCCCGATCCAGAAGGCTGCTATCGCCTGCTTGAGCGGTCCGCGCGATGAGGTCGAGGCGCAGCGTCTGAAGTACCAGGAGCGCCGTGATGCCCTGTGCGACGGTCTTGAGAACTTGGGCTGGGAGCGTCCCAACGCGCATGGCTCTATGTTTGTGTGGGCCAAGCTTCCCGGTGGTCGCACCGATTCCATGGCGTTTTGCGAGGAGCTTATGGAGAAGGCCGGCGTTGTGGTGACGCCGGGCGCGAGCTTTGGTCCTTCGGGCGAGGGACACGTGCGCATGGCGCTGGTCCTGCCGCCCGATCAGATTGCTTTGGCTGTCGAGGCCATTCGCGAGGCGGGCCTGTATTAGAAAGCTATTTCGCCTCGTCAATAGCTCGAAACCGATTTCGTGCAGTTATTTTACGAATCCTGCAAACAATTTCGGTAAACGGTCGATTTTTGGCTGCGAATAGGAGCATAATCAAAGTCCCGATTGGATGTATTGGGATTACGGCAAGCCGCTCGGGTCGTTCCCGGGCGGCTTGCTTGTGGAGAGAGATGGGAGTTTCTAATGGTTAACGAGAAGAAGGTCGCTATTGTCGGCTGCGGTTTCGTCGGTTCGTCTTCGGCGTTCGCGCTGATGCAGAGCGGTCTGTTCTCCGAGATGGTCCTCATCGACGTGGACAAGAACCGCGCCGAGGGTGAGGCTCTGGATATCGCGCACGGCATGACGTTTGCCGAGCCGATGAAGATCTACGCCGGCGATTATTCCGATGTCGCCGACGCCGCCATGATCGTCGTCACCGCTGGCGCTGCCCAGAAGCCCGGTGAGACCCGCTTGGACCTGGTCAACAAGAACGTCAACATCTTTAAGTCCATTATCCCCGAGATTAAGAAGTCCGGCTTCGACGGCATTCTGCTCATCGTCTCCAACCCGGTCGATGTTCTGACCTATGCCGCCATCAAGATGTCCGGCCTGCCCGAGGGCCATGTCATCGGCTCCGGTACCGTGCTCGACACCGGTCGTCTGCAGCAGATGCTTGGTGCCCACGTTGAGGTCGACCCGCGCGATGTCCAGGCCTATGTCATGGGTGAGCACGGCGACTCCGAGTTCGTTGCTTGGTCCAGCGCCCAGGTTGCCGGCGTTCCGCTGAACACCTTCTGCGAGCTTCACGGTCATCTGGAGCATGAGGCTGCCGAGAAGCGCATCGCCGAGGACGTCAAGAACTCCGCCTACACCATCATCGAGAAGAAGCACGCCACCTACTATGGCGTCGCCATGGCCGTCAAGCGCATCTGCACCGCCGTCATGCGTGACGAGCAGACCGTTCTGCCCGTCTCCTCGCTCATGGTGGGCGAGTATGGCCTGTCCGATCTTGCCATCTCCATGCCGACCGTCGTTGGCCGCGACGGCGTTGTCTGCCGCGTCCCCGTGCCGCTGAACGATGACGAGCAGCATGAGCTCACCGCCTCTGCAAAGGCCCTCAAGGACATCATCGACAGCGTCGACTTCTCCTGCTAAATCGGCTTCTCCTGCTAAATCAAGCTCGCTAGAGCGAAAAGCTACAATGAAGGCGTCCGGGTCCACGCGGCCCGGGCGCCTTTTTGATGCAAAGTAACCTGACCCCAATGCACCATAGTTGATGGGAGGGCCATGTCGGATTCCTCTAATTTTTTGACCTATGCCCAGACGACGTTTGATTCGTTTGAGGAGCAGCCGTTCTGTGCGGTGGATAGCCTGGTCTTTGCGTGGCTGTCCTATTTGCGTTTGCCGGGTGATATGGCGGAGCTGACGAACTGGCAGGGCCTAGACGTACGCGAGCTGCTGCGTGCCGAGTGCTACCGGGACATGATTGGCGACCTGTGGGATCCGGAGGGGAGCAGGGCCTTGTTGGAGGCCGTGGCAGCAAGCCCTCGCTACCGTGGCGTGCACGTTTGCGGTTATCGTGCCGTGAGCGATGTGGTAGCGACAGAGCAGTTTGCAGCCATGGCGTTCCGGTTTCCGGCGGGGTTTAGCTATCTTTCCTTCCGGGGGACCGACAGTACGATTGTGGGCTGGAAAGAGGACTTTAACATGGCGTTCCGGTGTCCTGTGCCGGCCCAGGAATCCGCGGCGCGTTATGTAGACGAGGCGGCGGACGCGATTGACGGGCCGCTTTTGTGCGGAGGTCATTCCAAGGGTGGAAACCTTGCGGTGTACGGTGCGGCGATGTGCTCCGATGTCGCCCGTGAGCGAATCGAACGGGTGTATTCCCATGATGGTCCTGGCTTCGTCGAGGAGTTCCTGAACGGCAACGCCTTTGCCGATCTTTCCGGCCGCATCGATAAGACGCTACCTCGGTCGTCGATCTTTGGCATGATGTTCGAGACACAGGAGGACTATGCCATCGTTGAGAGCACCGAGTTCAGCCTGCTGCAGCACAATCCCTTTAGCTGGGTGGTTGATGGTCGCGACTTCGTGTACTGTGAGCGCCTGTCCGCCGGTGCTCGATACGTTGATGGCTCCATTCGCGAGATGCTGCTTGCAGTGGGGCCTGCCGAGCGCGAGCGTTTTGTAGATGCATTGTTCTCCGTGTTTGAGGCTACGGGTGCTGAGCGGTTTGCGGATATCGCTGGGAATCTGCGCGAGAGCCTGCCCGTGATGCTCCAGGCTGCGCAAGGTTTCGACAAGGATACGCGACGCTTTGTCTCGCAGACCATCGTGGCAATCCTTAAATGCGCGCTGCTGCCCAAACGACCCCAGATCGACATGTCCACTGCCGGTAAGAGTCTGGCAGAACAGCTCGAGGCTTGGCAGTCCGAGCTTCTGCGCTAGCCATTGGTGCAAAGCAACCTGTCCCCGATGCACCAATCTTCGATGCGCTCGGGAGGGCTCGACCGCTATACTGGTTCGTGCCGAAATCGATCTAGAACGGAATGCCGTATATGAAAATCAATCACGCGATTCTGCATATCCTGGACTTTGACTCTGCCGTCAACGTTATGAGCCAGCGCGAGCTCGATATCGAGAGTCGTACCGTGCGCAACTTCGTGACCACGCATCTGCGCCGCGCACGTACCTCGGCCGACAATAAACGCGCCACGTTTGCCGAGAACTCTGCGTTTGGCGGCGAGCTCAAGGGCTATTTCTTTGGCGAGCGCGAGTTCGTGGACCTGTCGCAGCAGATTGCGGAGTTTATCTCCTCCGAGCTCACCAAAGCCGAGAAAGCCGAGTCCACCGACGTGCTCGTGGCCGATTTTGACGACGATGAGGATGCCCGCTGGTTTGCCGTGATGCTGCTGGGCTCCAAGCAGGCTTTTATGCACGAAGTGGGCCGCGAGGAGGGAGAGGTGCGCAACGACATCGCGCGCCACTACGCCATTCTGCCGAACCCCTCGCAAAAGGTGCCGAGCTATGCCATCGTGCGTGCGAGCACCATGGAGATCGGTTACGTGGACAAGAAGCGCAAGATTGCCGGTGAGGACCGTATGCTTATCCCCGATGGCCTGCTGCAGTGCGACACGGGCGTATCAGGCAAGGAGGTCATCGACACCGTGACGCGTGTGGTCGAGGAAGTCGCCGAGGAGCACGGTGCCAATACGGCCGTGGCGCTCGCCAAGGTTAAGGCTGCCGTCGCCGAGAAAGTCGAGGATGACGAGGAGCTGCCGCCCTGGGATATCGTCGATGAGGTCTTTGAGGACGAACCGGTTATCAAGGAGAGCGTGCGCGCGGCACTGACTGAGGAGAAGGTGCCTGAGCGTGTGCCCGTGGAGCGCAAGCAGGTCGAACGCGCGGCCGTGCGCAACCACAAGATTCGTACCGATACGGGCATCGAGATCAGCTTTCCGGCCGAGATGGGCTCGAACTCCGAGTACATCGAGTTCGTCAACGAACCCAACGGCCTCATCTCCATCGAGCTCAAGAATATCGGCAGCATCGAGAATCGATAGCGGCTCGAGTAGATTGACCGTAACGAAAAGGCCAAAGCCCTTTGGGGCTTCGGCCTTCTTGGTAAAACCGCGTAACTATTAAAGCTGACGTAGTCCCTCTTCGAGGCCGGTCTTGCTGTCGGTTTTCTCATCGCGCATCTTGATGACGCGGGCGGGGACACCGGCCACGACGGCGCCGGCGGGGACGTCCTCGACGCATACGGCGCCGGCGGCAACGACAGCACCCTTGCCCACGCGCACGCCCTCCAGGACCACGGCGTTGGCGCCAATCATGACATCATCTTCGATGATGACGGGCGTGGCGCTCGCAGGCTCAACGACGCCTGCCAGTACGGTGCCGGCGCCGATATGGCAGTTCTTGCCCACGGTTGCGCGGCCGCCCAGGACGGCGCCCATATCAATCATAGAGCCCTCGCCGATAACGGAGCCGATGTTGATGATGGTGCCCATCATGATGACGGCGCGGTCGCCGATCTCGACGCGGTCGCGGATGATTGCGCCCGGCTCGATGCGGGCATTGATGCCCTTAAGGTCGAGCATGGGGACGGCGGAGTTGCGGCAGTCATTCTCGACGTCGTAGTAGTCGATGGAGTCGGCATTGGCATCGAGGATGACCTTGAGCTCATCCCAGTCACCAAAGACGGTCTTGCCACGACGACCGCCGTAGACGTGCGCATTGCCCCACTGGACCTTCATGCCCGGCTTTTCGCGCACGTACAGTTTGACGGGCGTTTTCTTGGGCGCGGTGGCGATGTAGTCGATAATCTCCTGTGCATCCATCTCGGCTGCGTTGCTCATTTGCTATCTCTCCTTTGGGCGGATTCGGTTGATACCTGGTTAGGCAAACATGACCTGGTCGAACGTATAGAAGCCGGGTTCACGGGCGACGAGCTTCTGCGCGGCTGCCAGGGCGCCGTTGACAAAGATCTGACGGCTCGTGGCGCGGTGGGTGAGCGTGACTTCCTCGTCCTGGCCAAAGAAACCCACCTCGTGCACACCGGCTACGGTGCCGCCGCGCAGCGAGTGCATGCCGATTTCCTTGGGGTCGCGCGCTCCGCACATGCCCTCGCGGCCATAGACGGGGTGGTAGCCTGCCTCGGGCTCGGCTTCGACGACGGCGTCGAGCAGCAGCTTTGCGGTGCCGCTGGGGGCATCGACTTTTTGGTTATGGTGCGTCTCGACGATTTCGCAGTCAAAGCCGGGCAGCTCGCGCGTGGCCTGTGCTACCAGATGACGCAGGGCTGCGATGCCGATGGAGTAATTGCCCGAGTGCATAACGCGGGCGTTCTGGCCCAGCTCACGCAGGCGGTCCATCTGCTCGGGGGTGTAGCCTGTGGTGCCCGAGACTAACGCCGCGCCCGTGCGCTCGACATAGGCGACGACGGCATCGAAGGTCACGACGTTCGAGAAGTCGATGATGACGTCGGCTGCCGGGGTGCTCTCGAGCTCGGACAGGTCAAAACCGATCTGGGCCACGATATCAAAAACGGGCTCTCCAGCGGCGTTGACAATGCCCTCGGCGGTAGTGTGGATGAGCGAGCCCATGCGGCCCGTTCCCATAATGACGGTCTTAATCAAGCAGACCAGCTCCCTTCAGAGCATCGGTAAGTGCGGCGCGCGTGTTATCGGCCATGGGGCACAGCGGCATGCGGTAGTTGGCTTCGATCATGCCCATCTGGGCGAGTGCCTCCTTGACGGGGATGGGGTTGACCTCGCTAAAGAGGGCATTGATGAGCGGCTGGCCGGCAATTTGGATATCGCGGGCGCGCTCCACGTCGCCGTCCAGATAGGCGCGGCACATGTCGTGCACGAGCTGCGGCTGAACATCGGCCCACACGCTGATGGTGCCCGAGGCGCCCAGGCTCATGAGCGGCACGGTGAGCGTGTCTTCGCCCGAGTACATACGGAAGTCGTCGGACAGCAGGTGGGCGATCTTGGCCGCGTAGGCGACGTTGCCCGAGGCTTCCTTAATACCCATGATGTTGGGGTGCGCGGCCAAGCGCTCTACGTTGCGCTCGCTGATGCCGCAGCCGCAGCGGCCGGGGATGTTGTACAGGATGCAGGGGATATCTACGGCATCGGCAACGGTCTTAAAGTGCTGGTAGATGCCCTCTTCATTAGACTTGTTGTAGTAGGGGGTAATGAGCAGCAGGCCGTCGGCGCCCAGGCCCTGATAGGTGAGCGACTTGGTGAGCATGGTTTGCGTGGAGTTGGAGCCCGAGCCGGCGATGACGGGGACGCGGCCTGCAACCTGCTTGACCACGGCGGCGACGACGGAGTTGTCCTCGTCATCGGTCATCGTGGCGCTCTCGCCGGTGGTGCCCAGGGTGAGGATGGCGTCGGTGCCATTTTGCAGGTGGAAATCGATAAGGCGCTCGAGTGCGTCAAAGTCGACGCTGCCGTCCTTTTTAAACGGCGTAACAAGGGCGACGATCGAGCCCTCGAGGTTGCGGATATCCATGTTCTTCTCCTTCGCTTCCGCGATCTGGATGCGTTTGTTCCATTGGACGGCGACGGCCAGGCGCTCGTCCTGAGCGCGACGACGAGCGCTTTCGGCGCGCGACTTGGCCAGCAGCTCTCGGCCGCTCGGCAACACGTCGAGCGTGGCAAAATAATCGCCCGGGCGCTCGGCGCGGCGGATAAGGTCGGCCGAGCCGTCGGGGCGCAGCAGCACCTCGGCGGAGCGCAGACGGCCGTTGTAGTTGTAGCCCATGGAGTAACCATGCGCGCCGGTATCGTGGATCACGAGCACATCACCCATGTCGACCCGCGGTAGCTCGCGGTCGATGGCGAACTTGTCGTTGTTCTCGCACAGATTGCCCGTAATGTCGTACGTGTTTGTGACAGGCGCCGCGGTCTTGTCGGAGCCACCCGGCTGGCCCATCACCGTAATGTGGTGGTAGGCGCCATACATGGCAGGGCGGATCAGATCGACGGCGCTTGCGTCGACACCGATATAGTCCTTGTAGATTTGCTTCTCGTGGATGGCCTTGGTGACCAGGCAGCCGTAGGGGCCCATCATAAAGCGGCCCATCTCGGTGCAGATTGCCACATCGCCCATGCCGGCGGGAACCAGAATTTCGTCGTAGGCCGCATGCACTCCTTCGCCGATGGCATGGATATCGTTGGCCTGCTGCTCGGGCAGGTAGGGGATGCCGACGCCGCCGGACAGATTGATAAAGGCGACGTGTGCGCCGGTCTCGCGCTCCAGGCGCACGGCAAGCTCAAAGAGGATGCGCGCGAGCTTGGGGTAGTAGTCGTTGGTGACGGTGTTGCTGGCAAGGAATGCGTGGATGCCAAAGTTTTCGGCGCCCTTGGCCTTGAGCGTGCGAAAGGCCTCGAAGAGCTGCTCGGTGGTCATGCCGTATTTGGAGTCGCCGGGGTTGTCCATGATGCCGTTGGAGAGCTGGAACAGACCGCCCGGATTAAAGCGGCAGCTGACCGTCTTGGGGATGGGGCCTGCGACGCGCTCAAAGAACTCGATGTGGCTGATGTCGTCAAAGTTGACGATGGCGCCCAGCTTGTCGGCGAGCTCAAAGTCCGCTGCCGGCGTGTCGTTGGATGAGAACATGATGTCGTGTCCCGTGATACCCAGCGAGCGGGCGATCATGAGCTCGGTATAGCTCGAGCAATCGCAGCCGCAGCCGTATTCGTTGAGAATGGAGATGAGCGCCGGGTTGGGATTGGCCTTGACGGCAAAGTATTCCTTAAAGCCCGGGTTCCATGCGAAGGCGTCGCGCACCTCTTGCATGTTGCGGCGGATGCCCGCCTCGTCATATAGATGAAATGGCGTGGGGAACTGCTCGACGATATGCTCGAGTGTCTCTTTGTCCACAAACGGCTGCTTGGCCGCATATGCCTCGTTGGGGGTCAATGCCATGTCCCGTAAACCTCGCTATCCAGACGGCGCCATCTGCGCATCGAATCCGCATAGCGTGGACCCAATGTCCGGATAGCGCTCCCGCATTGCTGCAGACAGTCCTGTGGGTGTTTCCCGCAGGCCCACCAGGTTGTTCGTGCCCGAAAAGCCCAGTTCGGCGGGTTTCGCCTCCCCACGGGGTCAAAGCCTGCCGGCTCGCCCGCGGTTCTTCGTGCCCGCGCCTCTATCAAGTGGTAACGACCCTACCACGTTGCACTTTAGCAAACAAGAGTATTCGTATATAACGTTTAAAAAATGCAGCAATATGCTGGAAACATGTGTGCCACAATCCTGTATCACAATAAGTTGCAACAGATATGCCTCACGAAGGGATCCTCTATGACCGAGCTCCAAGAACTCCGTCGCTATCGCCGCGATCTCCATCGCATTCCGGAGCTCGATTTCGATCTTCCGCAAACCATTGCCTATATCGAGGGCGTGTTGGCACCGCTCGCTTGCGAGGTGACCCATCCGTGCCCCAGCTGCGTCTGCGCTTTCTTCGACGCCGGCGTTGGTGCCGCGCATGCCACGGCGATTCGCGCCGATATGGATGCGCTGCCCATTGCCGAGGCAACAGGGGCAGCGTTCGCCTCGACCCATCCCGGCAAGATGCACGCTTGCGGACATGACGGACACATGGCCATGGCGCTTGCCGCCGCGACGTATGTCGACCGTACGATTCGCGAGCAGCCGGGCGCCATGAGGCGCAACGTTCTCTTTGTATTCCAGCCGGCCGAGGAAACGACCGGTGGTGCCAAGACGGTATGCGAGAGCGGCGTGTTCGAGCGCTACGGGGCCGACCGCATTTTTGGCTTTCATGTGTGGCCCGATCTGCCCGCCGGCACGTTGGCGAGCTGCCCCGGTCCGCTGCTGGCGCGTTCGAGTGAGACGCATATCCATATTCACGGTACGAGCATCCACATCGCTAAGACCTATGGTGTGCCGGTTGGGGAGTCGCACGATGCCGCGTTGGCGGCAGCGAAGTTTTTGGTTGCCGAGCGCGAGCTGATGGACGAGCTGGGCACCGACGAGCCCTGTATCGGTAAGTTTGGTCTGCTGCAGGCCGGTACGGTTTGCAACGCGGTGGCGGGGGAGGCCCATGTGGCCGGAAGCCTGCGTGTGTTTACGGACGACATGTTCGACCGGGCGCGCGAAGGCGTGCGCCGCGTGCTGGACGATGCCTGTGCCGCAACGGGCTGCACGTACGATCTCGACTTTGCCGAGGGCTATCCGCCGGTCGACAACGACTCCGAGTTGTTTGCCCGAATCGCGCCCGCTCTGCCCGAATTGCAGCTCGTGGACGAGCCGCTGCTAATCGCCGAGGATTTCGCGTTCTATCAGCGCCATCTGCCGGGCGTGTTTTTCTTGCTGGGCACGGGCGTGCCAGAGGCGCAAGAAAACCCGATCGACGCAGACGGCTGCCCAGCTTATGCGACGAGCGCCCTTCACACCGATACCATGCTCTTTGACGAGGAAATCCTGCTCAAAGGCCTCGATGTCTACAAACGATTGCTTGTGATGGAGTGACGATGAGGCGACGTCGGCAATCAGCCGTATATAGTCCGGGTGGATGCGGGTGCGGTTTGCTGCTGCTTCCGGTCATCGCTGTGAGCATTGGCGTGATGTTTGCGCTTGCTGGGCTTGCCGCGGCGGCGCTCGTGCTGTTTATCACTGCCATCGGCGTGACGATTTGGCTTTGCCGCAATCGCGAGCAACGCCGTGCCGACGGTAAAACCAGTGTCGGCTGGGTCGTCTTCCTGATTATTGCGTACCCGCTGAGTGCCAGCTACCTGGTGTTCTTTGTCCTGTTGATGATCAGCGCCTTTACTGGGGAATCCGTAACGGTGGGTTGACGCGCTGCCAGCAGACGGTTGCGCAAAGTGCGTTTGCTCGGCGTTTGGATAACTGCATTGGCCGTTTACTGCAGCCTTAGCTCTCAGCTAATGAATTCAAGTTCAATCCTTCCTACGATGTGCTGTGTGCCGGCACGGTAGCCGGATCGTAGGAAGGATGAATAATGGCAAAAGAGGGAAAGAAGCCGATCGGCAAGATTGTCCTAGGCATCATCGTGGTGCTGGTTATTGTCGGTGCCGTGGGCTCTATGGGCGGCAATTCAACCGATTCGTCTGCGAGCGATTCGGCAAAACCTGCCGAGGCGACACAGCAGGCTGAGGAGCAAAAAGAACCGCAAGAACCGTATACCATTGCTGACGAGGCTGAAGACACTTCCAATCAGTTTACCTATAAGATCACGGGCACGCTGACCAATAACACGGACAAGGAAAAGAGCTACATTCAGATTGAATATGTTCTGTATGATGCCGATGGCAACCAGGTTGGAACGGCTCTTGCAAACACCAATCATCTGAAGGCGGGCGGCTCCTGGAAGTTCGAGGCGCTGGGTACGGTGTCTCCCGACCAGGTTGCTAGCTGGGAGCGTTCGGACGTAAGCGGTTTCTAGCATGTTGCATGCACTGGGGGAGGTGAGGTCGTATGCCCGATAAAAAGCTGACTGACGAGTTACTCAATGAGCTTCTCGACGCGCCAAACATCGATGGCTATATCAAGGAGCACGACTTTGCCACCCCGTCGCTTTCGGACTACCTGAAGCAACTGCTGCAGGAAAAGGGTTTGGAGCGCTCGCGCGTGGTTCGTATGGCCGATCTCAATGAGACCTTTGGCTATCAGATCTTTACCGGTGCGCGTCATCCGAGTCGCAATAAGGTGCTGCAGATTGCCTTTGCGATGGCACTGACGCTCAAAGAGACCAACCGTGCGCTGACGGCTGCCGGGGTAAGCGTCCTTAACTGCAAGGACCGCCGCGATGCGATTATCATCTTCTGTATCGATCGCGGGTGCAGCCTCCAAAAGGTCAACGAGGAGCTGTATCGCTTTGGCGAGGAGACGGTGAGTTAGTGGCTGATATCTGAGCTGGCGGAGCTGCCGAACAACGATGCAAACGAACGGGGCGCGGATGCCATGGGGTGTCTGCGCCCTGCGCTATGATGGAGGCTATGGATACTCAGACCCCAACATATTCCGATGATGAGCTGACCGCAGCGCTTGCCGAGCACCTGGCGTCGCTCGATCGTGACGACAGCTATCGCGTGGAGCGTGTACTTAAGCGCTCGTCCGTTGAAACAACCGAGCTCGTGTACTTTGAAGGAACCGGCGGTGGTTCGCTCGGCCCCTTTGTCCGTAAACGCATCGATGCTTCGGCTCAAATCGGCGGGGCATACGGGTGTCTGTTTGCCGCTCAGCGGGCAGGCAGGCGTTTTGAGCACCTGCCCAGAATCGTCGATTGTCGTCGTGTGGGCGACGAGCTCAACGTGGTTATGGAATACATCGAAGGGGAGACGCTCGGGGCGCTGGTGTACCGTCTGGGAGCCACCCCCGATTATGCGCGTGAATTGTATCCTGCCCTATGCGATGCCGTGGGCGAGCTCCATGCCGGTTTTGCAATAGCGGGGGAGACGTCGGCGCCGGTGATCCATCGCGACCTCAAGCCGTCGAATATCATCGTGACAGGTGCCAACTATACGCCTGATGACGGCCTGACGTTTTCATCGCTGGTGATTATCGACTTGGGGATCGCGCGCGTATGGCGCGATGGCGCCGATGCCGATACCGTCAAGTTTGGGACACGGCCCTATGCGCCGCCCGAGCAGTATGGGTTTGGGCAGACGAGCGTGCGAAGCGACGTCTACGCACTTGGCGCCCTGTTGTTCTTCTGCTTGACGGGAGTCGACCCTAAACCAGGGCTCGACATGCGCGAGCAATGCGAGGCGCGCGGCATTCCCACTCCACTTGCCGATGCCGTCTGCATGTCGATGGCGCTCGACCCGGCCAAGCGTTTTGCGAGCGCGGAAGCGTTGGGACGGGCGACGCGCGCGGCATACGATCTAAGTCGCCCCGTGCGGCCTCCTGCGCCTGCGCCTGTCCGTACTCCGGCCTCGGAGACGGTGTTGACGCCCCAAGGGCTCCAGAACCCCACAGGGCTTCCTAGGCCTGCCGCCTCCGCTGCATGCGGTCTGCTCTTTCGCGTTCCGGAGTCTCTGGGGCGCATTTGGAATACGCTCGTCTATTTCTCGCTGCTTGTGTTCTTTGCCGGAAGTCACTTTGCCGTCTTTCACCCCACGGGAGCAAACCAAAGCTACCCGACGTGGCTTCTCATAATCGAGTATTTTTTCTTTGTCGATGGCCTTATGGTGCTTATGCATTTTGCGCTGCTCGATAAGCGCCGTCTCCGTCGGCGATTCGCACTGCTCGACAGCTATCGCGGCAAGAAACTTGCGAAACTCTGGCTCAAGGCATTGGGTGTGCTGCTCCTATGCATGATCGTCATAGTCGCGGTTGCCAATGTGACCGGCGTCGTCGATACCTCCGCTACCTAAAAGAAAAGGGCCCCATTGGGGCCCTTTGCAGTTGCACTTAGATGCGGTTCATCTGAGCGGCGACTTTGTTGTACCAGTCCTGCCACGTGGGCGGGCAGTACTTTTTGGCCGCTGCCGGGGTAAGGGTGGAGCCGTAGTTGGCGCCCAGATAGGCAACGTGAGCGGAGATGCCCTCGCTCCAGCTGCCAAAGCTGCGCCAACCGCCGCCACGGGCACTCCAGCCCCAGGCGTTGTAAGAATTGGCGCAATAAGCACCCTTGGTGCTTTCGATGCAGGCGATGGCGGGGGACCAACGGGGGTCGACACCGGTATTCCAAGCGGCGACGGCAAAGTTATAGCCCTGGCCTGCCATGGGGGAGCCGGCGAGATAATTGTCGATGCGGCTCGTCCACTCATTAATGAACGAATCGTAATCGGAACTACCGGTATTGGAGTTGTTCACCGTGGTGTCGATGGTGGTGTTGGTGTTGGTGGCCTGGCTGCTGGAATTGCTGCCGCTTACGCCCTCGCCCGAGAGCTTCTCGGCGGCAGCGGCCTTATCGGCCTCAAGCTTGGCAAGCTCGGCGGCATTTTCCTGCTCGGCTTTTGCCTGTGCCTCGCTGCGGAGCTGCTGGGCCTGCGCCAGCGCATCCTCGGCGTTTTTCTGCTCTGCCTCAAGCTGTGACTTGGCCTGCTGGAGCTCGGCCTTGTTCTGCTCAAGTTCGGTTTGCATGTTATTGAGCTCTTCGATCTCGTCGACGCTCGAGCTCGTGATCTGGTTGGTGTATTTGCAGGTCGTGATGAACTCACCCAGGCTCTGCGCGTTGACCAGGAAGCTCACGATGGGATTGGTGCCCTTCTGATACTTGTACAGATCGCGCATGGCAGAGCTTGCCTTGGCCTGCTGCTCGGGAAGCTTAGCCTCGATTTCCTCGATGCTCGCCTCATTGGAGTCAATCTGCTTTTGCAGGTCATCGAGTTTGGTGCGGGCGTCGTTGTAGGCGCTCGTGGCGGCTTCGATCTTCTGCTGGGCTGCGGAAAGCTGGTCCTGCGTTGCCTGCGAGGCGGCATACGCCGCAACGGGGGAGAGCATCGGCGTGGCCGTCAGCGCAACGGCGAGCGCGGCGCTCGTGATGATACGAGCCGGCTTCGACGCAATGAGCGCTGCGGTGCGATGATTCGAATGCTGCATCCAGTCCCTCTGCAATCAATCGTAGGTTATGGTTCGAACGGTATTCTACTACTGCTTTCGACCTCAACTTGAACCTTAAAGGTTCCAAAGGGTCAAGTTGAACTTGAGGCTTTGGCTTTGACCTGCAGTTATGATGAATTGTTGAGAAACCATAGAGTTCAACTTTAACGTTACGGGGGCCTGTTTAAGAGGGGTTTGGGGCTGTAAAAGCTATCTCAACGTGGGGTTTTACAACTACAAGATCCCATCGCGGTGAGCACGGCCTTTATGCTGGATGATTGCGTTGATTGCCATAGATACGGTGGAGCTTTGGGAGCCGGCGGTTTGGCACGCTAGAATAAATCAGTTGCGCAAAGACCGCCCGTTGTGTGGGCAGTTCATGATAGGAAGTTTCCATGGCATTGCAGTTTACAGAGCGCGAGTTCATTCCCGTGCTGCTCGGTGGCGACATCAACGCCTATTCGGTGGCGCGCGCCTTTTACGAGGAGTACCAGGTCAAGAGCCTGGTCTTTGGCAAGTACCAGACGGGTCCCGCGTACCGCAGCCGGATTATCGACTACACGCCCAACGTGGATATCGATACCATGCCCGTGATGCTCAAAACCGTCAACGGCATTGCCCAAGCGCATGCCGATAAGACGATTGTCCTTGTGGGCTGTGGCGATAACTATGTTGCCCTCGTGGCTCAGGCCAAGGATGCCCATGAGTTGGCGGATAACATCGTCGCGCCTTACGCTCCCTACAGCATGCTTGAGCAGTGTCAGAAGAAGGAGATCTTCTACGAGCTGTGCGAGAAGCATGGCGTGCCCTATCCGCATACCTTTACCTTCACCATGGCGATGCTGAACGCCCAAGGCGAGGCACCTGCCGAAGTGCTCGACCAGATCGATTTTCCCTACCCGATGATTCTGAAGCCTTCCGATGGCATCATGTGGTGGCAGCACGAGTTCGAGGGCCAGAAAAAGGCCTATGAGATTGCCGACCGTGCCGAGCTGGAACAGGTCATTCGCGACTCGTATGCCAGCGGCTACACCGACGACCTGATCTTGCAGGATCGCGTGCCCGGCAACGACGAGTACATGCGCGTGCTCACCAGTTATTCCGACCGCAACGGCAAGGTGCGCATGATGTGCCTGGGTCACGTGCTGCTCGAGGAGCATCAGCCTCACGGTGTCGGCAACCACGCCTGTATCATCACCGAGCCCAATGACGAGCTCATGGGCGGCGTGCGCAAGTTGCTCGAGGACCTTCACTTTGTGGGCTATTCCAACTTTGACGTTAAGTACGACGAGCGCGACGGCTCGTTTAAGTTCTTCGATTTCAACACGCGCCAAGGTCGCAGCAACTACTACGTCACCAACAGTGGCTTTAACGTTGCCAAGTATGTGGTGGACGAGTATGTGTTCAACCGCCCGTTTGAGCCGGAGTTTGTGACGGCGCAGGACGAGGCGCTGTGGATGGTCGTCCCCATGGGCGTCGTCGACAAGTACGTCAAGGATCCCGAGCTGCGCGCTAAGGTGCATCGCCTGGACAAGGAAGGCAAGGGCGCCGACCCTTCGTTTATGAAGGGCGACTTTGTCTTTAACCGCTGGCTGCGCATGTGGCACACCAAGCTGCGCCACTTTAAGCTGTTCAAGACGTATTACAAGTAGATGAGTGCGGCGCCCGTCCGGTTTACATCGGGCGGGCGCGGGTATGATACGCGCAATTGCGCAAGCGTCACCAAGGAGGCGGCGATGGAAAAGCTGGGAGTTATCGGCGGCATGGGCGCCGAGGCCACGTCGTATTACTACGACCAGGTGGTGCGTCATACGGCTGCTGCCTGCGATCAGGAACATATCGACATGGTGGTGCTCTCCAAGTCGACCATGCCCGACCGTACGCTGGCCATTAAGACCGGCGAGCATGCCAAGCTGCTGGCGACCATGAAAGAGTGTGCCCAGGCACTCGAGTCGCTGGGCTGTGCGCACATTGCCATTCCCTGCAACACGTCACACTACTTCTACGACCAGATCCAGTCGTTTACCACAGTGCCGATTATCCACATGCCGCGTGAGTCGGTGCGCTATGCTCTGGCCGGTGCGGTGATGGGGGAGTGCGAGTTCGATCCCAACCTGAGTATGCCGGCCGAGCCGGTGCGCAAGATTGGCATCATGGGCACCGACGGAACCGTGGGCGCGGGTGTCTACGGCCGCGAATGTAAGGCTGCGGGTGTTGAGGTTGTCTATCCCAGCGAGAAACGTCAGAACGATGTGATGTCGCTTATCTACGATGATGTGAAGGCCGGACGTGAGCCCGATATGGATAAGTTCGACCGCGTGATGTGGGAGTTTGCCCGTAGCGGCTGCGACCGCGTCATTCTGGCCTGCACCGAGCTCTCGGTGCTGCAGAAGTACCGAGAGATGCCCGAGATCACCCTCGACGCCATGGATGTCCTGGTGCGCGAATCCATTATCCGCAGCGGCGCCCCCTACCGCCTCTAGCTTCCGACCTGCCAGAAATGGACAGGTTAATTTTGGTAGGTTTTATCTGGTGAAACAGTAAAGGCCTCGGCTCGTTTGGTGCGAGCCGAGGCCTTTTGCGTTGGGCGGTTGCTGTCGGTGGTGAACTAGAACAGGAAACCGATGGCGATGAGGGCGATACTGACGATGAGCACGGCGATGTCCAGGCCCTTGATGGGGTAGCGCTTGTACGAGCTGGCGCGCGTACGCAGATAGAAGCCGCGCTGTTCTGCCGCCAAGGCTGTGGCATCGGTCTTGCCCACGCTCGAGATGAGCAGTGGCACACACAGCGGCAGCATGAGCTTTAGCTTCTTGATGGGGTTCTTGGTGTCGTACTCGACGCCGCGTGCGGTCTGCGCCTCCATGATGGCGTTCATCTCCTGACCAAACACCGGCACAAAGCGCAGCGCCGTGGTAAAGGTGAAGGCATAGCGATACGGCACGTGCAGCACCTCGACGCAGGCGTTGGCAAGGTCGTTGAGCTTGGTCACCATGAGCATGAGGATGAGTGGTAACGCCACACCCAGCAGGCGCAGACAGGCCTTCGATCCTGTGATGAGGCCCGTGTCGGTGATAAAGCCCCACACCACGTTGCCATCGCGCATAAAGGCCAGCTGGAGCACCAGCATGATAAGCGCGAGCGGGATCAGCAACTTGAGCAGCGAGAACAGACGGTCGACGACGCCGGCATAGGCACCCAGCGCAAGGGTGAGTGCCAAAAAGCCCAGCAGCGCCACGTAGGTGTCGGACAAGAAGATGCCGACGATGATGGCGGCGGCGAGGCCCAGTTTGACGACGGGGTTCAGGCGATGCAGTAGCGTATCGCCCGGCATGTAGTCGATGACGTTAACCACGGTGGACCATCTCCTTGGTAATTCGAACGACATCGGTGACCTCGCTCACCTGCGCAAAAGCGGGCGAGACGGAAGATGCCAGACGGCGCGAGAGTTCAATAACCTGGGGAGGCTCCACGTAGGCACGCCGCATGAGATCGATGTTCGAGAATAGCTCGTGCGTGCGGCCGCGGTCGAGGATGCGACCGTCGGCCATTACCACAATGCGCTCGGCAAAATCCGAGACGACTTCCATATCGTGGCAGACCATGATAACGGCGCAACCGCGCTCGGCCATGGTGCGCACCGTTTCCATGACGGTCATGCACTCGCGGTAATCAAGGCCGCTCGTGGGCTCGTCGAGCACGACGATCTTGGGCTCTACGACTACGACAGAGGCGAGTGCCACCATCTGGCGCTGACCGCGCGAAAGCGAGAAAGGTGCCTCATCGGCAGGCAGGCCAAAGCGGTCGATGACGAGTTGAGCACGACGCAGAGCCTCGGCGCGGTCCATGCCGCCAAGCTCCAAGCCAAAGGCGACCTCGTCGAGCACAGTGTCCTTGCAGATCTGGCGGTCGGGGTTTTGGAAGAGGGTTGCGACTTCGCGGGCGATACGGCTCGTGGGAACGGCTGCGGTATCCAGTCCCGTGACGCGCACGCTGCCCGAGGCGGGCTTAAGCAGGCCTGTGAGCAGCTTGGTGAGCGTGGTCTTGCCGGCACCGTTTTGGCCGACGATACCCACGAGCTCGCCGGGATAGAGGGTCAGGTTGAGGTCGTGGACGGCGGCGCCGCCATTGGGATAGGCAAACTCAACATGATCGAAGGTGAGCACGGGCTCGGCGTCCTTGGCATGAGGGCGCAACGACGGTGCATGCGGGGAACCAGCGGGCGCCTGGGCTTCGATAGCCGCGCGTGCGGGGTCGACGATGCCCGAAATCAGGCGCTCGGCCTCATCGACATCCAAGCAAGGGGTGCCGCTTACCAGGCCATTGGTTTCGAGGCTATTGAAGATACGCGTGACGCGAGGGCAGTCGACGCCGATGGCACGGAGCTCGTCGGTATGCGCGAAGACCTCGTGCGGCTCGCCCTGTAGCGCGATTTCGCCATGATTGAGCACGAGCACGCGGTTGCAGTACTCCGAGAGCAGGGCGACCTTTTGCTCAACGACGACGATGGTGATGCCGAGTGCACGGTTGGCCTCACGCAGGGTCTCGAAAACCAGCGTGGAGCTGGCGGGGTCGAGCGCCGCGGTGGGTTCGTCGAGCACGAGCACACGCGGACGCATGGCGAGGATGGCGGCGATGGCAACCTTTTGCTTTTGGCCGCCCGAAAGCGTGGCGATCTCGCGGTCGCGCAGGTCGCTGATGCCGACGGTCTCGAGCGTTTCGCTCACGCGCTGCTCGATCTGGTCGTGGGGAACGCCAAAGTTCTCGAGGCCAAAGAGCATCTCGTCCTCGACGACCGAAGCGACCATCTGCGTGTCGATGTCCTGCAACACGCTGCCGACGATCTGCGACACATCGGTGAGCGAAACTTCACAGGTGTCGTGGTCGTCAACCATGACGGACCCAAAGAACGTGCCGGTGTAGTGGCGGGGCACGGCACCCGACAGACAGGCGGCAAGCGTGGACTTACCGGCGCCCGAGGGCCCGATGATGCCGATGAAATCTCCCTTGTTCACGCTGAGCGAGATGTGGCTGAGCGCCTGCTCGGTCTGCGTGCCATAGGAGAACGAGACATCGTCGACGTTGATGATCGTTTCCATGGATACCTTTCATAGTCATTGGGGACAGTCTTAAATGACCAGTTGTTTAAGAACGTCCCCAAAAGCTAGTCGTTTGGGACAGTCTTTGTTGGTGGAGTGCGGAGACGGCTTTACGAGGGGCCCCAGGTTGGCGCGAAAGAGGAGCGAAGCGTACTTGGGTACGCGAGCGACGAATGAACGCCAAGATGGGGTGGCTCGTAAAGCCGAGCGGGTTAGTTGAGCCTAAGGGCCTTCTGGATGGGCAGGTAGAGGGCGCCGACCAGAATGGCGTTAAAGACGGCGGTCATGGCGACGACGGGCAACATGGCGGCGGCGAGCTCGCCGACCACGCCGAGCATGGCCATCTTGATGACCATGAAGATGACGCCGGAGACAAAGGTGGTCAGGAAAGTTGCGACAATGGCAATCGCGGGCTTGACCTGACCGTTCTTGCCGGCGGCGTTGACGATGCCGGCCATGAGCATGGCGGCGATGCCCTCAGCGGCAAAATCGACGAACGGCGAAGTAGTGGTGATCTGGATCACGGCAGCCGAGATGAGGCCAATGACGAGCGCCTGGCCGATGTTGGGGCGAACGACCAGAATGGTGAGGCAGAAGGCCGAGATGATGAACTCGGGGCTGATCATGCCGCCCGAGATGCCCGAGATGGCCTTGCCGACGGTGAAGTTGAGGATGAAGCCTGCAGCGAGCAGGATGGCGAGCAGGACGAGAGCGCGGACGTCGAGTTTGCCGCGGTCGGCGGTCTGGACGGTGCGGGGCTGAGTGGCGGTGGTGTTCTGAGACATGGTGAAAATCCTTTCTGAAGGGAAGCGCAAGGGAAAAGCGGAGGCGCGTGATGCGAATGCGATCGGGCTCGAGATAGAAAAAGGCCCCCGGTCGAAACCGGAGGCCTTCCAATCACCTAGAGCGCAAAAACAGGCGTGAGGGACTCACTGTCGACCGATCGTATTCGCATCACGCCACCACCAGTTGTTGAGAGACTTCATCGTGTTCTTCATGTTGGTGGCTCCTTTCGTGATGCCGTGGCACGGTCGCACCTAGTTGCTGTTGCGCTGCACTATAGCACAGCGAAGTGCGCGCGGGGAAATCTTTTTTAAAAAGATTTCAGGCGGGTTTCCCACCGGTCAAAAGAGCGGGCTGAGCGGGCGAGGCTGCCATTGCTGCCTTGCCCGCTCAGCTAGGACGTTACTCCTTATTGCGACGGTAGAGGAAGTAACCGCCCGCGGAGATGACGGCAACGCCAGCGATGGCGAATGCAGCCACCACGCGGCCATCAAAACGATCACCGGTGGTGGGCAGGCCGCCCTTGGTGTTCGCCTTGTTGGTGGTTACCGTGGTCGTGGTGTCCGACTTGCCAGGCTTCTCGGGCTTGGTGGTGGGCTGCTCGGGCTTAGCGGGCTGCTCGGGGGTACCGGGCTGCTCAGGAGTACCAGGCTGCTCGGGAGTGCCAGGCTGATCCGGGGTTACCGGGTCGGTGGCAAGAGCGTCCTTGGCGTAGGTGATGGACACCTTGAGGCCGTTGGTCTCGGTGTTCAGGTCGCTCGGGGTGAAGGGCGTGCTGAAATCCTCAGCCTTCAGATAAGCGCGCATCTCCTGGAGAAGGGCCTTGCACTTGACGTAGGTGTTCTCAGTGGCAGCCTTGCCGGCCTTGTTTGCCAGGGCGGTGCGGCCCTCGGTGGTCGTCTCGGCCAGCATGGCGGCGTCAACTTCCTTGTTCTGCTCGATGAGCTCGTTCTGGAGCGCATCGAGGTAGGCACGGACGCTGATACCAAGGGTGTCAGGGTTCTCAAAGCAGAGCGAGCTGATGTCCATGAGGACGTAGTTGATTGAGTTCTCGGGCTCCTCGTTGTACACGACGTCAGTCTGTTCGCAGTGATCGAAGGAGACGGTCTGATCGCTGAAGTACGGGCTGACCTCAGTTATCAGAGCGGAGTACAACGGGATGGCGACGGAGTACGCAGCGCGGGAGAGCATTTCCCACTGGATGGTAGCGACTTCGGGGTCATACCCGCGACGAATCTGGAAGAGGTTGATCTCGGTGTTGCGCTCGCTGCCGATGCAATAAACACCATCAGTGTTCGCGTTGAGGCCAGGGACGTTCTCGCCGCGGTTGCCGAAGGCGCGAATCAACTCGAAAGTGCTCCAACCAGACTTGCCAGGCTTGAAGAACAGGGGCTGGATTTCGCTGACCATGGCTCCCTTTTGGTCAGGTTTTCCTTCCTTCTTTACTGTGATAATGTCGTAATCTGTGCCTTCGGTCAGCTGACTACCAAAATAATCGCGGCCTTGCACATAGCGGGACCACTGGTTTACGCCGGAATCGGCGAGGCTTTCGCCATACGTTTGGGCGACATCGAATTTGCCGTCAGCGGAGTATTTGGCGAAACCCTTTTCTTCGGGCATGGATTGGATCTTTTCAGAGTGGAGGCAATTCTCGGTGTCATTGAGGTCGACAAAATAGTTGAGGCTCCCGATATTAGGGTTGAGCGACGCGACGTCGTCAGCGAGCTTCATGGCGATCCACTGATGGGCGGAAAGTGTGGCGAACAGCCAGGTCTCGTTGTTGTCGGCGATGATGATCTGGTCGTTGGTGCAGACGCCTTGATCATCGATCAGGCTGCCGAGAAGCTCGACGCCCTCGCGGGCCGTGGCGCTCTCGCCCAGGATGATGCTGCCGTAACTGTACTCGCCCAGACCCACTTCCTCATCGATGGGGTCTGCTGCAGCGGCCTCCTCGTTATAGGAGGTGCTTAGCGTGGCGGAGCAGGAGACGCCCTTCTCGTTGATGCCGGCCTCGGAGTAGGCGTCGGTGCGACCCATCCAGTTGGAGGGGTGGTCGCGTACATAGCTGTAGCGATAGGTAGGCTTGTTCGAAGTGTATTCAAAAGCAGATTCAATCGAGCTGTACTTAAAGCCAGGTTCGTGGGCAGGTTCGATACCGTAGTGCTTAAGATAGCGCTTGCCAAAGTCCTCGGCGCGGCCGTAGTACGTGTTGCCGTCGGCTGTTAAATCTTTGCCCATGTACATCTGCGTGCAGGCGAGCGCAGATGTCGGCATGGACATGATGGTTGCAGCTCCAAAGGCGAGGCCTATGCCTAGCATCTTGAGTGCGTTGACGGGGTGAGTTTTCCTCATTTTCCCTCCCAGCGTGCGAAAGCCCTCTGTCGCCAGAGGGCTTCAGCCAATAAAGACACCCCATTAGCGTAACGAACTGGAAACAATATTCATCTATGAAAGAAACTTACTCGATAAGCGTGATGAAATATGCGATGAGCGGTTAATTGTACTCAGTTTATAGCTTTACTTTAATAAAGACGCCCTGTAATTACTGTAGTCGAATAAAGTAGCTGGGAATGTCCGAAATGAAAATCCCCTGCTGTTTGGCAAATGCATAAACGGCAGGGGAGACGATAATTGGATGAATATCATGCCAATATGGAATTACTTCTTCCGGCGGTGGATCACGTTGATCGCATAGCCGACGAGCATGGCCAAAACGATGATGATAAAGCCGAGCAGGGGATTGTCGTTCATAGGGTCCTCCTATTTACCAAGCGGTGAGAATTCGTCGACGATGAGGTCGAGGCATTGCGGAAGCGCGCGGGCTCCAAAGACGCCCGAATTGCTGGAGATAATCTCGCCATCGAACTGCATGCCCAACGACGGCGTGCAGGTGATCTTGGCTTCCTTGGTCTGGATGATCTTGAACTGCGGGCGGCCGAGTACCTTGCCGGCGGGGTCGAGTGCAGCGGTGATCACGGTGGGCAGGAGCTGGACGGTTTTTACGGGCTCGATGACCGCGATGTCGACCATGCCGTCGTTCATGCGGCAATCGGGGAACAGGTTGATGTCGTTTTGGATGACCGAGGTATTGCCCGCCATGCAGCAGATGCCGTCGAGCTCCTCGACAATGCCGTCGTGCTCAATCGTAAAGTGCGCCACCGTGGGGTTGGGCGTGGCGAGCGCGGAGAGGAAGTAGGCGATCTCGCCGATGTCGTTTTTGGTGGGAGCGGCCTTCATCATGATCTCGGCGTCGAAGCCCGAGCCGGCAATGATGATAAAGCCGTGGCGCTTCTCGTTGCCGTCCTCGTCGAGCCAAAAGAGCTCGCCCATGTCCACTTTGACCGTGCGACCGGCGCGGCAAGCCTTGGCAAGCGCCGCTGCCTCGGGGGCATTACCGATGTTGTTAAAGAACAGGCAGGCCGTACCGGAGGGGAAGACGAGCGTGGGGACACCGCATCCGCGCATCTGGTCGAGCACGTTGGAGACGGTGCCGTCGCCGCCCGAAACGACCACGCGATCAAACTCGCGCACGTCTGCCACGGCGTCCTCGGGCTCCATGCCATCGCCGATAAAACGCATCACGACCTCGTCGCCGCCCTGCGCGAGGGCGTGCGTGAATGCGTAGATTTCATCTGAGCTGGGGCCCGATGCCGGGTTGTGGATGATAAGGCAGCGCATACTTACGTTCCCGTTCTGTGACTAACCGAGTATAGTTGTAAGGCAATGCCGATATCCTACCCGTGTTTTTCGGGCCTAACCTTATTCGATGGGTTGATATGTACATTTCCACACATCAGGCTCTACTCGACTTTTGCCAGCGCGCCCGTGAGTTCGACGCGATTGCCGTCGATACTGAGTTTTTGCGCGAGCGCACGTTCCATCCACGTCTGTGTTTGGTTCAGATTGCCACCCCTGCCGAGAGCGTAGCGGTCGATCCCCTGGTAATCGACGACCTATCGCCGCTGGCCGAGCTTATGGCCGATGAGAGCGTGACCAAGGTCTTCCACGCGTGCTCGCAGGATATGGAGGTCATGCTTCATACCGTAGGCGTGCTACCGCGTCCGATTTTTGACACGCAGGTGGCCGCCTCCTTTTTGGGCGAGCGCCAGCAGATTTCCTACGGCGCGCTCGTGCAGACGTTTTGCGGCGTCTCGTTGCCCAAGACCGAGTCGCTAACCGACTGGTCGCGCCGCCCGCTGACCGATAAGCAGATTGAGTATGCGATCGATGACGTCAAGTACCTGATCGTCGCCTATACCGAGATGATGAGCCGCCTGCGCGAGCTGGGCCGTGTGGACTGGGTGCTCGACGAGCTGCGCCCGCTGGCTGACGAGTCGCACTATCGCGCCGATCGCCACGAGGCGTTCCGCAAGGTCAAACGCATCAACTCGTGCAGCCGTCATCAGCTGGGTATCGCGCGCGAGCTCGCCGCTTGGCGCGAGGACCGCGCCGAGCGCCGCAACATCCCGCGCAAGTGGGTCATGTCCGACGACACGCTGCTGGCGCTCGTTAAGCGCAATCCTGTGCGCGTTGAGGAGTTCCGCAGCATCCGTGGTACCGATCAGTTGGGGGAGCGCGACGTGGACGGTGCGCTCATGGCCATCAAGCGCGGCGCGAGCTGCCCGCACGATCGCCTGCCGCTCATGGTGCGCGGGCATCGCCAGATCTCTCCGGAGCTGGAGAGCGTGACGGACCTGATGTATGCGCTCATTCGTCTGGTTGCCGAGCGCTCGGGCGTGGCGACCTCGGTCATTGCCTCGCGCGATGACCTGGCCGACTATATTGAGCATCCCGAGCAAAGCCCCTTGCGCGAAGGCTGGCGCTTTGAGCTTGTGGGCTCGCGCCTGGACGATCTGCTCTCGGGCAATATGGGGTTGACGGTCAAAGATGGCAAAATTGAATTGCTGTAGGTGTATAGTTACGCGGTTTTACCAAACCGCGTAACAGCTCGACGCTGCAAACGGCCGAGAGCGGCAATCTGACGTTCAATCGTCGCTCGCGTACCAAAGTACGCGTCGCTTCTCTTTCACGTCACCTTGCTCGCTCTCGGCCGTTTTCGCTGACATTGCCAAAACATCGATGCTGTCTCGTTGGCTGGGCGAGTGGGTAGAATGCCTCCAACGTGTAACTCGATTCGGAGGAATTCGCATGCCTTATTACTATGGATACGGCTTTGGCATCGACCCGCTGTACCTGCTGGTTGTTCTTGTCTGCACGGTGCTTGGCCTTGCCGCACAGAACTATATCAACTCGACGTACAAAACCTGGTCCAAGGTTCGCTCGGACGGCGACACGGGCGCCACAGTCGCTCGCCGGATGCTCGACGCCAACGGCTGCAACGCTGTGGGTATCAAGGGTGTCGCTGGCGAGCTCACCGATCATTACAACCCGCAGGACAACAACCTGTATCTGTCAGACGCCAACCGTTCTGGCGGCTCGGTCGCAAGCGTTGCTGTCGCTTGTCACGAGGCAGGCCATGCCGCGCAGCGTCAAGGCGGCTATGCCATGATGAAGGTGCGCACCGCCCTCGTGCCGGTCGTCAACTTTACCCAGAACACTTGGACCATTGTGCTGCTCATGGGTCTGTTTATGAACATCGCGGGACTCACGACCCTCGCACTGATCTTCTTCTCGTTTAGCGTGCTGTTCCAGCTGGTTACGCTGCCGGTTGAGATTGATGCCAGTCGGCGCGCCGTGGCGTATATTGAGCAGTCGGGTATGAGCTCCAAGCAGGTCAACGGTGCCAAGAAGGTCCTGACGGCAGCCGCGCTTACCTATGTGGCTGCAGCGCTCACTTCGATCATTCAGCTGCTCTATCTTATGGCTCGCTACAACAGAAACTCCAACCGGTAACAAATTGGCTTGACAGGCGCCGCGGAGATTTGTGTCCCCGCGGCGCTGTACTATGTGTTGGACTTGAATTTGCGCAGGGCCGGAGCCCTTGTGCACGATAACGAAAGGAGGCTGCGTGGCAGGCTGGAATCTAACCGGCAATGCCGTTTCCGCCGAGTTCGACGGTTCGGGCGAGCGGGAGCGCAAAGAGCTCAGCGTGAGCCAGGCGGTAGAGATCGCTGCCGGTGCGCTCGATGCCATTCCGCAGCTGAGCGTCCTGGGCGAGGTCACGGGCTTTCGTGGCCCCAATGCCCGAAGCGGCCACTGCTACTTCCAGATCAAGGACGACTCGGCCGCCGTCGATTGCATCATCTGGAAGGGCGCCTATCTCAAGCGCACCTTCGACTTGCGCGACGGTATGCAGGTGAGCTTTAAGGGCAGCTTCAATCTCTATAAGCCCACGGGCCGTATGAGCTTTGTCGCCCGTTCGTTCTCGCTGGCGGGGGAGGGCCTGCTGCGTCAACAGGTGGCACAGTTAGCCGAAAAGCTGCGCCGCGAGGGGCTGATGGACGAGTCCCGCAAACGTCGCATTCCGGTGTTTTGCTCGCGCGTGGCGGTCGTCACCTCGCTTTCGGGTGCCGTGATCGACGACGTCAAGCGTACGCTGCGCCGTCGAAACCCACTTGTCGAGCTCGTTTGCGTGGGTGCCAAGGTCCAGGGCGAGGGTGCGCCAGCAGAGCTTATTGAAGGCTTGCGCCGCGCCGCCACCATTACGCCGGCGCCCGATTGCATTTTGCTCGTGCGTGGCGGCGGTTCCTTTGAGGACCTCATGACCTTTAATGACGAGGAGCTTGCCCGCGCGGTGGCGGCTTGTCCTGTGCCCGTGGTGACCGGCATTGGCCATGAGCCCGATACCTCGATTTGCGACATGGTGAGCGACCGACGCGCCTCCACGCCCACGGCGGCGGCAGAATCGGTGGCGCCGGCTATGACGGAGTTGGCCGATGTGCTCGAGGCGCGCCATCAGCGTCTGGGTGCCGCGATGGCATCGATGATTGGGTCGGCCCAGGTCGACCTGGAGATGCTCGATCAGCGCGGTCGCCGTGCCTGGGATACCTATACGGCTCGCTTGGGTGATGCGCTCGATGCCGCTGCGTGTCGCCCGTGCCTCAACGACCCCACATTTATGGTTGAGCGTCGCGAATCGGAGCTTGCGCTGACTGCCGATCGCCTGTCGGGCGCCATAGTACGCTCGGTCGGGACATTCCGCTCCAACTTTGAGCGCTTGCCCGAGTGTCTGATTACAAGCACCTCGGGGCTCGAGGGTAAGCGCCATGCGCTCACGCTTGCGAGTTCCCGCCTAGAGCATCAGGGGCGCACGATGCTCAGCAAGCCAGCGTCCGACCTGGGCCGTGCGGCGGCTTCGCTCGATGCCCTGTCGCCGCTTAAGGTACTTGCCCGCGGTTACTCCATCGCGTACAGCGATGATGGGGTTGCTACGAGCGCCAAGACCTTTAAGCCCGGCGACGCCATCCGCGTGCGCATGGCAGACGGCAACGTGGCAGCAACCGTCAACGCGGTCGAGTAGACCGCGTTTCACAGTGATAGACCCTTAGGAAAGGAAACAGATATGGCAGAGAAGACCCCGGTCGAACAGCTTACGTACAAGCAGGCCTCGCAGGAGCTGGAGCTCATCATCCGCAGCCTGGAGTCGGGCGATATGGAGCTCGAGGAGTCACTCGAGAGCTACACCCGCGGCGTCGAGCTCCTCAAGAGCCTGCGCACCCGCTTGTCCGATGCCGAGCAGAAGGTCTCGGTGCTCCTTAAGGACGTCGACGGCAACGACGTGCTCGCCGACGGCGAAGCCGCCAACACCGACGACAGCCTCTCGTTCTAACCATCTCGACCAAATATAATTACCTTGGTCTGTAAGAAAGGAACCAGCTATGTGCGATTGCATCTTCTGTAAAATTGCCAACCACGAGATCCCCTCGACCGTTGTCTATGAGGACGACCAGGTCATCGCCTTCGACGACCTCAACCCGCAGGCGCCGGTCCACACGCTCGTGATCCCCAAGAAGCACTACAGCGACATCGCCGACAACGTGCCTGCCGAGACCATGGGCGCCATGGCTCACGCCATCCAGGAGGTCGCCAAGGCCAAGGGACTGGAGGACGGTTTCCGCGTCATTTCCAACAAGGGTGTCAACGCCGGCCAGACCGTCATGCACTTCCATATGCACGTCCTCGGCGGCAAAAACCTGGGCGAGAACCTCATCTGAGGGCGCGTAGCCCGTCGACTTGGCTGCCTTTGGAGTAATCTATGCAGCTTTCTCAACTCGAATACCTTCAAGCGGTAGCGAACTATGGCGGCGTGCGCAAAGCAGCTCGCGCCGTTCATGTGAGTCCGCAGGCCGTTTCGTCGGCAATCAAAAAGCTGGAATCTGAGTATCAGATTGTTTTGCTCGACCGATCGGCGGGGGAGGCTGTTTTGTCTCCGGCGGGCAGAGAATTTGCGCGTCGTGCGCGCGTGATCCTGGCACAAGTCGACGATCTCAAAAAGTACGCTCAATCGAGGGGCGACGGCGTTTCGCCCGATGGCCACTTTCGTCTTTACGCCCCCTGCCTTCATGGGCGGGGGCGCCTTTTTGCCGAAAGCTGGTATGACTCGTTTGAACGCTCGCACCCTCAGATTCACCTTGATGTGTGGCATCAGCCAACGGCTACATGCTTTGAATCACTTGTGCTTGGCATTTCGGATGCGGCTATCTCATTCGAGGAACCACGGGACAGCGTCCTTTCTTCAAAATATTTGGGTGAAAAGGAGCTCAAGGTTCTTTCATGCCCAGCGGGTCATCAATCTGTGGGCGCCATGACCATTCGCGAGTTACTGGGCGGCAGGCTCGCTGTTCCCATTAATTTGTCGCCCTGTCTCAATGCAATCAATCAATGTCCCGAAGCCCAGCTCGTCAATTTTCGCTTCCGTGATGTTGAATACGGAAACAGGGCGCAGACTGAGTTTCTTCAAGCCGGGGGATTGATATTGAGTTTTTCTGGCTCTTCTCTCGCATCAGATGTATTGGAAGTGAGCGAGTGCTCCATTGAAGGTTCGCGTGACGTAGCCTTGCCCATCTACTTTTGCTATCGACAAAATGCCTGGACTGATCGACACCAGACGGTTTTTCTGCACCTATTGCGTCATCTTGCTTCGTGAGATTAATTGGCTTCGAGGCATCAAGTGATTATTGACGCCTTGTAACACATAGCTGACAGCTTTGCCCTCATGCTTTTCCAAGATTCCGATTTAGATTGCTGACTCTTGGAGGGTGGAGCATGAAAAACCGTACGGTTTTGCTTTATATGACGTTCGTTTTTCTGTCGAACTTCAGCACCATCTTGTATTTTCTAACTGTCTACCTTGAGTTCGTCGGACTTTCGATGGTATCGATTTCTAGCATGATGATTGCATATCAAGTGAGCAAGTTCATCCTTGAAGTTCCCACTGGCTATATTGCTGATAGGTTTGGACGAAAGACAAGCGGTCTCGTTGGCGTCGTGGGAATGCTTGGATACTACGCCGCCCTGCTTCTCGTCCGTTCTCCCCTGCTTTTAATCGGTGCGTTCGCTCTCAAGGGTTTTGCCGTTGCGTGTGTGAGCGGATCCATCGAAGCGATTTACATTGACAGCGTCTCTCAGGACCAGCTCGTAAGACTTAATGTCGTTGAGCGATTTGTTTTCTATGCCTCTTATGCCATCTCCGCTTGCGTGGGCGGTTTCATTTCGTCCGTCGGTGCATATCTCATTGGTCTTTCGGCAGATATCATCGCAATGGTGTTGACGTTGGTTGTCGTTGTCTGCATTCCTGAGATGCGAAGAGGGGGCACTGCGACGACACCTGAACATGGGATTAGCCCGAAGATGATCGGTGCCGCTATTGCGGGTAATGGCATTCTTCGTTCAGCGTTCATCATGGACTGTTCTCAGGCATTTGCTTTTGTCGCCCTGGAAGACTTTTTCTCACTGCTGCTTGCGGGTCGCGGAATGAATGCCGTCGCTTCGGGTGTGACCATTGCGGTTCAGCTCCTTGCCTCGGCCTCCATGGGACTTATTGTGCCCTGTGCGATTGCTCATGTCGACAAGGGCCGCTTTGCGCGTATTTGCGGCATCGTGCGTCTTTTCCTGACAGCTCTGTTTTTGATTCCCTTAACTCCGGTTTATTTGCTGCCCGTGTTCTATGTGCTGCAGACGGTCGCGTACTCGTTATTTGCTCCAATTAAATACTCAATTTTTCAAAAAGCAGCCGATCCTTCGATGCGCTGTTCACTGATTTCGGTTCAAAGCCAGATGGTGGCGGTGGGTGCCATCCTTTTCTATCTGTTCAACGCTGCGTTGAGCGGCATCGCGGGCATTCGAGTCATATTGCTTGTCGCGCTCGGGATTTCTTCCCTTGTGTATATCCCCGCGTTATTTCGTCTTACAAGCCAGAGGACATGAGTATTTAGGCACCGATAACTTATATATCAACGCAATAAACCCGAGCGCGAGGGCGTTTGGGTTTATTATTGAAGCGTATGTAACCTGGCGGCGCCACACCGCCTGTTAGTAGGGAGACACATGAACGTTCTGGTCGTCAACGCAGGATCTTCGACCCTTAAGTATCAGGTCATCGATACCAAGTCCCATAAGGTGTCCGCAAAGGGCTCCTGCGAGCGCGTCTGCTTTACCGGCGGCACTTTCACCCATGCTGCCAACGGCTCCAAGAAGGTGACCGAGAACATCGAGTTCCCCGACCACAAGGTCGCCATCGAGGTTGTCCTGAAGGACCTCGAGGCCAACGGCGTCAAGATTGAGGGTATCGGCCACCGTATCGTTCAGGGCGGTTGGTACTTTGGCGATTCCTCCCTCGTCGACGAGGATGTCCTCGCCAAGATCCGCGAGGTCGCTCCGCTCGCCCCGCTGCACAACAACCCCGAGGCCAACGTTATCGAGTACTGCCTGGAGCAGTATCCCGACCTGCCCAACGTCACGGTTTACGACACCGCTTTCCACTTCAACATGCCCGAGGTCGCCAAGACTTACGCCCTGCCCAAGGACGTCTGCGACAAGCTGCACATCCGTAAGTACGGCGCCCACGGCACCAGCTACCGCTACATCTCCAAGAAGGTCGCCGAGATGACCAACGGCGAGGCCCGCAAGGTCGTCGTGTGCCATATCGGCTCCGGCGCTTCCCTGTGCGCCATCGAGGACGGCAAGTGCATGGACACCACCATGGGCTTGACGCCGCTCGACGGCGTTATGATGGGCACCCGCTGCGGCTCCATCGACCCGGCTACCGTGTGCTACCTGCAGCGCGAGGGCGGCTACACCTTCGACGAGGTCGACGAGATGATGAACAAGAAGTCCGGCCTTTTGGCTGTGACCGGCGGCAAGACCAACGACTGCCGCAACGTCGAGGAGCTCGCCGCTGCCGGTGACCCCGAGGCCCAGCTTGCCTTCGATATGTTCGTCTACAAGATTGCCGCCAAGGCTGCCGAGATGGCCACCTCCATGTGCGGTATGGACACCCTGGTCTTCACTGCCGGCATCGGTGAGCACGCTCCTGCCGTCCGCGCCGGCGTGGCCGACCGCCTGGCCTTTATGGGCGTCAAGATGGATCATGCCCGCAACGCCCTGCGTGGTGACGGCGCATGGTGCCTGTCTGCCAAGGATTCCAAGGTTAAGATTTTCGTTATCCCCACGGACGAGGAGTTCATGATCGCTTCCGACGTCGAGCGCATTGTCAACGCCAAGTAATTACAAGAGGGGAGGGGCTGGACGACCGAGCGCCGTTCGGCCCCTCTTTTGCGCTCGCTGGTCGATATATCTGATAGCTATTTATCAAGTTATGATAACTTCTTATTAACATGCGGCCGCCTTAAGGGGCCTGTACCGACCGCATTGCATTGCAAAGGAGTCTCATGAACGTACTTGTTGTTAACGCTGGCAGCTCAAGCCTAAAATATCAGCTTTTGGATACCGATACCCGAGAGGTTTTCGCCAAGGGCAACTGCGAACGTATCGGTTCGGACATGGGCATCTTTGGTCACGCCGAGAACGGTGGCGCCAAGCAGACCGAGGAGGTCCCTTTCCCCGATCATCGCTCTGCTATCGCTCGCGTGCTCGAGGAGCTTGAGAAGACCGACTTTACGATTGATGGCATTGGCCATCGTATCGTTCAGGGCGGCTGGCACTTCGATGATTCCGCAGTCGTCGACGATGAGGTCATGGCTAAAATCCTTGAGGTGGCCCCGCTCGCCCCGCTGCACAACTACGGTGAGGCCGCGGCGATTGAGTATTGCCGCGAGAAGTATCCGGAGCTGCCCAACGTGGCCGTCTTCGACACCTCATTCCACATGACCATGCCCGAGGTCGCCTACACCTACGCGCTGCCCAAGGACGTGTGCGATAAGTATCATGTGCGCAAGTACGGCGCCCATGGAACGAGCCACCGCTACGAGTGGATGATGGCCAAGGAGATCCTGGGTTCGCGCTGCCACCGCCTGCTTTCGTGCCATCTGGGCAACGGCGCTTCGCTTGCCGCCATTGAGGACGGCGTGTGCCGCGACACCACGATGGGCCTCACGCCGCTTGACGGTCTGATGATGGGTACCCGCTGCGGTTCCATTGACCCGGCTACCGTATGCTACCTGCAGCGCGAGGGCGGCTACAGCTATCAGGAAGTCGATGACATGATGAACAAGCAGTCTGGTCTGCTTGCCATCTCGGGCATCTCCAACGACGCCCGCGACATCCGTACACGCGCCTCCGAGGGCGACGAGCGCTGCCTGCTCGCCTTCGATATGTTCGCCTACAAGGCCATGCAGCAGGCCGGCTCCATGATCGCTTCCATGGCGGGCGTGGATACCATCACCTTTACCGCTGGCATCGGCGAGAACGACTGGTCGATCCGCAAGGCCTTCTGCGACTGCTTTGAGTGGCTGGGCGTACGCATCGACAACAACAAGAACCGCGAGGCCGTGGGCAACGGCCCGCAGGTCATCAGCGCCGCCGGTTCCGCCGTCACGGTCATGGTTATCCCCACTGACGAGGAATACATGATCGCCCACGACGTCGAGCGCCTGACCAAGAACAACTAACGCGCGCATTTGCTAGTAAACGAAAGGCCTCCAGATCAACAGCTCTGGAGGCCTTTTTGCTAGCAGGCGGAAATTCCAGTCCCAAAGTGATCATCACCAGCAACGCCTGCGCTCCCAGCAACGGCACCCGACCATTCAGATCCTCAGCCCCAGCTCGTAGCCAAGCCGCCGTCCACTCCAGATACCCTGATTGCTACGTAGCGGTAGAAGCCCGTACGGCCTTCGGGCGATGCGTACGCTATTCAGCCATCTGAGCCTGGACGGCGGTGATGGCCACGACACCCACGATGTCGTCGGCAGAGCAGCCGCGCGAAAGGTCGTTAACCGGCTTGGCGATGCCCTGCAGGATGGGGCCGTAAGCGTCGGCGCCGGCGAAGCGCTGGACCAGCTTGTAGCCGATGTTGCCGGCCTCGAGGTCGGGGAATACGAGCACATTGGCCTTGCCGGCGACAGAGGAGCCGGGAGCCTTGAGCTGGGCGACGGTGGGGACGATGGCGGCGTCGAGCTGCAGGTCGCCATCGATGGCGAGCTCGGGAGCCTTCTCCTTGCAGAACTTCACGGCCTCCTGGACCTTCTTGGCGACCTCGCCGCCGGCGGAGCCCATGGTGGAGTAGGAGAGCATGGCCACGTGCGGCTCGACGCTGCCCATAAAGGTGGACCAGGAGTGAGCGGAGGCGATGGCGATCTCGGAGAGCTCGTCGGAGGACGGGTTGATGTTGAGGCCGCAGTCGGCGAAGATCAGCGTACCGTCAGTGCCGAACTGCGGGGTGTCGGTGCACATCACGAAGAAGGCCGAGACCAGCTTGGTGCCCGGGGCGGTCTTGAGGATCTGCAGCGCGGGGCGCAGGGTGTCGGCGGTGGAGTGGCAGGCGCCGGAGACCAGGCCGTCGGCGTCGCCCATCTTGACCATCATGGTGCCAAAGTAGGTGGCGTCCATCACCTGGGCGCGAGCCTGCTCGATGGTGACACCCTTCTTGGCACGGAGCTCGGCAAACTTCTGCGCGTACTCCTCGTGCTTCTCGGCATTGCGCGGATCGATGACGGTGGCGCCGGGAACGTTGATCTCGTCGGGGTTGCCCAGGATGACGATCTTTGCCAGGCCCTCCTCGATGATCTTGGTGGCCGCGACGATGGTGCGCGGATCCTCGCCCTCGGGCAGGACGATCGTCTTAAGGTCGGCCTTGGCGGCAGACTTCATACGGTTAAGGAAATCGCTCATGTTACTCCTTACAAGCGTTTCACTAAGCTCCAGGCGCCCGGCTGTTCACGAATAAACCCGCTGCTAGCGGGTTTACCTTTCAAATTTGTACGCCGCAGTGCTTGAGCTTTCCTTGTGTGGCAAGCTCATTATAGGACGCATTAGCGCTATAATCGCTCTGATAAATATGTCTCGAAGAATGTTCGAGAAAAGCCCAGCTAACGAGCCCGTGGCTTTTGACAAGGAGTATCGATGCAGATTACCTCAGGCCTGCCTGAAGGCTTTAACGCCGGCGCGTACGACATGATTGTCGTCGGTGCTGGATATGCCGGTGCCGTTTGCGCCCGCCGTCTTGCCGAGACCATCGGCTATCGTGTTGCCGTTTTGGAGCGCCGTAGCCACATTGCGGGCAATGCCTATGACTGCGCTGACGAGGCCGGAATCCTGATCCACGAGTACGGTCCGCATATCTATCACACCTTTAACGAGCGCGTGCACAATTTCCTGTCGCGCTTTACCAAGTGGACGGATTATCAGCACAAGGTGCTCGCCAACATCAACGGCACCCTCATGCCTGTGCCCTTCAACCATGCGAGTCTCAAGCTCGCCTTTGGTGACGAGCGCGGCGAGGAGCTGTATCAGAAGCTCGTGGAGACCTTTGGCAAGGATGTCAAAGTGCCCATTATGGAGCTGCGTAAGAAGAACGACCCCGACTTGGCCGAGGTAGCTGATTACGTATACGAGAACGTCTTTTTGCATTACACCATGAAGCAGTGGGGCCAGACGCCCGATCAGATCGACCCCTCGATCACCGGCCGCGTTCCCGTCTTTGTGGGCGATGATGACCGCTACTTCCCGCAAGCTCCCTTCCAGGGCATGCCGCAGGACGGCTATACCGCGCTGTTCGAGCATATGCTCGACCACGATCTGATTGATGTGTTCTGCGACGTGGACGCCCGCGACCTCTTCGAGATCGATGAGACCACCGTCAAGGTCGACGGCAAGGTCTATGGCGGCGAGATCGTCTACACCGGTCCGCTCGACGAGCTGTTCAACCTCGACCTGGGCGCTCTGCCGTACCGTACGCTCGACATGAAGTTCGAGACGCTCGATATGGACCAGTTCCAGCCCGTGGGCACCGTCAATTACACCACGAGTGAGGATTACACGCGTATCACCGAGTTCAAGAACATGACTGGTCAGGTCCTGCCCGGCAAGACCACCATCATGAAGGAGTATTCCAAGGCCTATGCGCCCGGTTCGGGAGAGACGCCCTATTACGCCATTCTGGAGCCCGAGAACCGCGAGCTCTATGAGCGCTATCTTGAGCGCGTCCAGAACCTGACGAACTTCCACCCGGTGGGTCGCCTGGCCGAGTATCGTTACTACGATATGGATGCCGTGACCAACTCCGCCCTCGATCTTTCGGATGAGATTATCGCCTGCCATGCATAAAGTCATATCATTCGGTATTCCCTCGTATAACGCCGCCAAGGACATGGACCATTGCATCACTTCCATTCTGGAGGGGAGCAATTACGCCACCGATATCGAGATCATCATCGTCGATGACGGTTCCAAGGACGAGACGGCAGCTAAGGCCGACGAGTGGGAGACACGTTATCCCGGCATCATCCGCGCGGTGCATCAGGAGAACGGCGGCCACGGCATCGCCGTCCTTTCGGGTCTGCGCGAGGCGCAGGGCACCTACTACAAGGTTGTCGACTCGGACGACTGGCTTGACGGCGCTGCCCTTTCGACCATGCTGTCGATTCTGCGTGGCTTTGAGGAGCGCGACCAGCGCGTTGACCTGTTTATCTCGAACTACGTGTACGAGAAGGTTTACGAGGGCACGCATACCGCTATCGGTTACAAATTTGCCCTGCCGCGCAAAAAGATCTTTTCCTGGGATCAGATCGGTCATTTCCGCCTGGACCAGAACCTACTCATGCACAGCCTGTGCTATCGCACGGATGTGCTGCGCGAGTCCAACCTTCCCATGCCGCCGCACACGTTCTATGTGGACAACATCTACGCCTACGTGCCGCTGCCGCGTTGCAAGACCATGTACTACGCCGACATCGACCTCTACCGCTACTTTATCGGTCGCGAAGGTCAGAGCGTCAACGAGGCAACGATGGTCAAGCGTCTGGACCAGCAGTTCCGTGTTACGCGTATCATGATGGAGTCGTACCACCTGTACAGCGATGTTGAGTCGTCGCGTCTGCGTTCGTACATGATGGGCTACTTCACCATGATGATGGCGATCTGCTCGGTGCTCACCAAGCTTTCCGAGGAAGATTGCGCCGACGAGCGCCTAAAGACGCTGTGGAATGATTTGAAGGCCTACGACGAGCGCATGTATCGTCGTGCCCGCTACGGCGTGGTCGGCTTCTTCACCAACCTGCGCGGACGGGCCGGAGACAAAACCACACTCGGCCTATACCGTCTTGCCTCAAAGATCTTCAAATTTAACTAGCTGCTGAGTAATCGCTGCTGATAGGTTGACTGGGCCCCTTGGCCTTTAGTTTGCTACTGCGAACAGTCCTGCTCGCACGGAAAGCACATTTAGTGCTTTCCGGCTCGTGCGGAACTTGTATCAAACTAAAGGCCAAGGGGCCTCTGCTATAAGAATCAATTGTCAGGCTGTCTGAATTTGAAGATCTTAGACGCGCGGTACACAGGGGCCTGGGCTGAAAAGAATTTGGTTGGTAGGTTGCCCGGTGGGGCTTGGTTAT
>CAJMNK010000007.1 GCA_905214905.1 uncultured bacterium | reverse complement strand
GCCAAAGGCCAGGCGCAAGCTTTTCGCTCGGTCAAGTCCTGGCTCGCACGAAGAGCACATTAAGTGCTCTTCGGCTCGTGCGGAATCTACGAAAACCTTGCGCCTGGCCTTTGGCGGCGCGGCCTACGTCAACTATGGGCAGCCCGGTTTTCCGTTGGCCGGCACGCCCCACTCATAATGCTTGGGTCGGTGGGCTGATGTGTTGCGTCCCGTTGGGCTATAAGGTTGAAATGAAGGTGGACAGGCGATTTAGGCCTTCGTCCAGATCTTTATCGGAGACGCAGTAGCTTAGGCGGATGTGGCCTTCGGTGCCGAAGCAGTCGCCCGGGACTAGGGCTACGTTTGCTTCTTTGATGGCTTTGATGCAGAAGTCTTCGCTTGTTAGGCCGAATTGCTTAATGCTGGGGAAGGCGTAGAAGGCGCCTACCGGTTCTACCACGTCGAGGCCCATGGCGTCTAAGGCTGCGAGTACGCGTTCGCGGCGGGCTCGGTAGACTTCGAGCATGGGGGTTGGGTCGACGGTGAGGGCTCGCGTTGCGGCATCCATCTCAAAGGAGACGGCGCTCGATACTAGGTATTGGTGGGCCTTTGCGATCTCGGCGATGACGGGGGCTGCGGCTGCGAGCCAGCCCAGGCGCCAGCCGGTCATAGCCCAGGGCTTGGAGAAGCTCTCGATGACGACCGTCTGCTCACGCAGCTCCGGGTGACGCTGGGCAAAGCGCTCGTAGCCATCCACATAAACCAGACGGTTGTACACGTCGTCGCAGACTACGTAGATACCCGCCTGCTCCGCTACGCGCGCCACGGTGTCGAGCGACGCCGTGTTGAGGATGCAACCCGTAGGATTGTTGGGCGAGCAGATGACGATGGCCTTGGTCGCCGGCGTAACGCAAGCGCGCAGCGCCTCCTCATCAATCTGAAATTGCGCGGGCTCCGTATCCAAGAAGACCGCTTTGGCGTGGTTGGCCACAACGATGCTCTCGTACAGGCCAAAGGCCGGCGTGGGGATAATGACCTCGTCGCCGGGGTTGAGCATGGCCATGAATGTTGCCGACAGTGCCTCGGTCGCGCCGTCGGTCAGGATGACCTCATCGGCGGAAAACGCCAGGCCCGCGTCATCCATATATTTGGACAGTGCATCACGCAGGGCGGGGCGACCGTTGTTGGGCGGATAGTGCGTGTCACCGCGGTCCAGCGCGGCGGTCACCTCGGCGCTAATCACATCGGGCGTGGGAAAATCGGGCTCGCCGAGCGCAAGCGCGATGCACCCCGGGTGCTGGGCGGCGAGTGCGTTGATCCGGCGGATACCGGAGGGCTTGAGCGTGGCAAGCGAGGTATTCATGGGCAGTCGCATGGCGTTCCTTTCGTAAGGGTTGCACTAGGATAGCGCGGCGAGGTGCCGCCAGACGGTGTAACCTAAACGGAAACCAACCGGAAAGGAGGCGGCATGGAGACGACCGCACGCGGCGATGCACCAAAAACGTTGCAAACCATTGCGTATATCAGTATTCCCAATAGCACCGATCTTGAGTTTTTGCTCTGGGACCTGCAGGATGCCATCGCCGCCTATGCACAGCTTTCCGGCACCGCGCTCCCCCACCCGGTCAACTTGAAGGCAGATGGCGTTGGTGCAGTCGATGGCATGGTGCTCGCTGTTGATGATGCATTTGACGATGAGGCAATGACCGCTGTCGAGCAGATACTCGATCGCCTTGGGAATGCAGAGACACGCGTCTACGTCGTCGTCCAGGCCGCGTCCAAAAACAACAAGCAGGCGGACGAAGTTCTCGACCGCCTGTATCGGGCATGTCTTCTACGTGACCTGCCATGGTGCGACGGCGTTGTCATCTGTGCCGGCAGCGGCATCGCAGCACTTCGCCACTCCCCGCGTATGGGCCTCTTGCGTCGGCCATTTTCGGAAGCGATGGATAAGCTTGTGGGCGCTGTGCGCATGGGCTGCTCCATTGAGCATGCGCAGCTGCTTGGCGGTGGCAATGCCGGTAGCGTCGACGCCGACGGCATGGTGCGCGTCAAGCCTGCACTGCCCGCACCAATCTGGCATGTCATCATGAAACGCCTCAGCACCCGCGCCCAATCAGATATCTAAATTACAGAGCACCCCAATCAACGGCTTCGTGCCAACGCTCAACAAGACGTTCCAGGCGCCAGGCGGCATTGGCAGGACTTGTCGAGGGCCGGACGATGGCGGGCAGCCCCGTCCGATCTTGCAAGTAGCGTTTGTAGAGTCGCCCTGCCGTACCGCCGTTACAGACAACGACCTCGATCGGCGCGGCATCGGTAATGCGCTCAATATGTGCCGGCACAACGTTGCGAATGCTCGCGTCGCTCGAGCCCTTAATATCGCAGCTCTCGATCACGTCCCACAGGGCCACGCCACCGTTCAACAGCATGGATCGCTTGGCAGCAATGGAGACATCGAGCGTCGCGGGCTCACCGCTTGCCAAAGGATCGCCCTCGTTGGGCGGCGCGGGCACACCGAGGCACGCGGCCATCACGCGCCAAAAGCGGTTCTGCGGATTGCCATAGTAGAAGGCATTGGCACGCGAGAGCACCGAGGGAAACGACCCCAGCACCAAAACGCGCGAGCGCTCGTCAAACACGGGTTCAAACCCATGCTCAATATGTTGATAGCCCTCGTCGGCAGCAGCCATGGCCTAGGCCCTCAACAGATAACGCACCTCGTAGGGCGCAAGCTCAAGGGAGCCAGCCAGCTCGACCGTGGGTGCATCGTCGGCAAGCAAATCGACAAAGGAGCCGTTGAGCTCGCCGGCGCCAAAGGTGTAAGGCTCGTCCACGGCGTTCACCGCCACGAGCACCGTCGCGCCGTCACAGGCGCGCTCAAACAACAGTTGCTTGTTCTGAATCACCACGTTGCGGTACGCGCCGTAGTTGAGAGCGCGTGCCGCCGCATCGTCGGCCGAGCGCAGGTGCGCGAGCTGCGTGATGAACGCCGTCAGCTCGTTGGGCGCGGGCTCATCGAGCGCAGGCCGCAGCACCCAGTCGCCATCGGGGCCGCCCTTTTCGCCGGCAATTCCCCACTCGCTGCCATAGTAGACGCACGGAATGCCCGGCATGCCAAAGAGCATGCCATAGGCGGGACGCAGGCACGACTTGTCGGTGAGGATGCTTGCCAGGCGCGGCACGTCGTGGTTGTCGACAAACGACAGCAGGTGCTTGCCGCGGTAGATGCACCAGGGGTCGCCGCCAAACTGACGGTGCAGCGAATGGGCGATCTCAAACATGTTGACTGAGTTAAAGCTGGAATACAGGCCCTTGTAGCACTCGTAGTTAGTGCAGGAATCGAGCATCTCGTCGTTGACGATCTGGTTGTAGTCGCCGTGGAGCGTCTCGCCGATCAGCACAAAGTCGGGCTTGAGCCCACGGGTAAAGGCGTGCAGGCGGCGCATGAAGTCGCGGTCGAGCATATAGGCAACGTCCAGGCGCAGGCCGTCGACGCCAAAGACGTCGGCCCAACGGCGCACAGACTCAAGCAGGTAATCGACCACAGCGGGATTTTGCAGGTTGAGCTTCACAAGCTCAAAATGGCCTTCCCAGCCCTCGTACCAAAAGCCATCGCCATAGCAGGAGTCGCCGTCAAAGCTAATGTGGAACCAATCCTTGTAGGGCGAGTTCCACTTGCGCTCCTGCACGTCGCGGAAGGCCCAAAAACCGCGGCCGACGTGGTTAAAGACAGCATCGAGCACCACGCGGATGCCATGGGCGTGCAGTGTCTCGCATACGGCGGCAAAATCGGCATCCCCACCCAGGCGACGGTCGATATGGCGCAGGCTGCGCGTATCGTAGCCATGGCTATCGGACTCGAGCGGAGGGTTGATCAGCACGGCACCGATACCGAGCCCCTGCAGGTAATCGGCCCATTGGGCGATTTTCATGATGGGGGCATCGGGATTGGGCGCGGTACCGGCAGCTTGGGCGAGCTCATCCTCGGCAACGGGCGCGGCGTTTTCGCGCGGAGCTCCGCAAAAGCCCAGCGGATAGATCTGGTAGAACGTCGTCTCGTATGCCCACATAGCAACCTCCCGGTAAGCCCAACACAACGACATCCATTGTATGCCCAGCTTGTATCCTCTTCCCCAAAATAAGTTGCGGTGGAATAGTTCCTGCTTGGGCCTTCAGAGGCCTTAAACAGGAACTATTCCACCGCAACTGATGAGGGAACGTGATTAGGCGACGGGCTTTGCACGGCGTATGGCCGGGAACAGCACGGTGATGGCGAGGATGACGCCCACGACAGTAATCGCCCCGCCCACGAAGCCGATCCAAGCGATACCGGGACCCGACACCACGGCGCCACCAATCGCCGTGCCCGTACCAATACCGAGATTGAACAGGCCCGAGAAGATCGACATGGCGACAGCCGACGAATCCGCCGGCGTGTACTTGATGAGCTCGGCCTGAAACGCCACGTTAAAGGCCGTGGCGCAGCAGCCCCATAACGCGCAGATGGCAAGCACCAACACGAGCGCCGAGGCTGCGGGGGCCATAAGCAGCAGAGCCACCGGCACGCCGGAGAGCGTGATAGCCAAGAACGGGAAGCGGTGCCCGTCGAACAGGCGGCCAAACAGCCAGCTGCCCACCAGACCGGAGAAGCCAAACGCCGTCAGCGTCATGGTGATGGCGCCCGCGTCGACGTGCGCGACCTGCGCCAGGAAAGGCTCAATGTAGCTGTAGCTTGCGTAATAGCCGGTCGCCATAAAAACCGTGACCGCGTAGAGCGCAACCAGGAACGGGTTCTTGAGCAGCTCGGGCAGCTGTTTGACGGTAAAGCGCTCGCCCGCCGGCATGGCCGGGAACACCACGGCCTGGTACACCACCGCGGCGGCAGAGCAGGCGCCGACCACGGCAAACGTCATGCGCCAGCCCACGGCCAGGCCGATGGCACGACCGAGGGGCAGGCCGAAAATCTGCGCGATAGACGAGCCCGTGGCGATCATGCTGATGGCGAGCGCCCCGTGGCGGGCGTCAACCAGGCGCGAGGCCATAATCGAGGCGACCGACCAGAACACGGCATGCGCGCAGGCGACCACCAGACGTGCGCAAACCAAAATAGGATAGGTGGGCGCCACGGCGGACAGGAACTGGCCGAGCGAAAACACGGCGAGCACGCCCAGCAGCATCCGCTTGAACTCAAAGCGCGAGGCAAACACCATAAGCGGCAGTGACAGCAGCATGACGCCCCAGGCGTAGACCGAGATCATGATGCCGGTCTGGGCCTCGGTGAGCGAGAACGATGCGGCAATATCAGTCAGAAGGCCAATGGGCATGAACTCCGACGTGTTGAATACGAACGCGCAACAGGCGAGCCCGATAAGCGGGAGCCACTGCTTGAGTGAGATGCCATCTTGTCTTGCCTGAGCCATGTAGAAACCTCTCCGATTGTCTTGGGCGGTGGGCGATTATATAGCAACGACCCCGCATCCGTCAGTACAGATGCAAGGCCGCAATCAACTCAATACACAGAGGTTGCACCGTCAATAAATAGCTAAGCCAACCCCAGCAATATGCCCGCCGAATGCACGACAAACGCCACGATCCAGGCGACCGTCACCTGAAACGCGAATACGGCCACGGCATAGCGCGCGCCCAACTCGCTCTTGACGGCGCCGATGGACGCCACGCAAGGCGGGTACAGCAGCGTAAAGACCAAGAACACGTAGGCGGTAAACGGCGAAAACATGGTTGACAATGCCGCTGGCGACGTTGCACCCAAAAGCACCGTGAGCGTCGAGATGACGCTCTCCTTGGCAATGAGTCCCGTGACGAGTGCCGTCGAGGCGCGCCAGTCGCCAAAGCCGAGCGGGGCCAACACCGGCGCGATAATGCTACCCAGGCCGGCAAGCAGACTCTGCGACTGGTCGGCGACCACGTTAAAGCGGATATCGAACGTCTGAAGGAACCAGATGACCACGGTCGCGGCAAAGATAATGGTAAAGGCCTTGGTAATAAAGTCCTTGGCCTTATCCCATGCCAGCATCACTGTCGTCTTGACGCTCGGCAGGCGGTAGTTGGGAAGCTCCATGATAAATGGCACCGGGTCGCCCTTAAACGCCGTGCGGTTGAGCACCAGGGCGGCAATGCAGCCGACCACGATACCGATCAGATAGAGCGAGACCATGGCGGGGACCGTCGCCTGCGGGAAAAACGCCCCGCACAGCAGTCCGTAGACCGGCAACTTGGCCGAGCAGCTCATAAACGGCGTGAGCATGACCGTCATCTTGCGGTCGTGCTCGGATGGGAGCGTACGGGTCGACATGATAGCCGGTACGGTGCAGCCAAAACCGACGAGCATGGGCACGAAGCTTCGACCAGACAAACCAAAGCGGCGCAACACCTTATCCATGACAAAGGCCACGCGCGCCATGTAGCCCGAGTCTTCCAGAATGGAGAGGAACAAGAAGAGCACGACGATAATCGGTAGGAAGGTCAGCACGCTGCCCACACCCGTAAGCACGCCGTCGACAGCCAGCGAGCGCACCACGTCGTTAGTTCCGAATGCCTTGAGGCCCGCATCGGCCGAGGCGATGATGACAGCGATGCCATCCTCCATGAGTCCCTGCAACGCCGCGCCGATCACGCCAAACGTCAGCCAAAAGACGAGGCCCATGATCAACAGAAACGCCGGAATGGCCGTATAGCGACCCGTCAGAATGCGGTCGATTTTGACAGAGCGCACGTGTTCGCGGCTTTCGTGCGGCTTGACGACGCAGCGCCCGCACACATCGCCGATAAAGCTAAAGCGCATGTCCGCCAGCGCAGACAGGCGGTCAGTGCCGGCCTCGCCCTCCATCTGGGTGATGATGTGCTCGATAGCGTCGAGCTCGTTGCGATCCAGGTGAAGCGCCTCGGTCACCAGCTCGTCGCCCTCGACCAGCTTGGTCGCCGCAAAGCGCACCGGGATGTGCGCCGTCACGGCATGGTCCTCGATCAGGTTAGCAATGCCGTGAATGCAGCGATGCAGTGCACCGCCGTCCGGACCGTCGGGCGCGCAAAAGTCCAGGCGGCCGGGACGCTCGCGGAACCGTGCCACGTGCAGGGCGTGGTCCACCAGCTCGCCGATGCCCTCGTTGCGGGCAGCGCTAATGGGGACAACAGGCACGCCCATCAGGCTCTCGAGCAAGTTGACGTCTACGGCGCCGCCGTTGGCGGTCACCTCGTCCATCATGTTGAGCGCGATGACCATAGGACGGTCGAGCTCCATGAGCTGCAGTGTCAGGTACAGATTACGCTCGATATTGGTAGCGTCAATGATGTCGATGATGGCGTCCGGACGCTCGTCGAGGATGAACTGACGGCTCACGACCTCTTCGCCTGTGTACGGCGACAGGGAGTAAATGCCAGGCAGGTCGGTAACGCTCGCCTCGGGATGGTTGCGGATGGTGCCATCTTTGCGGTCGACCGTCACGCCGGGAAAGTTACCGACGTGCTGGTTGGAGCCCGTCAGCTGGTTGAATAACGTGGTCTTGCCGCAGTTTTGGTTGCCGGCGAGGGCAAAGTGCAGCGGCGCGCCCTCGGGCACGGCCGTCTTTGCCGCACGGGGCGAATACGTCCCCTCGCCCAGAGCCGGATGCTCCGTCGTGCCGATTGCGGCGTTAGCGCGCGGACCCGTATCGGTGTCGTGAATACCCACGAGTTCGATGCGAGCGGCATCGTCCTTACGCAGTGTCAACTCGTAGCCACGCAGGCGGATCTCGAGCGGGTCGCCCATGGGGGCGTACTTCATCATGGTGACTTCGGTGCCCGGCGTTAGACCCATGTCCAAAATATGCTGTCGGAGTGCCTGATCGTCCGATGCCACCGATGCGACAACGGCGTCCTTTCCAATCTCGAGCGTATCGAGCTTCACGTCCGTGTTCCTCCCCCGGCGCCCACAGGGCGTTGCATTTATGTTCACCATGGCTAACCGTTTGCCATGGCTAACCAATTTATCCATGCATGATAGCGCGAACATACAGCAACGTTCAATCGGCAGATTGGTGCAGGGGGATTCTGGGCCACGGTTTCCCGATGGGGCCTCCTGGGGAAACCGCATCCCACTCTGAAGCATCAAAACGGGATGCGCTTTCCGGTTGAGGTCTCTAGCGGAAACTGCAGCCCGGAATCGGCACTCAGACTGGGATGCAATTTCCCAATGGGGCCCTCGGGGAAACTGCGGCCCGGAATCTGCTCTCGAAACGGGACGCGGTTTCCCCGAGGACCGAAACAGCCGCCCGCCCCTCGACAAAATGATCCGTTCCCTCCGTCGCATGCGGAACATCCAAGGAGTGTCCCAGGGTGCCGGCACAATAGGAACGTCCCCAGCTGCCGGCAGCATTTCGCCGCAACAGCAAAAGCCCGCGCTGGCAACAAATGTCACCTGCGCGGGCTTGGTGGGCGCTCACAAAGGCACGTTACAGAGGCCCACGTCAGTTATGGATTACCGAACGGCACCGGCACGCGACGCCTCCGTCGGCTTACCAAGCGATGAAGCTTGCCGCAGTCTTAGACTATCGGCGCAATGCCGGCAAAGTGCAGATACAGCGAGATGACCGCCACGACAATGACCACCGCTGCGATCAGCTTGTCGTGCAGGTGCGGAAGTACCGGCTTACCGCGGCCTCGCTCGCCCAGCATATAAACGGGAATGGCCGGAGCAAAAAGGATCGTCGTGATCATGACGCCCTGGAGGCCCGTCGACCACACAAGGAACAATGTGTAAATGAAGCCGAGCGTGCCGAAGAATCGCGCCTTGCCGACGCTTGGCGCATGCGGTCCGTCCAGATGCTCCTTCTTCCAACCAATCACCATGTAATAGGCAGCCGAGCAGACATACGGAACCAGAATCGTGTTGACTGCGCAGCTATAGAAGAACTGGTAGGTGCTCGCCGCCACATACGACACGATCAAGAAGAGCTGCGTAATGCCGGAGCTCACGAGAACCGTTACCACCGGGGCGTCGTGCTTGTTCGTCTTGGCAAACGCCAGAGGGAAGGATCCCTGGCGCGCCGCCTCGAACGGCGTCTCGGACGCAATGATGACATAGCCCAGCAGCGCGCCGACCAACGAAAGGATAACGCCAAGGTTTACGATGGCAGCACCAACCGGACCGATTGCGCACTCGAGAATTCCCGCCATGGAGGGCGTTGCAAGCTGTGCCATCTCCTCGCGCGGCATAATGCCGAGCGACAGCATCGAGATGATCAGATACAGCGTGAATACAGCCGCAAATCCGAGCGCCGTCGAGCGGCCGACGTCACGCACGTACTTAGCACGGCCCGAGATAACGACAGCGCCCTCGATGCCCGTGAAGACCCAGACAAGGGCGATCATGGTCGAGACAACCTGCTCGCCAAAGCCAGGACCAGCCGGCTCTCCCCAGAAGTTGTCCATAAAGATATCGACGTTGAACTTACCCAGGAGCACGATACTCAGCACAAAGAGCCCCAGCGGCACCAGCTTCGCCAACGTGACAATCGTGTTAATGCCCGCAGCCTCCTTAACACCACGAAGCACAAGGGCGGTAAGGAACCACAAAAACACGCTGGCGCAGACGATGGAAAGCAGGTTGTTACCCGCGCCAAACGCAGGGAAGAAATAGCCCAGCGCGCTAAACAGCAAGAGCGCAAAGCTCACGTTGGAAAGACATGCGCTGATCCAGTAGCCCCAGGCGGAGTTGAATCCAATGTAATCGCCAAAACCGGCCGCAGCGTATGCATAGATGCCGCCGGTCAGGTCGGGACGGGCCTGAGACAAACCGTTGAACACCATCATCAGCGCAAAGACGCCAATGAAGCAAATTCCCCACGAGACGATAACCGCACCGGTATTTGCCCCGCCTGCTGCCATATCGCCGGCAAGCGAAAAGATGCCGCCACAAATACTGGCGGTAATGACCATCATGGTCAGACGAAAGAGATCGAGGCCATTAGGGTCGATAATCTCGTCGTTTTGAGCTTTAGAGGCCATTGTATGTGCACCCCCTTCATCATGTGATCGAACGAAAGATGGCCCGGACGTCCCGAATCGGGTGCCGGGCCATCGGTCAAGCGATCATCAGACTGTTACAGCTATCGCGTTAGAAGCGCAGCGACAGGCAAGAAAGGCCGCCGTCGACCTTGCGATACTCGGAGGTGTCGACGACGAGCGTCTTGTAGCCCAGATCCTGCACGGCCTTGAGCACGGTCGGATAGCCCTCGGCAACGATGACCGTACCGTTGACCCAGATGCAGTTGGCGCCGTAAGCCTCGTCCTCGGGCACGACGATCTTGTTGTACTGGGCAAAGTCGGGCTTATCGATGAACTCACCAGAGACGAGCATGTTGTTGTCCTCGATATAGTTGACGCCCGTCTTGAGGTGCAGGACCTCCTCCAGCGGAACCTCGGAACCCTCGAGGCCCCAGCCCTCGAGAATCTCGCAGAACTGGCGGATGCCCTCTTCGTTGGTGCGAGCGGAGCGACCGACGTAGAAATGGTCGCCGACCATCATGACGTCGCCGCCGTCGAGCGTGCCCGGAGAAACGATGTGCTTAACATGCTCGTCGTCAAAGAAGCGGCGGACGGCCGGCTCGATCTCATCCTTCTCGCCGTTGCGGCTATCGGCACCGGGGTTGGTAATGATGGCGCCGCAGCGAGTGATAACGGCCGGATCTTCGACGAAGCAGCTGTCGGGATACTGCTCGAGTGCCGGCAGCACCGACACGTCAACGCCGCACTGCTCGAGTGCGTGCTCGTAATCGTAATGCTCCTCGATAGCGCGCTCGTAGATGGGCTGGCCAAGCTCGGGAGCGCTCGTGATGCCATTGCTCAGGGACTTGCCGGGACGACGGATGATGACGTGGCTGAACTTGGTCATGATGATCCTCCTTGGATCTCATAGTACTGAGCGGACTTCCTTGCGTCCGCCTTCCTTCCGATGGCTTTATCTTAGGGTGTCTTTGCTGTTTTGTATATTGTATACAATCCCGAACGGTAGATAATCCTCGGTAAGCGTATTCCTGCTTATTGGCGCAAAGTAGCACGATTTAGCTGGTCGTTCTATAATTCGACTGAGCTATTCAAGCGAAACGTATTTAATTTTAGAAATATACCGTTAAGGAACACAAGCTCATGGAAACGCTCAGAAGGGCCCTGAAGGACCACGTATACGACTATATTTCGAGCCGTATTGACGCCGGCGAGTTGTCCGCCGGCGACCGGCTGAGCGAGCAAGCGATCTGCGATGCCATGGGCGTGTCGCGCACGCCGGTCCGCGAGGCGCTCATCCAGCTGGCAAGCGATGGCTACCTGGACAATCTCCCCCGCCGCGGATTCCGCGTCCGTGGGTTCGATCAGCAAAACGCCGTTGAAGTCTTTGAGATTATGGGGCCGCTCGACGGGCAGGCCGCATATCTCGCCTGTCCGAATCTAACTGACGACGATATTACGCAGCTGAAATTTCTCGTCGGCTCCATGGACCTCGCGATCCAAGGCGGTCTCATCCGTAAGTATGACGACATTCAGCGAGACTTTCACCTTACGTACTTCAACCGCTGTGGCAACGACCGTCTGCGCGACATGATCTCGCAGCTCGAGCGTTGCTTTATCAAGCGCGATTACGAGACTGTTGACCAGGAGACGGCGTGTAAGCTGCTCAATAAAGCCAACAACGAACATGCTCATATTCTTGAGTTGTTCGAAGCACGAGATGCGACGGGCGTGCGCGACTACGTTCGCGATGTCCATTGGAACACGGAAAACGCCCAGTTCACTGTCTGGTAGGAAAGCAACAAGGGACAACGTCGGTCTTAAACCTTGGCGCCAGCACCGCCCAAACTGATCCGTTTTCCTCCGTCCCCGAGGGGTCATTCTTTTGGCAGCCAAGACAACACCGATATTTTGACGCCGACAGCAAAAGCCCGCCAGAGCGAGCAAGGTGACGCGAAGCGAGGCGGCATTGACTTTCTGGTCATGCCGCCGCAGTTGAAAGGCAGATTGCCGCTCTGGCGGGTTTGCAGCGTCGAGCTGTTACGCGGTTTGGTAAAACCGCGTAACTAGAAGCCGTGGCGCTCCAGGAAGCGGAAGGCTAGGCGAATCCAAGGGCGGACCGCCACCTGCTTGTCCTCGTTGTCGACCGCGGTGTTGGCGTTGCCGAGCGAAAGGCCGTGGCCGCCCTGGTCAAAGACGTGCATCTCGCATGCAACGCCCTCCTCGGCCATGCGCTGCGCAAACGGATAGACCTGCGCAATCGGCGCCGTCTTGTCGTCGGACACACCCCATACAAAGGTCGGCGGCATCTGGCGCGAAACATGCGTGGTGGGGCAGATGTCGGCCAAGTGTTCGGCAGTTGCCTCGCCGCCCGTCACCATCGACAGGTAGTCATTGAGCAGATCGCGTCCCGTCTTGCGCCCGTCTTGGGCACACGCAAGTCAATGCGCGGATCGCGCGTCTGCATGTCACGCACATAGGCAAAGTCGAGCAATGGATAACCCAGCACCACGGCATCGGGACGAATGTCGTCCGGACGCGCCCCGGCAAGTGCCGCGAAGGGGCCGGTCTTCCACTGTGTTGCCAGCGAGGCGCAAATCATGCCGCCAGCAGAAAAGCCCACGACGCACACGCGCTTGGGATCGACATGCCACTCGTCGGCATTCGCACGCACCGTGGCGACCATCTTGGCAAGATCTGCCTGGGGGTGCGGAAAGCTCACGTCACCCGTAGAACTCGTGACATAGTTGAGCACAAAGGCCTGGTAACCGTGATCCAAAAACGCAAACGCCACCGGGTCCTGCTCATGCGGAGCGATATGCGTAAACGCACCTCCGCCGCAGATAATCACGACAGGGCGGCCATTCGGTTTATCGGGCAGCGGCTCGGCTCCCAGATACGTAAAGGTCGCCGGATAATCCTCGGTCGGCTCCTCGCCCCACAGCGCATGGTTCTCGACAATCATATGTGCTCCCTTCGCGCAAATTATGCGCCCTTGTTTTTCGCATCTAAGCGTACCCCAGTTGGGTGCAGGACGCAGAAACTCTCCGGCAATAAGTTTCCCTCCAACTGATATATCACATAATCCCAGCTCAGAGGTATCGCTGAGCAGCGTAGAATAGGGGGCGTTGACCAAGCCGCGAAACACATATGAAACGTTTCCGGCAAACCAAACGCGCGATATGCGCCTATTTAAGTTGGAGGCAACTATGGGTCTGCTCGATTCGCTTAAGTCCACCTTCACCTCGACCGGCGAGGCGTCCGTTCCGCCCGCAGCAAGCTTCGCCACCCGCGAAGGCGTCATCTATGCCCCCGTCAACGGCGTGCTCGTCAACCTGGACGAGGTCCCCGACGAGACCATCGCCTCGGGCATGCTCGGTCAGGGCTACGGCATCGAGCCCATCACCGGCACCATCTATGCGCCCGCCAACGGTCGCATCGGCGCCACCACCGTCACCAACCACTCCATCGGCATGATCACCGAGGACGGTCTTCGCGTGTTCATCCATGTTGGCCTGGGCACCGTGGAAATGAACGGCAAGGGTTTTGCCCGCTTTGTCGAGATGGGCGATGAGGTCAAGGCGGGCCAGCCGCTCATCAGCTTCGACCGCGACGCCATCAAGGCCGCTGGTCACGAGGACATCGTGACCGTCATCGTCTCCGAGCTCGATCGTCTTAAGAGCATCGACCATGTCGGCGAGTCCGGTACGCTTATCGGCGGCAACCCGCTCGTCAAGCTGGGCTGCTGGTAGCCAAGACCAAGTAGCAAGGCCCCGCGCCACACAGCCAAAAGGCACCTCGTCAAGCGCCCGCGACCATTTGGCCGCGGGCGCTTTTCGTTTGAAAAACCATCCCGCCAATGCCTTATCTGTATAGCCCAAATGAGCCGAGCTGATAGAATATCGAACTGTATGGATAACTATCATTCAACCGTTATGGGAGGATACGTGAACCGCACCAAAATCGCGCAGCTCTATGCCGATGCCGAGTCGCTCGGCGGCCAGACTGTCACCGTCGCCGGCTGGGTTAAGTCCGTCCGCGACATGAAGAACTTTGGCTTTGTTACGCTCAACGACGGCAGCTGCTTCCGCGACCTGCAGGTCGTCATGAACCGCGAGGCACTCGACAACTACGACGAGATCGCCCATCAAAACGTCTCGGCCGCACTCATTTGCACCGGCACCGTCAAGCTGACCCCCGATGCGCCCCAGCCTTTCGAGCTTTCTGCCACCTCCATCGAGGTCGAGGGCGTCAGCGCCCCGGATTACCCGCTGCAGAAGAAGCGCGCAACCGTCGAGTTCCTGCGCACCCAGCAGCACCTGCGTCCGCGCACCAACCTGTTCCGCGCCGTGTTCCGCATCCGCTCTGTCGCGGCTGCCGCCATCCACCGCTTCTTCCAGGAGCAGGGCTTTGTCTACGTCAACACCCCCATCATCACCACGAGTGACTGCGAGGGCGCCGGCGAGATGTTCCGCGTGACCACGCTCGACCCCAAAAATCCGCCCCTCACCGAGTCCGGCGAGGTTGACTGGAGCCAGGACTTCTTTGGCAAGCATGCAAGCCTCACCGTGTCCGGCCAGCTCAATGCCGAGAACTTTGCCATGGCCTTTGGCGACGTGTACACCTTTGGCCCCACCTTCCGTGCCGAGAACTCCAACACCACGCGCCACGCCGCCGAGTTTTGGATGATCGAGCCCGAGATGGCCTTTGCCGACCTTAACGACTACATGGATAACGCCGAGGCTATGCTCAAGTACGTCCTTAAGGACGTTATGGCCACCTGCCCCGACGAGCTCAATATGCTCAACAAGTTTGTGGACAAGGGTCTGCTCGAGCGCCTGGACCATGTCGCCAACTCCGACTTTGCCCGCGTTACCTACACCGAGGCCGTCGAGATCCTGGAGCAGGCAGTCGCTGCTGGCCACCAGTTTGATTACCCCGTCAGCTGGGGCATCGACCTGCAGACCGAGCACGAGCGCTTCCTGACCGAGGAGCACTTTAAGCGACCGACTTTTGTGACCGACTACCCGGCCGAGATCAAGGCGTTCTACATGCGCATGAACGAGGACGGCAAGACCGTCGCCGCCGCCGACTGCCTGGTGCCGGGCATCGGCGAGATCATCGGTGGCTCCCAGCGCGAGGAGCGCCTGGATCTGCTCGAGGCCCGCATCAAGGACCTGGGCATGAATCCCGAGCAGTACAAGTACTACCTTGACCTGCGCCGCTACGGTTCCTGCAAGCACGCCGGCTACGGTCTGGGCTTCGAGCGCTTGGTCATGTATCTGACCGGCGTGGGCAACATCCGCGACGTCCTGCCGCACCCGCGCACCGTGGGTAACGCCGACTTCTAATCGCCACAGCGCCACCCAGCGCGTTACAGCACATCGCGTCAGCGCCTCTCGGCAAGCCGAGGGGCGCTTTTTTCAACAGCATCCGTCAAGCTTTTGGCAAGATTTTGGTCAGTTGAGCAGGGCTGTTGAAAACTCGACCCGCCGTTTGCCGACGACTACCGACCGCCCAGAGCGCCCTGCGCCCCTGGGAAAGCCTCACGTCCTAGGCTCCATACCGTCGCCACCCAAAACGGAAAGGACGTGGACACCATGACCGAAGCCGCTGTTGAAACCTATGACACCACGACTAGAGGCGCCGCCTCGATGGCAGCCTATCGCGCCGTTCGCATCCTGCAACTATTAAGCGAAAACACCGGCGAGGACAAGGCCATGCTTTCCGATGAGTTGATCCGGCGCCTCGCCCATCCCGACGACCCCGCCCGCATGCCCATCTCGGCGGCGCGGCGCAGTATCTACACCGCCATCTCTGCGCTTCGCCATGCCGGATACGAAATTGAGTACAAACGCGGCGTGGGCTACAAACTTCTTACCCGCCCGCTCACCGATGAAGAGATCATCCGGCTCCACGGCATGGTCATGCGCAACCGCTCTACGCCCATCGCCATTCGAAAAAGCATGGCGCAGCACTTAGTTGCCATGGCGAGCGCCGACGTTCGCGGCTACCTCGATACACCCGAACCCGCTCCAAACGCAGGCAGCAAGGCTACCAAGGCAACACACACGCCCATCAAGCGCATCGACACGTGCGAGCTCGTCGAGCAGGCCATCGACCACGGAACCACGGTGAGTTTTGATATTTCGAGCGTCACGACGCGCGGCGAAACCGAAGCAGCACGGATGACACTCCGTCCCTTTGCCATCAGGCAGCGCGATGGCATCTCGTATTTGCTGGGAACGGTCTATGACGCCCGAGGCGCCGATGACACGTTGCGTACCGTAGAGATTGGCCGAATGAGAAACGTCACCACACGTCTCCTCGACGGCAAGAAGCTCTTCGCCGCCCTGGACGAGGACGACACCTCCTCCGCCGCATAAGACCCTCCGCCGCCCATTCGACTACCCGTACCGCCCATCCGATTCTGTATTAAAAAACCCGCCAGGCTGTTGTAAAAATGGACATCAGCGCTACTATAGTTCCACTTGCACTTTGTCCCAGTGCAGTGTTTCCAGCCATTTTTATACTGGGGGTAATGATATGAAGGACATCACCATCAGCCGCAGGAGCCTCCTGGTCTCCGCCGGCCTGCTCGCACTCGCCCCGCTCGCCGGATGCGGCGGCAACTCTGGTTCCGGCTCTGCTGCCGCCGGTTCCGACTACACCATCGGCGTTCTGCAGCTCACCGAGCACTCCGCACTCGATGCCGCCAACGACGGCTTTGTCAAGGCTATCAAGGAGAGCGGCCTTAAGGTCAAGATCGACCAGAAGAACGCCCAGAACGACCAGTCCACGTGTAAGTCCATTGCCGACAAGTTTGTGGGCGACAACGTCAACCTGATTTATGCCATCGCCACGCCCGCCGCGCAGGCTGCCGCCGGCGCCACGGCCGATATCCCCATCGTGGGCTGTGCCATCACCGACTACGCCGCCTCCGGCCTGGTCCAGGACAACGACAAGCCCGGCACCAACGTCACCGGCGCCTCCGACCTTACCCCGGTCGCCGAGCAACTCGAGATGATGCAGAAGGTCCTGCCCGACGTAAAGAAGGTCGGCCTGCTCTACTGCACCGCCGAGTCCAACTCCGACGTCCAGATCAAGGCCGCCAAGAAGGAGCTCGACAAGCTGGGCCTCGAGTACACTGACTTCACCGTCTCGAGCTCCAACGAGATCCAGTCCGTCGTCGAGTCCGCCGTGGGCAAGGTCGACGCACTCTACTCCCCCACCGACAACACCATCGCCGCGGGCGCTTCGCAGGTCGGTCAGATCTGCAAGGAGAACAAGCTCCCCTTCGTTACCGGCGAGGAGGGCATGTGCAAGGCCGGCGGTCTGTTCACCCTCTCCATCAACTATGAGGATCTGGGCTACGATGCAGGTGAGATGGCCGTTAAGATCCTGAAGGGCGAGGCCAAGCCCGAGGATATGGCTATCGAGCACCTCTCGAGCAAGGACCTGGTCGTCGTCAAGAACGACGAGATGGCCGAGGCGTTGGGCATCGACCTTTCCGCCCTGGACGAGTAGCACCATGCGCCGTAACGCATCTAGGGTTCGTTCTCGCGCCATAGCTGCGTTATTCAATATCTGAGCCATTGGGGCGAACGTCATAGACCGGCGTTCGCCCTGCTTGTTTCAGATATAACAAAACGTTTGCCTGCCGTTCTTATATTCATTGTTACCGCTATTATGGAACATCACGTGTCCACCCTATCCTAGGAGGTATGAAGCATGCTCATTGCATTGCAGGGCGCCGTTTCGCAGGGCGTCCTCTGGGGCATTATGGTGCTCGGCGTGTTTATCACGTTCCGCCTGCTCGACATCCCCGATATGACCTGCGACGGCAGCTTTGCCCTCGGCGGCTGTGTTTGCGCCGTGCTCATCGTCAATAACAACGTCGACCCGCTGCTCGCTGTTTTGGCCGGCATGTGTGCCGGTGCCATCGCGGGCGCCGTCACGGGCATTTTGACCACCGTCTTTGAGATTCCCGCGATCCTCGCCGGAATCCTCACCCAGATCAGCCTGTGGTCCATCAACCTGCGCATCATGGGCAAATCCAATACGCCCATCCTTGCCAAGGGCACCATCTTCTCGTCTGTTAGCAACATGACGGGCCTGCCGCAGTCCACCGTCGCCATCATCCTGGGCATCTTGCTCGCTGTTGCTATCGTTGCCATCCTGTATTGGTTCTTTGGCACCGAGATCGGCTCGGCACTGCGCGCCACCGGCAACAACGAGTACATGATCCGCGCCCTGGGCGTCAACACCAACTCCACCAAGATGATCGCCCTCGTACTCTCCAACGCCCTCATTGGCCTTTCGGGCGCGCTCATCTGCCAGAGCCAGAAGTACGCCGACATTGGTATGGGCACCGGCGCCATCGTTATCGGTCTTGCCGCCATTGTTATCGGCGAGGTGCTCGGCCGCCTGCTGCCCGGCGGTCTCACGCAGTTTAGCGTCCGCCTGGCCTCCGCCGTCTTTGGCTCCGTGGTCTACTTCCTTATCCGCGCTATCGTACTGCAGCTGGGCATGGACGCCAACGACATGAAGCTGCTCTCCGCCGTGATCGTCGCCGTGGCCCTGTGCGTGCCCGTGGTTTGGGAGCGCTACAAGCTCCGCAGCTCCTACACGAAGGGGGATGAGGCAGATGCTTAAGCTCTCGCACGTCAAAAAGACCTTTAACAAGGGCACCGTCACCGAGAAGCGCGCGCTCACCGGCGTCGACCTCACCCTTAACGATGGCGACTTTGTAACCGTGATTGGCGGCAACGGCGCCGGCAAGTCCACGCTGCTCAACATGATCGCCGGCGTGTATCCGCTCGATTCGGGCGTTATCGAGCTCGATGGCACCGATATCTCGCGTCTAAGCGAGTCGCAGCGCGCCAAGTACCTGGGCCGCGTGTTCCAGGACCCCATGCGCGGCACCGCAGCCGACATGCAAATTGCCGAGAACTTGGCCCTTGCCAAGCGCCGCGGCCAGCATCGCGGTCTTTCGTGGGGCGTCACCAAGGCCGAGAAGGACGAGTACGTTGAACTGCTCAAGCGCCTGGACCTCGGTCTGGACACGCGCCTCAACGCCAAGGTCGGCCTGCTTTCGGGTGGCCAGCGCCAGGCACTCACCCTGCTCATGGCCACGCTCACCAAGCCGCGCCTGCTGCTGCTCGACGAGCACACCGCGGCGCTTGACCCCAAGACAGCCTCTAAGGTGCTCAACCTGACCGAAGAGATTGTCGACGAGAACCACCTGACCACGCTCATGGTCACGCACAACATGAATGACGCCATCCGTCTGGGCAATCGCCTGATCATGATGCACGAGGGCCACGTGATCTACGACGTGGCAGGCGATGAGAAGAAGTCGCTCACCGTTGCCGACCTGCTGCAGAAGTTCGAGGAGGTCTCGGGCGGCGAGCTCGCCAACGACCGCATGCTACTGAGCTAAAACCTGCCAAAAAGGGACAGGTTTATTTTGGCAGGTTTTATCTGCACAAACGTCAAAACCGCCGCAAAGGAGCAGATACCTTTGCGGCGGTTTTCGCTAACCTCCATATCGAGCACAGAAGCCCGCCCGAATGTGATCGGACGGGTTTCTTGGTGGGTATCATGGTTGGACGATCATAGGAGGTTTTCCCTACATGGAATTGTTTGAGCCGATTCTTCATTTCTTTGAGCAACGGTGGGTCCACAACATCATCTGGGCCGGCATCTTGGTAATAGGCACCGCCATAGCCACCAAGGTCGTATCCAAGACCCTGCGCCACCTGCTCAACCGCGACGACAACCCACTTCCGGCATCGAGTATCTTCATCAACATCGCGCGCGCCGTCATTTGGATGATCGGCGGCAGCTTTATCCTCGACAACTGCTTTGGCATTAATGCAAACGCCCTCGTCGCCGCTCTTGGCGTCGGCGGCATCGCCATCTCACTCGGCTTTCAGGACACGCTTTCAAACCTCATCGGCGGCATGCAGGTGACGTTTATGGGCATTGTCAAACCCGGCGACAATATCGAGGTCGGCGGCGTGTCCGGAGTGGTCCAAGATATCACCTGGCGCCATACGACCATCGAAGATGCCTGCGGGCAGACCATCATCGTCCCCAACTCCAACATCTCCAAGAACACGCTCGTGCACCTCATGCCCTTTGGGCGCGTTGCCGTGCCCGTTGCCGTAAAGGACACGTCCAAGTGGGCCTCGTTGGACGCGCTGGCAGATGAGCTTACCGACGCCACCAAGGCCGCGGTGCTTCCCATCTCTGGCTTTGACAAGGAGCCATACGTGCTCTTTAGCGAGATCGGCGACTTTGGCGTCAAGGGCAAAATCATCTTTATCGTCAGCGACGACAGCACCACTTTCACGGCAGCCGACGCTTGCATCCGCGCCATCGCCCCCATCATCGCCTAAAACCACCGCAAAGGGGACAGGCACCTTTGTGGTGGTTTCGCATCGTGGTACCATGGTTCATATCGTTGTTTAAACGACTAAGGGAGTAGACACCATGGAAGAGGCCTATCGTCAAGCACGCAAGCGCGGCGAGCAGGGACGCCGTCGCGCCATCAGCCAAAGCGAGCACCCGTACCTTACGGACCTCGATAGCCTCGTTGCCCAGCTCCCCTTAGGTCAGCGAGAGAGCGTCGGCCTAAGGGGCATTCCGCTCGAAATGGTCGTCGGCACGGTTACCAAGGGCCGTCAGTCTGCCTTTTCGTGCAACTTTATGCCCCTGTTGCCATTTAGCACCGAGTTCGCCCGCAAGTGGTCCAACCTCTATGACATCCAGGTGACCGAGGGCTATCGCGACCCCATCATCGTCACCGAGTTCATGCATCGGTTCTACGTCCAGGAGGGCAACAAGCGCGTCAGCGTCCTCAAATTCCTGGACGCCCCGACGGTTTCGGCCAAGGTCACCCGCCTCTACCCCGGCACATGGGATTCCGTCGAAAGTCGCCTGTACGGCGAGTTCTGCGCGTTTTGGCGCGTCTGCCCCCTATACGAGATCGAGTTCTCGCGCGAGGGAAGCTATGAGACGCTCGCCAAGATGCTCGGCCAGGACCTTGTCGAAAAATGGCCACAGAAAAAGGTCGACTACCTGCGCCATACCTTCCTACTCTTTAAACGCGCCTACCTGCGCGCCGGCGGCGACCATCTGGACATTACGCCCGCCGACGCCATGCTCGTCTACCTCAACGTGTACAACCAAGACCGTCTACTGGATACGCCGACGGACATCGTCGTAAACCGCCTGTGCAAGATTTGGCGCGAGCTGGTCATTGCCGGCAAAAATGACGAGGACAAGGTCGATCTTGTCGAAGCGCCGAGCGTCGATGAGGAAGAGGCGCCCGCCAAGCCCACCTCCGGCGTGCTCAACTTCTTTATGGGCAAGACCGTCTACTCGGCGGCCAACCCCCTACGCATCGCCTTTATCCATGAGTTCCCCTGTTCGACGTCGAGCTGGGACAGCCTGCACGATCAAGGGCGCCAGTATCTCGATGAGCACTTTGGCGGTATCGTGCGCACCGAGGCGTTTGAGGACTGCCACGATCCGGACGTGTTCTACGCCGCCGTGGAAACGGCTGTCAAACATGGAGACAACGTCATCTTCTCGACCTCGCATCGCCTGATGGAATACACGCTCAGGGCAGCCGTTGAGTATCCCCAGGTTCGGTTCCTCAACTGCTCCATCGGCCTTCCCCACCAAAGCGTGCGCTCGTATTTTGGAAAGATGTACGAGGCAAAGTTTCTGCTGGGCGCCCTTGCGGCCAGCATGGCGGACAACCATCGCATTGGCTACCACGCGTCGGTCTTTGCGTCGGGCGCGCTTAGCGAGATCAACGCCTTTGCCATCGGCGCCTCGCTGCTCGACCCTCGTGCGCAGATTATCCTCACTTGGGGAGATGTTCCCGCCGGCGGTCTTGCCGAAGCCATGTGTCGCGAGGGCGTGAGCGTCATGACCGGCGCCGATATGTCCAAGTCTCTCGAGGACCCCACCGCCTACGGGCTTCACCGTCTGGTAAACGGCAAGGAAGTTACCGGTATTGCTATGCCGGTATGGAACTGGGGCCGTTACTACGAACTCATCGTACGCAGCCTACTGCACGGCACATGGGACGAGACCGCCGATGACCAGCAGGTGCGCGCCGTCAACTACTGGTACGGTATGAGCTCCGGCGTCATCGATATTCGCTACGCTCCGGGCCTACCCTATCAGACGCGTAAACTTGTGCAGCTGCTTCGCAACGGCATTGTCGAGGGCTCCATCAACCCATTTGGCGGCGAGCTCCACAGCCAGGACGGCGTGGTTCAGATTGAGGGCTTCCCTCCCCTGCCGAGTACGCAGATTGTCGAGATGAACTGGCTGGCTGACAACGTTATAGGCTCGATTCCGCAGCTCGATAACGAGCCGGAGGTCCGTGCCCTATGAATATCCTAGCCATTGCCGATGTAGAGGAGCGCTGCCTGTGGGAATGTTTTCGCAAGGAGCGCTTTGAGGACGTTGACCTGATTCTATCCGCAGGCGACCTGGATCCGGACTATCTTGAGTTTTTGGTCACTGTCATCAACAAACCGCTTGTGTACGTTCGTGGCAACCACGACGACCGCTACGCGCGCCATGCACCGGGCGGGTGCATTTGTGTTGAGGACAGCGTATATGTGTACCGAGGTATTCGCATTGCGGGTCTGGGCGGTTCCATGCGCTACCGCGACGGCGCGAACATGTATACCGAGCGCGAGATGGCAAAACGCATGCGCAAGCTATCGCGAAAAATCGCACTGGTAGACGGATGCGATATTCTACTTACCCATGCACCCGTCGCAGGCATGGGCGACCTGGACGACCTGCCGCATCGAGGATTCGAGTGCTTTAATGCGGCTCTTGAGTCTTGGGGTCCCGACTATATGATTCACGGGCATGTGCACCAAAGCTACGGCCCCAACTTTCAACGCGAGCGCCAACACCCATGCGGAACGAAGATTGTCAACGCCTGCGGCTATACCAAGATCGAAATTGACGAGGCGCGCTACCCCACGCGCGGTTGGAAGGCCGCTTGGCTCAACTCGCAAACCATGCGCCGCGAGCTCAAACGCCACGAAGCAATCGAGTCTTCAACCGCCAGAACCCCCTGGTAACTGCCAACAACCACCACGAAGGGGATAGTGTCCCCTTCGTGGTGGTTTCGTTGACTCAAAAGCAAGAGACCCGGTCCTGCACGAGGCAGAACCGGGTCTCTTTAGCAATGCTTGCTTTGCTCAGGCAGTAACTGTTAGTTACTCAGCCAGGAAGTCGCGCTGGATAGCGGGATCGACCTTGACGCCAGGGCCCATGGTGGAAGACACGGAGATGGACTTGACGTACTTGCCCTTAGCAGAAGAGGGCTTGACGCGCAGGATCTCGGTGTACAGGGCAGCGTAGTTCTCGACGAGCTGCTGCTCAGAGAAGGACTTCTTGCCCAGGGGCACGTGGCAGATGCCGTAGCGGTCGGCGCGGTACTCAACGCGGCCAGCCTTGAGCTCGGAGACCATCTTGGCGACGTCCATGGTCACGGTGCCGAGCTTGGGGTTCGGCATGAGGCCACGGGGACCAAGGATCTTACCGATGCGGCCAACCTTGGCCATCATGTTCGGCGTAGCGATAGCGGCGTCGAAGTTGATCTCGCCCTTCTGAATCTGGGCGACAAGCTCGTCGGAACCGATGATGTCGGCGCCGGCAGCCTCAGCCTCGCGGGCCTTCTCGCCCTCGGCGAAGACGGCAACACGAACGGTCTTGCCGGTGCCGTGGGGCAGGGAGATGGAACCACGGATGTTCTGGTCAGCCTTACGAGTATCGATGCCCAGACGGAAGTGGGCCTCGACGGTCTCGTCGAACTTGGCGGTGTCGAGCTCCTTAATGAGCTTGGCAGCCTGAAGGGGGGTGTAGAGCGTGGCGCGATCGATCTTCTCGGCAGCGGCGTTATAGCTCTTACCATGCTTAGCCATGTGCATTACCTCCTGTGGTTAAACGGGCGTGAGCCCTCCCACATCGTATCGTGTGCCCTATTGCACACATTTAACGGGCGCCCAGGTCGGAGCACCCGTCGTTACCATAAGAAATCGCTACTCAGCGATGGTGACGCCCATGGAACGGGCGGTACCGGCGATGATCTTCTTGGCGGCGTCAATGTCGTTGGCATTGAGGTCCGGCATCTTGATCTCGGCGATCTTGGTGAGCTGCTCCTGGGAGAGCTGACCGACCTTGTCGGCCTGAGGCTTAGCGGAACCAGACTTGAGGTTCAGCTCCTTCTTGATGAGGTGAGCCGCCGGCGGGGTCTTAGTGATGAAGGAGAAGGACTTATCCTCGTAGACAGAAATCTCAACGGGGATGATGTCGCCCTTCTTGTCCTGCGTCTCGGCGTTAAAGGCCTGGCAGAACTGCATGATGTTCACGCCAGCAGCGCCCAGAGCGGGGCCGACAGGAGGAGCGGGGTTAGCTGCACCAGCAGGGATCTGGAGCTTAATGACGTTGGCAACCTTCTTCTCAGCCATGGTCATTCCTTTCGAATCACGAGTGTGAAGTACTTGCTATATCGTAAGCACGCACGTGTTAGAAGCACTCCTGAGATGAGCAGTCACAGAAGAAGCACGCTCGCGCGAACGGACGAAAACTTAAGCGATGACAGCGACCTGGTTAAAGTCTAGCTCGACCGGCGTCTCGCGGCCAAAGATCATCAGCGTGACCTTGAGCTTGCCAGCCTCGGTGTTAACCTCGGAGACCTTGCCATCAAAGTCGGTAAGCGGGCCATCGGTGACGCGGACGGACGTGCCGACCTGAATATCAACCGAGGTGCGCTTGGGCGAATCGCCCTTACCGGGACGACGAGTCATCTTGTTGTACTCGTCGCGGGAAAGCGGAGCGGGCTTGCCGTTGCCGCCCAGGAAACCGGTGACGCCAGGCGTGTTACGAACGCACGTCCAAGCATCGTCATCCATCTCCATGCGAACCAGGACATAACCCGGGAAGATCTTAGAATCCTTGGTCTCGCGCTTGCCACCCTCTTTAATCTCGGTGACGCGCTCCATAGGAATCTCGATATCAAAGATACGGTCCTGCATGCCCATAGTCTCGATGCGATGCTCGAGATCGGACTTAACGCGGTTCTCGTATCCAGAGTAAGTGTGAACGACGTACCAACGCTTAGACATGGTTTAGCCCCTCAATCCAGAGAATAGAGCAAGAGCCTCGCCAAAGCCAGCATCGAGCAGAGCGATGACGACGCCGACGACGATCAGAGAAGCGCAAACGACGACCGAGTAGTTCACGAGCTCCTTCTTATCGGGCCACGTGACGCGCTTCATCTCGGACTTCACCGAAGCGAAATACTTCTTGGTGCGGGCGAAGAAACCAGGCTTCTCGTTCTTCTTGGACTTCGCAGCCTTCTCGTTCTTCTTGGCAACGGCCTTCTTGGCCTCAACCTTGGAGTTGGCGGCAGCGTTGTTGGCTGGCGCCGGCTGCTGGGCCTTCTTCTTGTTCTTCTTGTTGGCCATTTGGGTTACCTCCGCGCAATGCGCTTATACATGAGTAAACCGTAAGCCCCCAATTGGGAGCTTACGGAATAATGACTGGCACGCCAGGAAGGACTCGAACCCTCAACACTCGGTTTTGGAGACCGATGCTCTACCAATTGAACTACTGGCGTATGTGACTAGAGACTAGCGAGTCTCTTTGTGCAGCGTGTGGTGACGGCACCAGGGGCAATACTTCTTGATCTCCATACGATCAGGCATGTTCGCCTTGTTCTTGGTGGTCGTATAGTTGCGGCGCTTGCACTCAGTGCACGCAAGAGTAACTAGAGTACGCATGTATCCTGAACCTTTCATTTCAGCCCCGTACGGGCACGAGTTGTTACTTTATCAGCTCTATGTAAGTGCTGTCAATGAAAACCTCGAGTCAATTGGTTCTCGCTGGATCCATTCATATTTGGAACACATCAATGAAGCCAGCGAGATCTAATCGACGGTGCACCCAGGACCATTATCGATCCTCTCGACACCAGCAACGGCTCAATATCCATTGCAGAAAAGAACCCGGCACCCATATAAGTGCCGGGTTCTCTAAGTCAGCTATATCAAAGAGCTAATTTACTCAATGATCGTGGAGACAATGCCCGAACCGACGGTGTGGCCACCCTCGCGGATAGCGAAGCGCAGGCCCTCCTCCATGGCGATCGGGTGGATGAGGTCGCCCTCGATGGTGATGTGGTCACCAGGCATAGCCATCTCGGTGCCCTCGGGGAGCTTGACCGTACCGGTAACGTCGGTGGTACGGAAGTAGAACTGAGGACGATAACCATCGAAGAACGGGGTGTGACGGCCGCCCTCCTCCTTGGTCAGAACGTAGATCTCGCCGGTGAACTTGGTGTGCGGGGTAACCGAACCGGGCTTGCAGAGAACCTGGCCGCGCTCGATGTCCTCGCGCTTGATGCCGCGGAGCAGCAGACCGACGTTGTCGCCAGCCTCGCAGAAGTCCATGGACTTACGGAACATCTCGATACCGGTAACGACGGTGTTCTGGGTATCCTTGATGCCGACGATCTCGACGGGCTCGTTGAGCTTGAGCTCACCGCGCTCGACACGGCCGGTAGCAACGGTACCACGGCCGGAGATGGTCATAACGTCCTCAACGGCCATCAGGAACGGGAGGTCGTTGTTACGAGCAGGCGTCGGGATGTACTCGTCGACAGCGTTCATGAGCTCGCGAATGGCGTCCATCCACTTGGTGTCGCCCTCGAGAGCGCCCAGAGCGGAACCACGGATGACGGGGATGTCGTCGCCGGGGAAATCGTACTCGGAGAGGAGCTCACGGGTCTCCATCTCGACGAGGTCGATGAGCTCGTCATCGTCAACCATGTCGCACTTGTTCAGGAAGACGACGATGTAGGGAACGCCGACCTGACGGGCGAGCAGGATGTGCTCGCGGGTCTGAGCCATGGGGCCGTCGGTAGCGGCGATGACCAGGATAGCGCCGTCCATCTGAGCAGCACCGGTGATCATGTTCTTGACGTAGTCAGCGTGGCCCGGGCAGTCAACGTGAGCGTAGTGACGGGCAGCAGTCTCGTACTCGACGTGGGAGACGGAGATCGTAATGCCGCGCTCGCGCTCCTCGGGAGCCTTGTCGATGTTCTCGAACGCAGTGAAGTCAGCCTTGCAGCCCTCGGTCTCGGAGAGAACCTTGGTGATGGCAGCGGTCAGCGTGGTCTTGCCGTGGTCGACGTGACCAATGGTGCCGATGTTAACATGCGGCTTAGTGCGCTCAAACTTCTCTTTGGCCATAAAGCCCTCCTCTAAACAGGTCGTCCCCGGACGGGACTTTGCCTTTATACCATAGTGGCCTCTCAACATACTATTGAGAAGCCACCGTGTTACCTATGGTAGCGGTGACTGGATTCGAACCAGTGACGCCACGGGTATGAACCGTGTGCTCTAACCAACTGAGCTACACCGCCGGATGGAGCCTGCAACCAGACTTGAACTGGTGACCTCTTCGTTACCAACGAAGTGCTCTACCGACTGAGCTATACAGGCACTTGACGGGTGGGAGCTATAGGATTCGAACCTATGTAGGCAGAGCCAACGGGTTTACAGCCCGTCCCCATTAACCACTCGGGCAAACTCCCAATCGTTCAAGTATCCGCAGGTTCTTTGGTCTTTTGGACCGCCGCCCCCGCGAACGAAAAAGATAATACGATGCAACCTTGGGGGCTGTCAACGAAAACCTCTAGATACACGGTCCCGGGCGTATCTATATACCTTTGACCTGCGGTTTTGTTGAGTTTGATTATCTGGAGTGATTAATTTGGCAATGCCGGCGTCATTTCCCAAGGGAACACTTTGGCGTAATGGAGTATGTCTGCAGTCTCGACCCTCGATAACGGATCCCTTGCGCTTATTACATAGGTCGTGATCGGCCTTCACCGGCACAATCGAGCGTGGATTTTCTCCCGTTTGACATCGAGCGTGGATAATCTCCCACTTTTGGCGTGTTTCTGAGGCCAAAGTGGCAGATTATCCACGCTCATTCTCTAGGCGGGAGAACTATAGAGCCGAACTACTCGGGCCAGGCCAAAGTAGACCCATAGAGCGGCTCCCCCTTGGTGCAGGGGTAGCGACTCAAGTAACACGACGATAGCAAGTCGAAGAAATAAGTCATGGCATATTTCGAATAAACGCCGAGTCGGTCAATTCCGTTTCCCGCATTACCAAGACGATATACACAGTCAAAAGACCTCGATTTGTCATCGTTGCTAAACGCAGTAATTAGAATCTTCCTGCCCGAACGGCAATCAAGATACTCACGTGCCTGTGACGCAAATAGCCCGGAGACCGATACGAGAATTATCAATGACTGCGAAACGTCTCCCATGTTTTTCAATTCTGCGACGTTAGCCCCAGCAACTATGCGAACTATCTTGCCCGCATAAAACATTTCCTGCTGAAATCGTACGAGATTGGCGCTCACATTATTGGTGCACCAGATTTCAACGTTTTTATGGCCATCAATTTCGTCGGCAAGGTGCTTAATAGCGATATCGGACACGCCGCTTTCAACCTCAGCGAACATCTCGATCATGCGAACGTCGAGCTCTGCCCTGTACTCCTCGTAGCCAAATTCCTCCTCTCGATGGCTTAAGTCGCTTGGAAAGACTGATTGAGTAAATGATTCTTTCAAATCGCTAAGAGACTGGTAGCCCAATCGATTGCAGAAACGACGAACAGCGGAACGGGTCACGAATGCATCGCGGGTTATTGCGGCAACATTGATTTCGCTCGAACGCCTAATGTGAGCGATGAGATATCGAGCGATGGCGGCATCGTTTGACCCAAACTCGCTGTTGATGATTGAGCTAATGCGATTGAGCACATCGAAGTCATTGATATTCACGTGATCCCTCTTTCCGCTCTCCTCGAAATCATGGTTCATTTATTGAATCAAACAGCTTTGGTCGTTCTCCTATGATTCAAATCAGTTGACGTCATCTTAATCGTAATTCCGCCACACGTATCCACCGTGTTGAATGATGGAAAGGGGATTCATGGACAACGTGAACAACATGCCGTTTCTCTGGGGTTCCGCCACGGCGTCTTATCAGTGCGAGGGTGCCTGGAACGAAGACGGCAAAGGCCTTGGCGAGTGGGATTTCTTTAGCCACACAAGCAATAAGAACATCAACCATGTTGACGGTGATGTATCTTGCGACTTCTACCATCGCTATGAAGAAGATATCCGCATGATGAAAGAAGGCGGACAAAACACTTATCGCTTCTCTCTTTCATGGAGTCGAATCATCCCCACGGGTATCGGCGAAGTGAATGAAGAGGGTATCGATTTTTATAATCGGGTCATTGATTGTTGCCTCGAAAATGGCATAGAGCCCAACGTTACGCTGTTCCATTACGATCTACCATTCACGCTTGCTTGCAAAGGCGGATGGCTGAACAACGACATGGCAGAGTGGTTCTGCAAATACGCCAAGATTTGCTTTGAGCGCTTTGGAGACCGCGTCAAAATCTGGGCTACCGTTAACGAGCCGCATTTCTACAGCTACTGCGTAAACATGTTGGGCAACTATCCCCCCAATCGATCGCTCGACGTTCAGTCGTACATGCAGTTTCAGTACAACCTGATGCGCGCGAGCGCACTCGCAGTCCGAACATATCGTCAAATGGGCTACGACGGCATCATCGGCGCCGTCCACGATGGCGGCGTTGTCGAACTCGACCCGGCAACCGAGCACCCTGATGACGTATTTCGATACGCAGACTTTTTCGCCAATCGCATGATTCTGGCACCAGCGCTTCAGGGTCAACTGCCGCCAGAAATGGACGAAATCCTTGAAAAACTTGGCGTCTCGCTCTATCGATCCCCAAATGACGTAGAAGAATTCAGAGACGGTAAAGTCGATTTTATTGGACTCAACGTGTATTGCCGAGAGTATGTAACCGACTGGCACGGTGGAGAGCTTGCCGTTTCGGCGAACAATAAGGGCGGTTCGAGCAAAAAGGTCGAAGGAAAATGCATTGCGCCCTTGTTTGAAAGCGCCCGCGACAGCAATGTTCCCCGCAATAAATGGGGCCGCGAAATACTCCCAGGTTGCATGTATTCAACCATCATGGATGTCCACGAGCGCTATGACGCGCCCCGCATCTTTATTACGGAAAACGGACATGGCGCCTATGAGCAACCAGACGCAGACGGAATGATCCACGATGATGACCGCATCGAGCTTCTGGGCCAGTTCATCGAGCACATGATGAGGGCTAAGCGCGACGGCGCGCGCGTTGAGGGCTACTACCTCTGGTCGACGATGGATCTGTATAGCTGGATCAACGGCTACGAAAAACGATACGGACTTGTCCATATCGACTTCGAGAACAATCTGGAGCGCACCCCCAAAAAGAGCTGGTATTGGTACCGAGACCTTATCTCGAAGTATCAGGAGCAGGAAGGCTAGGAGAAAGAGATGAAATATCAGGCAATGTCCGAAACAGTCCTAAAGGCTGTTGGCGGCAAAGAGAACATTACATCGGTAACTCATTGTGCGACGCGCCTTCGCATCGACGCACGAGACACCTCGATCATCGATCTCCAGCTCGCCAAATCGGCCGATCAGGCGCTCGGGGCAGTAGTCAGCGGTGGCCAGCTTCAGGTGATCATCGGCCCCAACGTCACCGAGGCTTACAACGACTTCCTCGACTTCGCGGGAATCGAAGTCGGCGGTGGCACGGTTGCCGACGATGCCCAAACCGCCAAAGACCTTGCAGAAGGCATTAAAAGCGGTAACACCGCCATGGGCTTGATTGAGAAATTCGGGAACGTCTCTGCACAGGTATTCATGCCCATCGTCCCGGCGCTCATCGTTGGCGGACTCATTCTTTCGATCAAGAATCTCCTGGTCAATTATTGCGGATTGAGCACCGATAGCGGAACCGCCCAGGTCCTGTTGGCGATCTTTAGCGCTTCGTTTAGCTTCTTACCCGTTTATCTTGGTTATCAGCTCGCGGCCGTCATGAAGATGCAGCCCATCATGGGCGCATTGCTGGGCGCGATCATGATCAGCTCGTCCATTAGCGGTGCCGAGGGTCTCGACTTTCTTGGTATTCCCATCCCGACGAACGACTATTCGAGTACGGTAGTGCCCATCGTACTGGGCGTTGTATTCATGTACTTTGTCGACCGCGGCCTTCAGAAGATCATTCCCGACGTTACCAAACTGTTCTTAAAGCCGCTGCTCACCATGATCATCGTCGTGCCCGTCGAGCTTATTATCCTTGGCCCCGCCGGCAGCATGATGGGCTACGCGCTGAGCGATGCCGTCACGTGGCTTATGGACAACGTGGCATTTATCGCTACTCCGATCCTGGCAGCCCTTAACCCCTATTTCGTCATGCTCGGTCTCGATAAGGCTTACATCGCAATCGAAGTTACGAGCCTGGCGCAGCTCGGTTGGGCACCCATTATCTTTGGATTCATCTCGAACCTCTGCATTGGCGGCACGAGCCTCGCCCTGGCAACTGCCATGAAGGGAAACAAAGAGAAGAGGGGTATGGTCACCACGGTTGCCGTCACCGCACTCTGTGGCGTAACCGAGCCCGCGTTCTACGGTTGCCTCATCGAGCGTCCCCGCCTGCTTGTCGGCACGGCAATCGGCGCGCTCTGCGCTGGACTCCCTGCAGGCATCTTTGTTCTGAAAGAGTATGTTGCGGGAGCATGCCCCGGCCTTCTTTCGGCACTCATCTTTATCGCTCCCGATGGGTCCATGGGTAACTTCGTGCTGGCATGCGTTGTCGCCATCATCGCCATCGTCGTCTCCTTCATCGCTGCACGCGTGATCATCAAGAAGAACCCCAGCTATATTGAGTAGATGCCCGCTGTTTGCATTGGGGACATCCTCGGCAGACCATTAGCAAGAACCCAAGAAGTTCCTTAGGAGCTCGATTAATCCATTCGGATTCCTGAGGCACAAACGACCCCGATTCCACAATGAAATCGGGGTCGTTGTTTCTAAAGCCGTCGATAGACAATCGGTGTTTACCTTAGCTCCCTATCCAAGTTAATTATCCACGCTCGTTCTCCGGTCGGGAGATTTTCTTCGCTCGCGTATCCAGAAATCCACGCTCGAGCAGGACATCCAGATCCGCGCCCGCCCTTGTCTCGATCTGTAACAGCAAGAGGCCTATTCCGCCTCTACATGTTACAGATCAAGATATTCCTAAAACACCCTAAGTTTCATCTCAATCTGTAACAGTTAGATGCCGAATATCGGTCTTGGTGTTACAGATTTAGACAAACTGGAGGACGAGACAAACCAAAAACGGGATGGGCGCTAACCCGATGGCGCACCACCTAAATAGAAACGGGCTCTGTCCCATATAGAGACAGAGCCCGAAACTCTCATGGAGCCAGTGACAGGAATCGAACCCGCAACCCACTGATTACAAATCAGTTGCGCTACCGTTGCGCCACACTGGCACACTTGGCGCTTTCGCGCGAAGCCTGTTTAGGATAAAGGAATTGGGGACGGGGCGCAACAGACCCTTCGACCGACCACATCTCAAAAACCATTCGTCAGAACGAACAGTCTTATCTGTTCGTCAAAACCAAAAACTATTCGTTCTGGCGGCGGCAACCCACAGTCCGTTGATTACAAATCAACGGACCGGCCAATTGGGAAACGGGTCTCTATAGATACTCCCCTACCTCCCGCGAAGGGCCTTGAGCTTGGCCAGGGCATCGGGGCTCAGGCGGCTGCCCAGGGTCATCTTGATCTGCGGAGCTTCCCCTGCCTCGTGAACATCGTTATCTATCTGCTTGATCTCGTCCACCAGCATGCGGCTCGAGATGCGCGTAACGCCCTTACCCATGACGACGGCCTGGATCGTGCCGTCGCTCGACACCACGGAGCACGCGCGGCCTTCCTCGCGTGCCTCGATGCAGAGCTTTTGCACCACAGTATCGGCAGAGACGCCCGTCGGCGAAAACTCGATGCGCACGCCGCGGGCCGGCAGGTTGGGGCGCTCGTTGGAGATATTGCCCGCGCCGTCGAACACGATCACGGCCTCGTAGCGGCCCTGGGCAAAGGCGGCGACGTCGTTGATGAGGGCGGTGCGCGCCATATCGTGAACGTCGCTGGAATACGGATCATCGGAATGGTCGTAGACGAGCTTTTCGTAGCGCGGCGTGCAGTGGATCACGTTGTAGCCGTCGACCACCAGCAGCTCGGGCTTATTGGAGTGCACCGTCGAGACCGGGTCGGCGATGGCCTGCGCAAACGCATTGCCGCCCACGCCATAGGTCGTGGCCGAAACAATCGGCTTGGCCGAGCCTTCGCCAAAGCGCTTGGCCTTGGACTTGGCGCGGTTCTTCTTGGACATGCGCTACTCCTCCCCCATGAGCTCGCCGGCATTGCGGCGCAGCCACTCAAAGCACAGCGCGGTGGTCGCCTGGGCCACGTTGAGACTCTCGGTCATGCCGCGCTGGGGAAGCTTGGTCAAAAAGTCACATTTCTCGAGCACCAGACGCGAGATGCCGTCGCCCTCGGAGCCCATGACGAGCGCCACGCGGCCCTCGAAGGGAGCATCCCAGCAGCTGCCCTCGGCATGCTCGGAAGCGCCACCCACCCAAAAGCCGGCGGCCTTGAGGTCATCGAGCGCACGGGCGATATTGGGCACCTGCGCGATAGGCAGATGCATGACGGCGCCGGCGGAGGTCTTGTAGCTGCCCACGGTCACGCCGGCGGCACGCTTGTTGGCGATGATGACGCCCGCTGCGCCCACAACCTCGGCAGAGCGCACGATGGCGCCAAAGTTACCGTCGTCGGTCACATGGTCGAGCACCACGACAAGCGCCGGGCCCTCGCCTGCGCGGTCGAGGATGTCGGCGACATCGGCGTAAGGGAAGTTGCCCACCTCGAGCGCAATGCCCTGGTGAGCGCCATGGCTCGACAGCGCATCGAGCTGCGCGCGCGGCACATACTTAATGCGGACGCCCGTGGCGTTGAGGTCATCGACCAGGCGCGACAGAGCGGCATCGCGCTCCCCGCCCTCGGCGATGAGCGCGCACTTGATGGGAAAACCGGTGCGCAGTGCCTCGGCGGCAGCACGACGACCTTCGATAAACTCGCCCTTGGGAACCTGGACAGCGTCGCGGTTACGATCGCGTTGCGGACGTGCGGCCTGGGCGCGATCGCGCTGGCCCTTGGGAGTGGCAGCGCGGTCGTTGCGGCGAATCGGACGCGAGCCAGAAGCAGTCTGCTTGCCGCCACGAGGCGCACGCTTGCGATTGTCGGCCATAAAACGGCCTCCTTTAAAAAATTTTCAAACAGGACAAAAGAAGCGACCGCTTAAGACGAATAGCTCAAGCGGTCGGTACGGGTTTTCCAAGTGCCCGAGATTGCCGTGAAAGAGGAGCGACGCGTACTTGAGTACGCGAGCGACGGTTTGAACGGCAAGGTCGGGTGCTTGGGAAACCCGCGGGGATTAGAGAGATTTAATACGAGTGCCCGCGGCAGTATCCTCAATGGTGAGGCCCAGGTCCTTGAGCTGGTCGCGGATGGCGTCGGCCAGATCCCAGTTCTTGGCAGCGCGGGCCTCGGCGCGGGCCTCGAGAATCTTGGCAGCGGCCTCGTCCACGTCGTCGCCCGTGTAGGCGACCAGGCCGGCGGCAACACCCAGCAGACCCAGCGGCAGCTCGACCTTGGGCTCGGGGAGCTCAACGCCAAACGTATCGAGCAGCTCGACCAGCGTATCGGCGGCGGCAAGCGCGGCGGCCTTGTCGGCAGCGTCGCCCGCCTGCTCCAGGTACTGGTTGCACTCGGTCACAAAGCCAAAGACGGCACCCATGGCACCGGCGGTGTTAAAGTCGTCGTCCATGCACTCCTTAAAGGTGGCACGGGTCTCGGCGGCCTTGGCGGCAAACGCCTCGGATGCTGCCTCATCGGCATCGGCCGTCGCATGGTTCGCGGCCCAGCGCAGGTTCTCGACCGTACCGGCGATACGCGTGAGCGAGTTCTCGGCACCCTCCAAGCGCTCCCAAGAAAAGTCGAGCGGCGAGCGATAGCTCGTCTGCAGCATCAGCAGGCGCAGGGCGGCAGCGGAATGCTGCTCGAGGACCTCGGCCAGCGTAAAGAAGTTGCCGAGCGACTTGGACATTTTCTCGCCGTCTACCAGCAGCATGCCCGTGTGCATCCAGGTGTTGGAGAAGCCCTGGTGCCAGGCGCAGGTGGCCTGGGCGCACTCGTTCTCGTGATGCGGGAAGGCAAGGTCGGAGCCGCCGCCGTGGATGTCGATCGGGGTGCCCAGGTAGCGATGCACCATGGCGGCGCACTCGGTGTGCCAACCGGGACGGCCCTCGCCCCAGGGGCTCGGCCAGCTGGGCTCGCCGGGCTTGGCAGCCTTCCACAGGGCAAAGTCGAGCGGGTCGTTCTTGTCCTCGTTCTCCTCGATGCGCGCGCCAACCATAAGGTCATCGATGTTGCGGCCCGAGACCTGACCATAGTTGGAATCGCTGCGCACGGCAAAGTACACGTCGCCGTTATCGGCGGCGTAGGCGTGGCCCTGCTCGATGAGCGTCTTGATCATGGCGATCATGGGGCCGATCTCTTTGGTGGCGCGGGGGCGCACATCGGGATCGAGCACGTTGGCGGCACGCATGACGCCGATGAACTTGTCGGAGAACTCCGTCGCGACCTCGGCAGCCGTACGGCCCTGCTCGTTGGCGCGCTTGATGATCTTGTCGTCGACATCGGTGAGGTTCTGGGCGAACGTGACCTCGTAGCCGCTCGCGATGAGCCAGCGACGAATCACGTCAAAGCTGATGAACGTGCGGGCATTGCCGATGTGGATGTTGTCGTAGACCGTGGGGCCGCACACGTACATGCGGACCTTGCCGGACTCGATGGGCTGGAACTCTTCCTTTTTATGGGTAGCGCTGTTGTAGATACGCATTCGTTACTCCTTAACGGTTTTCTGTAGCAGGCAGACGGCCCAGGCGCCGATTCCCTCGCCCTGGCCTTCCCAACCGAGCTTTTCGGTCGTAGTGGCGGCGACGCCCACGTTTTCCACGTCGACGCCCAGGGCATGGGCAAGGTTGGCGCGCATGGCATCGCGGTGCGGAGTGATCTTGGGTTGCTGACAGGCAATGGTGCAATCGGCATCGACAAACTCAAAGCCCAGCTCGCGCGCATAGTCCATCACGCGAGCGAGCAGCACCATCGAATCGGCACCCTCGTAGGCGGGATCGGTGTCGGGGAATAGCTTGCCGATATCTCCCCCGCGGCAGGCGCCCAGAATGGCGTCGGCCAAGGCGTGCGCGAGCACATCGGCATCCGAGTGACCCAGCAGGCCGCGCTCGTAGGGAATGTCAACCCCGCCGATGATACATCGACGCCCCTCCACCAAACGGTGGACGTCGTAGCCGTGGCCAATGCGCAGGTTACTGAACATGGGGAAGGTCCTCTCCCTCGGCCATACGGCCAAGCAGAATCGCGGTTACGGGACGCAAGTCCTCGGGCACCGTCACCTTAAGGTTATCGCGCGGGCTCTGGACACAGCGGACGCGCCCGCCCATGCGCTCGACCAGCGAAGAATCGTCGGTCCCGATAAAGCCCTCGGCGATAGCTGCGGTGTGGGCGCGCTTCATGGCGTCGACGTTAAAGATCTGCGGCGTCTGCGCGGCCCAGTAGAGCTCGCGCGGCGGCGTCTCGACGATATTGTCGCCGTCGACGATCTTGAGCGTGTCGATCGCGGGCTGACCGCACACGACACCGTCGAGGGCGCGGTCGCCCACAAGCACGTCGATCGCATGATCGATGGCCTCGGTCGTGATAAGCGGACGGGCGCCGTCGTGGATAGCGACATATTCGAAACCCGTCGGTACCGCATGCACGCCGGCACGGGTGGAGTCCTGGCGGGTATCGCCGGCATCGGCAAAACTGATGGGCGTGTCATAGTCAAACGGGTCGATGGCCAGGCGGCGCATCTCGGCACGGCGCTTGGCAGGGCACACCACCACGATGTGGCCGACCTTGTCGCTACGGTCAAATGCGCGGATGGACCAGCTCATAAGCGGACGGCCCGCTACATTGACGAGCTGCTTACCACCGGGGTTACCAAAGCGCTGGCCGCTGCCACCGGCAACGACCACGGCGCATACGGGCGCCATTATGCGTTCCCCTGTTTGGTGCCCTTCATGCGGTACAGGGAGTCCGCAAGAATGGCAGGGTTGTTGACGCCAAAGTCGCCCAGGCGCTCCGGATCTTCGCTGATGTCGTCCATGAGCTCCTGCAGCGATCCATACTCGTCGACGATCTTCTCGGCCACGCCGTCGCGCACGACGGACACGCGCGAAAGCGTGCGCAGGCCCAGCGGTGTCATGACGGAGTCCTCGTCCAGGTCGTCGTAACCCAGAACCGCCGCCACATGCTGCGGGTCGGACAAGTCCTTGGGCGTCATACGGCTCAGGTTGGCGCGGATCTTTTCGGCATTGGCCTCGGAGGAATCGCTCGCATAGTCGCGAATCATCAGGTCGTACTCGGTATCCATGCTGGAGCCGGCGAGCTGCTCGAGCTGCATCTGCACGAGCTTGCCCTGGTTGCCCAGCTTGACAATGCAATCCTTAAGTTCGGTCTTTGCCTGCTGCATGATCTCGAAGCTCGAGAAAATCCCGGTAATGTCGGCGAGCGTAACGTAGTCATCGAGCTCGAGGGCCGTCAGACGCAGCAGGGAGCGGTCGAGCGACTGACGGGTGGTCTGAAGCGTGGCGACGAGCTGGTTGACCGAGCTCATGATGGTGGTGACGGGCTGAATCTCATAGCTCTTGCCGTGAACGTACACGTTGACGACGGCACGACGGGCCGAGACCGAGATCACGATGGCATCGGTGAGCACCGACATGCGAGCGGCAGTGCGGTGACGCATGCCCGTCTCGCTCGTGGCAAGCGAGGGATCGGGATTGAGGTGGAAGTTGGCGCGCAGGATCTGGGTGAGGTCGCCGTCGATAACGATGGCACCGTCCATCTTGGAGAGCTCGAACAGGCGGTTCGAGGTGAACGAAATGTTGAGTGGGAAGCCGTCGTTACCGGCAGCGAGCACGTTTTCGGTGTCGCCGACGCAGATAAGGGCACCCAGGTGACCGGCGATGATCATGTCGAGGGCGGTGCGGATCGGCTGACCAGGTGCCGTCAGGCGGATGGCCTGTTCCATACGCTTTTGCAGCTCGTTCTTATCCAAGGCATCGCTCCCATCGCATACGCTCCATAAACGCTAAATAGTTTCTCACGGTTTGTCCCCGCGGCGCTCGCGAAATCCGATGCTTACAGAATGAGCGAACACCGCTGAGAGCCTCAACCCAAATGAGCTGTTCATGTGGTAGCATCGGGATTCACATGAATGAGGGAGTAGTCGCGTGACCGGGTTCGCCTCCGGTGGCGCGGCAAGTCAACATACTGGCCGAAACGGTCTGGCTTGCCTTAATGAACGAGACTCGTGGTTGTACGCGCAGCGCGTACGCCACGGGTCTTTTTTGTTGCTCCCCTGTCAGAAGTACACGCGGGTTCGCCCGCAAGGAGGGAGCCAAACCATGGGACTCGTAGAGCTCGTGCTGCTCGCCATTGGCCTTTCGATGGACGCCTTTGCCGTATCCATCTGCAAGGGCCTTGGCATGAAGAAGATCAACCTTAAGGTCGCCGTAGTGCTCGGCCTGTTCTTTGGCGGCTTCCAGGCCGGCATGCCCGTGATCGGATGGGCGCTTGGCAGCCAGTTTATGGGCATCATCGGCCCCATCGACCATTGGATTGCCTTTATCCTTTTGGCCTTCATCGGCAGCAAAATGCTGTGGGAGGCTTTTACCGAGGACGAGGATGAAGGCGACGGCAAGAATGCCGAAAAGATTGAACTGAGCGAGTACCTGATCCTCGCCATCGCCACCTCAATCGACGCCCTGGCCGTGGGCATCTCGTTCGCCGCGCTTTCGGTCGACATCGTTCCCGCCGTATCGCTTATCGGCGTCACAACGTTTATCTTCTCCGTCGCCGGCGTAGCGATCGGCCACACCTTTGGCGCGCGCTACGAAAAACCTGCCACCATCGTGGGCGGCATCGTGCTCATCCTCATCGGACTTAAGATCTTGCTTGAGCATCTGGGGATTTTGGCGCTGTAACGCCAAACACAATCGCTCAAAACTCAACGCCAGTACAAGGCCTCATGCAAAACTTTGCATGAGGCCTTTTCGTGCAGACTTTTGCATGTCATACTGATATGCAAAAGTCTGCACGTTAGGAGATCGCCGTGAATACCCTTCCCATCACCACACCGCGCCAAGCTGGCATCTACGTGCGCCAGGCACGCGAGGCTCAGGGTCTCACCCGTGCCGCCCTCGCCAAAACGGCCAGTGTTTCCGAGCGCCTGCTCGCATCGCTCGAGCTAGGAGACGCCACCGGCATTCGACTCGACAAGTTGCTGTCCGTCTTTAACGCACTCGGCATAGGTCTCTTTGCGCAAAGCGATAACGACTCCATCGCATCGCCCTCCGAACATCCGACGACGAAAGCGGACCTCCCTATCGCGAACTCGAATGCCCTGCCAAAGCCAAGCGTAGGCAGACGACCCGCTCGACAGGGAACGCCATCTTCCTATGGTGCCTTGCTGGCCCAAATCGCAGCCGAGCAAGGCCTTTCCGACACTTCAGACCTCTCCTTTGGCTGTAAGGTTGTGAAATAAATGGCAGAGATGGAGCTTGCGACCCTCATTTGTGGCGAAATCGCAGGCACTCTCCGGCAAGACGAGCATGGGCTCTGCAGCTTTGTATACGCCCCAACCTATCGCGGAGCACCACTATCGCTTACAATGCCGCTTTCCAATCGCACGTATGGCCATAACATCGTCCGCCCGTTCCTATTTGGCCTTTTGCCCGACAGCCAAGAGCAGCGCCGCGCTATTGCCGCCGAGCATGACGTTGCATCCAACAACCCCGTCGCCCTCTTGTGCCATATCGGTCTTGACTGCGCAGGGGCCGTTCAGTTTTGTCGAACCGATCAATTAGGCGCCGCCCGCGGCAGGGTCTCGACATACCGCCCGCTTACCAATTCTCAAATCGCTCACAAGCTCAAAGCAATTCGCGATGACGAAAGAGAGACATGGATGGGCTCCAACGAAAGCTGGTCCCTGGGCGGCAACCAAGGCAAATTTGCACTAGCTTGGCATGATGGCCAATGGTGCGAATGTCTAGGGTCATCCCCCACTACCCATATCTTCAAAAATGGTGTCGTTGGGTTCAAACATCAGGCCTTAAACGAATTCGTCTGCATGAAAACGGCTCGGCGTGTTGGCATTCCAACTGCCAACGTCTCCTATTGCACATTTGAAGACGAAGCCGCGCTCGTCGTTGAACGGTACGACAGAATGGTCAATAGTAGCGGAAATATCGAAAGGCTGCATCAGGAGGACTTTTGCCAGGCGCTCGGTGTATTGCCAAGCCAGAAATACACCGCCGACGGAGGACCAACCACGCGAGACATCCAAGAACGACTGATTAACACAGTCCCCCACCACATGAATCTTGTGCTTTTTACCTATATGTTGTTCTATAACGCCATTATCGGAGCGCCTGACGCACACGCTAAAAACTACTCGCTCATCCTAGGCAAAGGCACAAACGCAGCGCTCGCACCCATGTACGATGTCGCATCGGGCTTGGCGTACGAGCGTATGCGCCGCCGGGCGCGCCTTGCCATGAGCGTTGGCGGCGAAAATCGAGTGGGGCGCATCGGTCCAGGCGCTATCCGCCGATACCACGGTATGGGCGACCCCGCGCTGGAGGCGGCGCTCACCGATGCCGGGCTATCCGAGAAGTTTTGCTTTGCGACCATGATGGACCTCGCCTACGAGGTGCCCATTTGCATGGAAGAGATCATGGACGAATACGCCGACCTGCCCGGCATGGCGGACCTGCGCGAGCACATGCTCGGCCCCGTCCGCGAAAACTGCCAGCGCACCCTCGACCTCATCAAGGCGGATATGGGCTAGGCGCCAATCAATCCACATTTCTTAAAAGAAGAGGGGGGCACCCGTCGCAAAAGTTCGGATGCCCCCTCTCGTAATGTCATTTGCAATCCGCTAGCACGTGGCTCGAACTGCTGCTAGCGCGACCTTTACGCAGCGAGGCGCTTGAGGACGTCGATGAGCAGCTCGTAGAAGCGTTCGGCAGAAGCGAGCTCCATGCTCTCGTCCGGGGTGTGGACATCGGAGAGCGTCGGGCCCACGGCGATGGCGTCCAGGCCGTGCAGGGCCTCGGCAAACAGGCCGCACTCAAGGCCGGCGTGAATGGACTCGATGCGCAGCTCGGAGCCAAAGAGCTCGCGATAGCTCTCGACAAAGACGTCGCGGACCGGCGAATGCTCGGCATAGCTCCAGCCGGGATACTCGAACTCGAACTTGGCGTCGAAGCCCAGGACATCGGCCAGCATCTGCAGGCGGTCCTTGAACTCGTTCTGCAGCGAGGTGATCGAGGAGCGCGGGGACAGCATGATCTTGACCTGGTCGTCAGAGGTGGCAACCACACCGATGTTGGAGGAAACCTCGACGGAGCCGTCGGTGGCGACGTTGCGGCGAATCACGCCGTTAGGGGCAAGACGCAGGGCGCGGATGAGGGCGAGCGCGGACTTCTGATCCATGGCCTCGACCTCGGCGTCGTCGGCAATCTCGACGGTGCAGGTAAAGCCGGGGTCGAAGACCTCGAGCTCGGCAGTGACGTCGGCGATGATGCCCTTGGCGACCTGAGCCGCGGCTTCGGCCGCAGCATGATCGGCATAGACCAGAACGGCCTTGCACTCACGGTTGATGGCGTTGTCCTTGGTGCCGCCGTTGAAGCTGACGATGGCGGGCTCGCCGGCAACCATCAGACGATCGATGATGCGGGCCATGATGAGGTTGCCGTTGCCGCGCTCCAGGTTGATATCGCTGCCGGAGTGACCGCCCAGCAGGCCGGAGATGTCGAGCGTGAGGGCGCTACCGGTCTTGTGCTCGCGCGCGATCGGGCAGGTGTAGGTAACGACGACGCCGCCGGCGCAGCTGACGGTAGCAACGCCCTCTTCCTCGGAGTCAAGGTTAATCATGGTGTGGGCGCTAATCTGGGACTTGTCGAGTGTCTCGGCGCCGACCAGGCCAGTCTCCTCGTCGGTGGTGAATACGCACTCGAGGGCCGGATGGACAATCGAATCATCGTTGAGCACGGTAAGCATAAGCGCGACGGCGATACCGTTGTCGGCGCCCAGAGTGGTGCCGTTAGCGGTGAGGACGCCGTCCTTGACGACCAGGTCGATACCATCGGTCGTAAAGTCGTGCTCAACGGAGCCCAACTTGTCGCACACCATATCGATGTGGCCCTGCAGCATCACGGTCGAGGCATTCTCGGCACCGGCAGATGCGGGCTTGCGAATGATGACGTTGTAGACCTCGTCCTGATACACATCGAGGCCGCGCTCCTTGGCAAACGCAACCAGGAAATCGCTGATGCCCTTCTCGTTGCCAGACCCACGGGGGATCGCGCTGACCTCCTCAAAGAAATGGAACAGCTGGGCGGGCTCGTAGCCGGTAATCTTGTAGTCCATGGTGCCTCCTTGGCGCAACTGGTTAGACAGTAAGACATGCGCCTTGTATATTCCCAGACTTTGCGTGCATAAACCAGTCGAAAACGCCGAGCGCCCTTGCATCATCGGCTAACGGTGAGGAAACGCCACTTTATCAAGATAAAGCAAGCTAGACGGGCCGTGCAGAGGGAACGTTGGACCCCCCAACCAACCTCAACGCCTGTTGAACATTAATGCATACACCATTGGTATGTTTAATAAGATTCTTGTCCTCCGTCACGACGTAATCGGCATCAATGCGATTGGCGACGCCCAGCATCAGGTCGTCCTCAAAGTCATTGTGGTGGTACTTGAACACAAAGGAGTCGAAGACCTCGTCTGCACCGACCGGGGCGATGAGGGCTAGCTCGCGCATCTGTCGAACGCATGCCCAGGCCGTTTCGTCTGCCGCCGCAATGGCGTTATCGCTCAGTGAGCCAGTCTTTCTTCGGCACTCCTGCTTGATTGCCGCCGCGACAAGATATGAAACGTCTTTGACCGAAAGCGACGAGGCAAACAGGGCAATCCGCTCCGAGGCGTCGGCAATCTCGATCAGATGGACGACATTTGCCGTACGGTCGGACCTGCCAGAAAAATAATCCATCCATACGTTGGTATCGATTAACAGCTTGAGGACGCCTTCTGTGCTCATAGTTCCACCCACTCGGGATAGCGCTCCGCCATGGCCTCCTCATAGAGGTCGTCATAGTCTCCCGAGAACTCAGGGATGGGGATGCCGTATTTGAGGCACGAATCGCGAACGATATGGCTGCCTTGCGCGGCCCTTGACTCCATGCGCCGGGGCTCCACTCCGTCAGAAACCGGAGCCGCCGCGTCTCCCTTCGAGGGCATGCGTCCGTTAACGACCAGATACTCCCAAAGTGTCCGAACGGCTTGTGACGGCGTCATGCCAATATGAGTCAGGACGGCGTCTCCCGCCTCTTTGAGCTGGCGATCTATACGCACGTTCATCTGAACTGGCCGCGTATCGAGTATTGACGTAGGCATATCAGCTCCTTTGCTATACTATATCTCGATTTTAGTATAGCACGGCAGATTGAAGCGCATTTCAATAGAAATGAGGGCGCTTCCTTATCGGAAACGCCCCCGTTATACAAGGTATGTTTAATCCCTACAGCGCACCAGAGCCGGCTTGCATCATGCCGCCGGGGCCCGAGGTCACGCCGCCGCTCACGGGCGCGGCGTTGCCGGTGTGCGGTGCCGCCGGGGCGGTATCACCACCGAGCGTGCCCGCCGGACGCGGTGCCGGGATCTCGCCCGTGCCGTGGCTAAAGACAAACTTGCCATCGGCCACATCGCACAGGACGGTATCGCCCTCGCCCCACTCGCCGGCCAGCAGCTCCTCGGACAGCGGGTCCTCGATGAGCTTTTGGATGGCACGGCGCAGCGGACGCGCACCGTTGGTGAGGTCGGTGCCCTCGGCCACGATCTTGTCGTAGGCCGCATCGGTGAGCTTGATGTTCATGCCGTTGGCAATCAGGCGCTGACGCAGGTCGTCCACCAGCAGGTGCGCGATCTTGGTCAGGTTCTCGCCCGAAAGCTTCTGGAACACCACGATGTCGTCGATACGGTTGAGCAGCTCGGGGCGGAACAGGCGTTTGAGCTCGCCCATCGCACGGCCGCGGATCTCGCTCGAGGTAAGGCCCTGCTCGCCGGTGGTGCCGAAGCCAACGCTCGCATCCTGCGCAATCTCGCGGGCGCCCACGTTGGACGTCATGATGATCACGGTATTACGGAAGTCGACCGTCTTGCCCTGGCTATCGGTCAGGCGGCCCTCCTCCAGCACCTGCAGCAGAATGTTGAAGATATCGGGGTGCGCCTTCTCGATCTCGTCGAACAGCACGACCGAGTACGGGTGACGACGAACGGCCTTGGTGAGCTGACCGCCCTCGTCATGGCCAACGTAGCCCGGGGGGCTACCGATAAGCTTGGAGACCTCGAACTCGCTGCCGAACTCCGACATGTCGAAGCTGATGAGCGCGTCCTTGCTGCCAAAGAGGTACTCGGCGAGCGTCTTGGCGAGCTCGGTCTTGCCCGTGCCGGTGGGGCCCAGGAAGATAAAGCTGCCGCCGGGGCGACGCGGGTCCTTGAGCGGCGAGCGACTGCGGCGCACTGCCTTGGCCACGGCCTCGACGGCCTCGTCCTGGCCGATAATGCGGGTCTTGAGCACGCTTTCGGCCTGTAGCAGGCGACGGCTCTCGCTCTCGGTAAGCGAGGACACCGGCACGCCCGAGGTCACGGACACGATATCGGCGATCTGGCTCACGTCAATAGTGAGCGGGCTCGCGTCGAGCTCGGCCGTCCAGGCAGCCTTGGCCTCGGCAAGCTCAATCTCGGCAGCCTTTTGCTGCTCAGTGATCTCGGCAGCCTTGTTCATGTCGTCGCTCTCGGTGGCCTCCTGTGCGGCAGCCTTGAGCTCCTCGACGCGATGCTCGGCCTCGCGCACCGGCTCGGGCGCGCGATTGGCGGCAATGCGGGCGCGGGCACCGGCCTCGTCGATGAGGTCGATGGCCTTATCGGGCAGGAAGCGGTCCTGAATGTAGCGGTTGGAGAGGTTCGCGGCGGCCTCGATAGCACCCTGTGTGTAACGCACATGGTGGTGCTCCTCGTAGCGCGGCTTGAGCGCGGTCAGGATCTTGACCGTGTCCTCGACGCTCGGCTCCTCGACATCGATGGTCTGGAAGCGACGCTCAAAGGCCGGATCCTTGGTGAGGTACTTGCGGAATTCCTCGGCCGTGGTGGCGCCGATAATCTGGAAGGCACCGCGCGCGAGCACAGGCTTGAGCATAGAACTCGCATCGATGGAACCCTCGGCAGAACCGGCACCGATGATGGTGTGCATCTCGTCGATAAACAGGATGACGTCGTCGGCCTCGGTTGCCTCCTGTATCACGTTCTTGAGGCGCTCCTCAAACTCGCCGCGATACTTGGCGCCCGCGACAAGACCCGGCAGGTCGAGCGTCCAGATGTTCTGGTTCATAAGGTTCTCAGGCACGTTGCCGGCAGCGATCTGCTGCGCCAGGCCCTCGACGATGGCCGTCTTGCCCACACCGGGGTCACCCAAGATAAGCGGGTTGTTCTTGGTGCGGCGCGAAAGGATCTCCATCATGCGCTGGACTTCCTTTTCGCGACCGATCACGGGGTCGAGCTCGCCATCGCGTGCTTTCTGCGTAAGGTTGGTGGCGAACTGCTTGAGTGTATCGGTGCCGCCCCCCTTTTGCTGCGAGGCGTCCGAACCGCTAAAGAACGGCAGGCCCGCACCGGGACGCCCGGCACCGGCGCCGGCGAGCGGACGCTTCTTGTCCTGATCCTTGGCGGTAAGCTTCTCGATGGCTTTTTTTATGGAAGCGGACGACACACCCAGGCGCATGAGGATGTCCATGGCCATGCCGTTGCCCTCTTCGACGATACCGATGAGCAGGTGCTCGGTCGACACATAGGTCTGGTTGTTCTCGCGTGCCACGCGGAAAGAGCGCTCCATCACGCTGATGACGAGCGGCGTAAAGGCGAGCTTAGCGGCCTCGGTCTCCTCGCTGGACTCGGGAACGGTAGTCTGGACCTCTTTGAGTGTGTCCATGATGTCGTCGTAGGAGATATCGAGCGAGCGCAACGCCTCGGCGGCAATGCCCTCGTCCTCCTTGGCGAGCGCGAGCAGCAGATGTTCGGTACCCACCTTATTTGAGTGAAGATCGAGCGCCTCTTGCTTGGCCATGGACATGACCTTGCGCGCGCGATCGGTAAAACGGTCTAACATGCTAGTTCCTCTTAGACGAGCTAGTTTTTCAAACGCAAAGCGCCACTCGTGCCGGCGCTTTGGTCTCTTTACCCATATGGAGTATATGTTAACCGTTGGAGCCTTTTCCGCATGCAGCCATACGACAACGTCTACAAAAAAGGAATCGCCGGGTGCGGCGGACGCTCTAGGTTAGAGGCTGTTGCCTAGCAGGCAGGCTCGGCGTCCATGCTCTCGGCAACGTCATTGAAGGCATCGGCAGCGGGAGCACCCGGCATGTGCACGAGCTCCATGTGTGGCTCGGCAAAGACCGTACCCATGGGGAAGGCGCGGCGGAAGGCAAAGCGAGCAACCGGACCAGCTACCAGCAGGTTCCAGGGCAGGGCCATGATAAAGTTGCGCGGAATGTTGACGAGCCACATCATCGGCAGCAGCTGCAGGTTGGCGAGCGGGCCGCCGGGCATATGGAACAGGCCTTCGCACGCGCCGTAGAGCGACATGATGATGACCATGGGAACGACCATGCAGGAGCTGACGGCGAGCGTCATAGCGAGCGGCGAGCTCTTACCCGGCGTGACCAGGAACTTGAAGGCGAAGCCTTTGGCCAGCGGGCTGGCAACAAACCAGTCGCAGCACATGGCAAAGACGTAGGCAACGGGGAAGCCGAGCCATGCGGCGGCAACAACCTCGCCGTTGATGGCCCCATGCTGCAGGGCAACGTTGTAGATGCTCATCCAGAGCACCATGCAAAAGCACATGATAAAGGTGAACAGCAGGCTCTCTCGTTTGTTGATAGGCATAAAGGGCATGGTCCTTTCTGTGTTACGCCGCGGCGCCACGCAACAAAAACGGGCGGGCAAGATGGAGCTGTTGGGACTTCATCTCGCCCGCCCGTGATACGTGCGTCTGCGACTACTTATGTGATGGAACTACCCTAACACGAACGGCACGCGCTTCGTAAGCGTTGAGTTTATGGAGATGCCGAGCACCAATAATCCCCCAAACCCATAAGTTGCGGTGGAATACGGACTGTTTTGACCCTTTAAACAGCAATTCAGTCCCTATTTCACCGCATCTCATTTGGTGCAAAGCAACCTGTTCCCCTTGCACCAATTAGCTGGTATGGCGCCAGCGAGGGTCGGTGAGTGTACGTGCCACACCCAGACCAACGGGCAAAAACGCCACGATGAGCACTGCACGCACAAACCAGCCGAGCATATTGACCGTGTCGAAGGTGCACATGTAATACATCGAGCGATACAGATACAAGCCCGGCACCATAATGACAATCGACGGCACCGTGAGGGCGATGCGTGGGTAAGTGAGCTTGATTTCGGCTAAGCTCGCGAGCAGTCCCGATACCAGCGCGCCGATAAACGCTGCCGCCTCGGGAGGCATACCCACGCTCAGGCCCAGGAAGGGAAACAGCGTCGGCGCATCGACGAGCGTAAGGCGCAAGGTATTGGACACGGCGCCGATAAGCCCTGCCGCCGCTGCCATCTTTACCGGACTGTTGAACATAACCGAGAAGCCAAATACGCCGATAAAGCTCATCAGCATGCGCAAGAGCGTAAGAGCCAGCGGCGAAAGACCAAGCGGGGCAAAGTCATCCGGCGCCAGTCCCACACACTCGGCAACCATCCAACCTACGAGGGTCGCCATCACAATAATCGATACAGCATACGAAAGACGCTCGATACCGCTTCGCATGTCGAGCTTAGCGATGTCGAGGCCTGCCGTAATGAGGGGAAAGCCGGGAATCACAAAGAGCATGGCGCCGATATAGCCTTCTTGGTGCGACATTGCCCCCGGTATGACCTGGCCAAGGCCAAGCAATGCCAGCAGATACGAGACGCAAGCGAGTGCAACGCCGATCGTCAGCGCGCTAAACTGGCCAAGGCCCTGCTTGAGAATATGGGAGCGCGCAAAGTTGCCGACACCAGCGCCCACAAATGCACAGGCCATCTCGATAGGGCCGCCGCCGAGCAAAAAGACGAAGGCACCGCAAGCACAGGCTGCCGCAAGGCCCTGTTGCCAGGGAGCGTAATCGGGCTTTGAGCTCTCAACGGTCTTGAGCATCTCGTGGTACTCGTGCACGGTAAACCGGCGTCCGTAAATCTCGATTTCCTTTAGGAAGCTCTCCATCATCCAAATGCGATGAGTATTGACCCCCGTTGTGGGTAGGCTGACGACCTCGTTAAAGCAGTGGCCATCTTCGATGCAGGTGCACTCAAACGACAGAAGACTCAGGTCGACGTGAATCGTGACGCCGAGTACGGCAGCAACACGATTCATGGTATCGCGCACGCGCCAGGCACCTGTTCCGCTTGCCAGCATGAGCATGCCGGTGCGGCAGATAATGGATGACTTATCGGTGAGCGGCGCATCGACGGCAAGTTCATCGCCTGCCGTCACGATCTGGTGCCAGTCAGTTTTCATATGGAGTGCGCCGGCACGAGCGCCGTGGTGCATAGGGACTCTCGAAAGCAGCGAGTCCAGGCGCGAAGACTGTGGGGGCTCTGCTGATTCGACCTCGTCCTCGTCGGGCTCTTCACCAACAAGGTCGAAGGCATCGAGCGACGCCGGCTCGCGACGATCGATCAGCTCCTCGTCCTCATCATCAAAGTAGTTGAACTGATCGAGCATGTCCTCTTCGATTGCACGCTCGCTCGCGTCGTCCATATAGACGCTCCCTTCCTGCCGACTAACTCCCATCCTAGGCAGCGACGGCTAAAGGAAACATAAAAGAGACGACTGCCGCGCCAGCCATGTGCACAAACGTCGATTCATCGATGGACCACTCTCGTGTATTTGGTGCAAAGTAATGATCCCTTTTCCTCCGTCCCCAAGGGATCAAAGCGCCGGCAGAAAAGGAACGTCCCTAAGTGCCAACTAGGGCAACGCCGCAGGTAGAGGACGGACAGCGAAAGCCCGCCAGAGCGAGCAAGGTGCCTTCGGAACGAGATGCCGCCATAGGTTGAGCATAAGTCAGCGAGCGGGTCGCATTTGAGACAAGGTGACGTGAAACGAAAGGGCGCTGACCTTCTGGTCGCGCCCTTGAAGT
>CAJMNK010000006.1 GCA_905214905.1 uncultured bacterium | reverse complement strand
GGTTGCCACCGCGATCGCCATAGCCACCACGGTTGCCGCCAAAGCCGCCGCGACCGCCGCGGTCGCCGCCACGGTCACCAAAGCCGCCACGGCCACCGCGATCGCCACCGCGACCGCCACGGTCGCCGCCACGGCCACCGCGATCGCCAAAGCCGCCGCGGCCGCCACGGTCGCCACCACGGCCACCGCGATCGTCACGGCCGCCGCGAGGACCGCGGTCCTCGTCCAGGCCCATGGCGACGAGCGGAGCGATAACCTTATCGAGAGCGGCCATCAGCTCGGTGGCCTCCTCGTAAGAAAGCTCGGGCAGGAGCTTCTCCTTCTTGTTGGCAAGCTCGACCAGGCCCTCGGCGGCATCCTCGGCAGCGAAGACGACGATCTTGCGCATATCGCCCTCGGCGTCGTCGATGCGGCCGACCAGATCGGCAGCCTCGGCCTCGGCCATCAGGCCATCGAGCTCACGAAGGCGCATGCCCAGCAGGTCGGACATTTCCTTCTGCTCCATCTTGGGCTTGAGGTCAAGAAGCTTGATGGCGCGCTCGATGTTCGCCATGCGCTCGGCCTTGGCCTCCTCCTCCTTGGAAATAGCAAAGCGACGGCTACGCAGCAGGCGAGCGGCCTTCTGCATCTTGTCCATCAGCTCCTCGTCATCGTAATCAGCGGCGGCCTCGACAACCTCGGCCTCCTCCTCGGCGGAAACCTCATCAGCAGCCTCAACCTCAGCAGCTTCGGTCTCCACGGTCTCGACTGCCTCAACCTCGGCAGCCATGGTCTCGTTCTCGGTCTCGTTCATGATCTCTTCGTTCTCGGACATGAGACTCCTTCTTGGCCCTCTCGGGCATCATCGCCCCATTCGCGGGGCCCGTCGCGCACTCTTTGCGCTTTAAACATTCATGCCTCTCGGCAAAACGTCCATTAGTTTATGGTGTCGCCATCCAATCTAGCTGCAGAATCTATGTGCACACATTAATGCGACATGTCGCGGTATCATGACCTGAACCAAACGTGTCCACCTTAAGGAGCCCGCCATGATCAAACCCATCATGAAATCCGAGTTCTTTTTACGCCTGCCTTCCGAAGACGCGGGCCCCGATGACGCCGTGACCGGGCAGGACCTCCTGGATACGCTCCATGAGCATGAGCACGAGTGCGTGGGCCTTGCCGCCAACATGATTGGCGTGCGCAAACGCATCATCTGCGTAAAGGACGGCAACAGGGCGCTGCTGATGTACAACCCTCAAATTCTTGAGCAGGTCAATTCCTATCAGACGAGCGAAGAATGCCTCTCGCTTTCCGGCGAGCGCCCCTGTACTCGCTATCGCCGCATTAAGGTTGAGTATTTGGACGAGAATTTCGTCCACCGCATCAAAAACTTCTCGGGCTACACCGCCGAAATCATCCAACACGAAATCGACCACTGTTGCGGAATCGTTATTTAGTTCCGCCGATTCAAGAAAGCTCCCTGCAGCAAAACAACTGCAGGGAGCTTTTCATAGTGCGGAACTTCTATCCCACTAGCTCTGGCGGTAGTGATCGAAGAAGTCGGCGAGGTCTTCGAGGGACTCCTTGAGCACTTCCATGCGCGGCAGGTACACGATACGGAAGTGGTCGGGCTCAGCCCAGTTGAAGCCGCCGCCGCGCGTGATCAGGATCTTCTTCTCGTGCAGCAGGTCAAGGGCGAACTGCTCGTCATCGGTAATGTTGAACTTCTTCACATCCATCTTGGGGAAGATGTAGAACGCCGCACGCGGCTTAACCACCGAGATGCCGTCAATCTTGTTGAGCGCCTCATACACAAAGTTGCGCTGCTCGTAGACACGGCCGCCGGGGCGGATGTAGTCGTTGACGGACTGATGGCCACCGAGCGCCGTCTGAACGATCGACTGAGCCGGCACGTTGGAGCACAGGCGCATGTTGGAGAGCATGTTGATGCCCATGATGAAGTCGCTCATGCAGCGCTGGTTGCCCGAAAGCACCATCCAGCCAATACGATAGCCCGCGATCATGTGCGACTTGGACAGACCGCTAAAGGTGACGCAGGGCAGATCGGGAGCGAGCGAGGCAATCGAGACGTGCTCGTAGCCGTCCATGCACAGGCGGTCGTAGATCTCATCAGCAAAGATCATCAGCTGATGCCTGCGTGCAACCTCGACGATGCCCTCGAGCACCTCGCGCGGATAGACGGAACCCGTGGGGTTGTTGGGGTTGATGATGACGAGGGCTTTGGTCGCGCTCGTGATCTTGGACTCCATATCCTCCAGGTCGGGATACCAATCCGCCTGCTCATCGCACAGATAGTGCACGGGATGACCGCCGGCAAGGGTTGCGCACGCCGTCCAGAGCGGATAGTCGGGGCTGGGGATCAGAATCTCGTCGCCATTGTCGAGCAGCGCGTTCATCGAAAGCTGAATGAGCTCGGACACGCCGTTGCCCGTGTAGATATGCTCCATCTGAACGTTGGGCAGGCCCTTGATCTGCGAATACTGCATGATCGCCTTGCGCGCGGAGAACAGGCCACGCGAGTTGGAATAGCCTTCGCAGTCGGGCAGCTGCTGGCGCATGTCCTTGATGACCTCATCGGGCGTGCGGAAACCGAAGGGCGCCGGGTTGCCGATATTGAGCTTGAGGATGCGCTCGCCCTCGTCCTCCATACGGGCGGCCTCGTCGACGACGGGACCGCGCACGTCATACAGGACGTTATCGAGCTTGGTGGATTTAGAAAAAGTACGCATGGTGGTGCTCCTTGCAATTTGAGCTGAGGGATGGGGTTCGGGCTTGGAATCGTTGCGGGGTGATGATGCCTCGCCTTGATCGGCGTCGCCGGCAAGCAGCCAGGTAACATCGACCTCCAAAATACGGGCGAGCAGCTCAGCCACATCGCGCCGCGGAATCGTCTTGCCGCTCACATATTGGCTCATCTGACTCTTGCCGAGTTTTTTGCCGAGCATCTCCGATGCGCGGATCACGTCCGACTGGCGAACGTCGCGATCGGACATAGCCTGTCGCAGACGATCGCTAAACGTCTCTTGGGCCACTAGAACCTCCTTGCTGGCAAAGTTCAATTTATACAACACGAATTGAACCTGAGTTCAATTTACGCAGCAGTATAACGCCGTGCTATTTCGAATAGTTCAATTTCAAAAATAAAATGAGCAAGACCTCGAGATTTATCCCAAGGCGATAACGACGTGCACGCATTTAGAGGTATTCGAGGAAACGAGCGGCGGCAAGCGAAACATCGGCCGTTCGATATATGGCGTTGATCTGCCGATGGGGATGCCCCTCGAGCGAACGCACGGCAACATCGAACTGACAGCGACGCAAGATGAGCGCCGGAAGGATGCTCACGCCCAGGCCGTCCTCGACCATAGCCATAATCGCATAGTCATCCCAGGTTGACAGCTTCGAGCGCACCGCCAGGCCCGCCCGACGGAACAGCGGCGTAATCTCGTCATCGGTGCCGCGTTCTAGCAGAATAAACTGCTCGTTGGCTAAATCGGCAAGAGAAACGACCTCCGCCGTGGCAAGCGAGGAGTCCGCTGGCACCACGGCCATCAACTCGTCTTGCACCAACGGTCGCGACGCCATGCCGGTGCCGCGTGGCTCGCGCGGAATAAAGCCCAAGTCGCAGCGGCCTTCCGCCACCCATTGCTCAATCTCGGAGTAATCACCCATCAGCAGCTCGTAATCGACATCCGGATGATCGGCGCGAAAGCGCGCAATCACCGGCGGCAGTACATGGGTCGCCACACTCGAAAACGTACCAATGCAGATCTTGCCGCGCATGAGCCCACGCATCTCGTCCACGTGTCGCTGCAGGCGGCCAAACTCCTCGCAGAGCGCCTCAACCGCCGGCATGATCTGCCGCCCATCGGCAGAAAGCACCACACCCTCGCGGCTGCGGTCGAGCACCTTAAAACCCCAATCGGTCTCAAGGTCGCCCACCATGCGGCTCACGCCCGACTGCGAATAGCTCAGCCGCTCGGCGGCGCGCGTAAAACTGCCGGCCCGCACCGTCTCGAGCAGCACCTGCATCTTTTGAATATTCGTTTCCACGGCACCCCTCCACCTTTACATGAGTTTTTGTCATGTTATCCATGCATTATATTCGCTTTTCTTCTAAAGCCAGTTCACCCATAGTGAACATGCTCGGATATAGAGGGGATGTCAGCACATGAACAACGGATTGTTTACGTACTTAGCAGCATTGCTATTGTTTGGCTCCAACGGCATCATCGCCGCTGCCATCGCGCTGCCGAGCTCCGATATCGTACTGTTGCGCACGTTTTTGGGCGCTCTCACCCTTGCCGCCGTCCTCTTCATAACCAAGCGCCATAACCTGCAGGCTCCGTCTCGCCCCCGCGAGGCCGCAGCGCTCATCGTCTCGGGCGCCGCGCTGGGCGCCAGCTGGATTTTTCTGTTCCGCGCCTACCAGACGATCGGCGTCGGCGTATCCTCGCTGCTGTACTACTGCGGCCCCATCATCGTTATGGCCCTCTCCCCGCTCATTTTTGGCGAAAAGCTGACCGGCAGCAAAATCGCCGGCTTTATCGCCGTCGCCTGCGGTGCTTTTCTCATTGCAGCGCAAGGTCTAGGCGGCAATATGCCCATTGCGGGCATCGTCTGTGGAATCGCCTCGGCCTTCTGCTATGCATTGATGGTCATCGCCAGCAAGGGTGCGCCTCACATCGAGGGCCTCGAGAACTCCGCACTCCAAGTGAGCGCCGCCTTTGTGACCGCACTGGCCCTCACGCTCATCACGCAGGGCGCTCCCTCGTTCCTGTCCGCCGGCGTCGCCGCCAGCATTGATTGGCGCGCCGTCGCTATGCTCGGCGTCGTCAACACCGGCATTGGTTGCCTGCTCTACTTTAGCGCCGTCGCCAAGCTGCCCGTTCAGACCGTCGCCGTCGTCGGCTACCTCGAGCCGCTTTCGGCGGTCGTGTTCTCAGCCGCCCTTTTGGGTGAAGCCATAACACCGGTCCGCCTGATGGGCGCCGCGCTTATCATCGGCGGCGCGATTTTTTGCGAACTCGCCGGCAAACGCGCAAACGCCAAGGCTGGCATCGCCCAGATAGCACGTGCTTAAAAGCCCCTGCTTTGAAATGCTACCTGCGTAGATAAATAATCCCCAGCTGAGGATTATTGTCTAAAATATCCCGATGTGCCAAACTGCTCTTGTATGTATAAAGACGGCATAAAGTTTTTTGTCCTAGACAGATAACCGGATGTCTAAGGGAGTCCTCGTGGCACACAACAAACTGGAGGCAAACCTCCAAGACCAGCGCGGGCAAGGCGGGCACGGAGCCATCCCCCTCTCCGCTGGCATGCTGCTCGTAACGCTCGGCGTCGTCTATGGCGACATCGGCACGAGCCCCATGTACACCATGAAATCAATCGTCGCCAACAACGGCGGCATCGGTACCGTCAGCGAGGACATGATCCTGGGCGCGCTTTCGCTCGTCATCTGGACCATGACGCTCGTGACCACGGTCAAGTACGTGGTAATCGCCATGAAGGCCGACAACCACAACGAAGGCGGCATCTTCGCCCTGTTCAGCCTCGTACGCAAGGTGGCACCATGGCTGATTCTGCCCGCCATGATCGGCGGTGCGGCACTGCTTGCCGACGGCATCCTCACCCCCGCCGTCACGGTCACCACAGCCATCGAGGGTCTGCGCACCATCGAATGGGGCCATGCGCTGCTGGGCGACGGGCAGACCAACGTCATCATCATCACCATCATCATTATCTGCGGCCTATTTGCCATGCAGCGCGCCGGCACCTCGTCAATCGGCAAGCTGTTCGGCCCGCTCATGACGCTGTGGTTCCTGTTCCTGGCAGGCGCCGGTCTGTTCAACATGCTCGGCAACCTGTCCATCTTGCGCGCGCTCAACCCCATCCGCGGCATTATGTTCCTGTTCTCGCCCATCAACCATTCGGGCATTATGGTGCTCGGCTTTGTCTTCCTGTCGACAACCGGTGCCGAGGCACTCTACTCGGACATGGGCCACGTGGGCAAGGCAAACATCTATGCATCCTGGCCATTTGTTAAGGCGGCCCTTATCCTCAACTATCTGGGTCAGGGAGCTTGGCTACTCGCCAATAACTCCAACCCCCAGATGCTCGCGATGGATATCGTCAACCCGTTCTATATGATGCTCCCCGAGCCCCTGCGCCCCTTTGCCATCGTGCTTTCGGCCGTGGCGGCCATCATCGCCTCACAGGCGCTCATCACCGGCTCGTTCTCGCTGGTATCCGAGGCAACGCGCCTCAACCTTATGCCGCACCTGCGCATCCACTACCCCAGCGACACCAAGGGCCAGCTCTATATTCCACTCGTCAATAACATCATGTGGGTCGGCTGCATCTTCATCGTGCTGCTGTTCCAAAACTCCGAGCGCATGGAGAGTGCCTACGGCCTCGCCATTACCGTGACCATGCTTATGACCACCACGCTTTTGACGAGCTATATCGCCGGCATTCTCAAGCACAAGCTGGGCGCCTGCGTCTTCGCCCTGCTCTTCGGCGCCATTGAGCTGTGCTTTTTCGCCTCGTGCCTTACCATGTTCTTTGACGGCGGCTACGTAATGATCTTCTTGGCCTCGCTGCTGTTTGGCCTTATGTACGTGTGGCGCCGCGGCACCGCCATCGAGCGCACGCAGACGATCCTGCTGCCCGTCTCCAAGTACATTGACCAGCTCAACCGCCTGCGCAACGACGAGACCTACCCCGTGCTCGCCGACAATCTGGTGTTCCTCACCAACAGCCCCGACCCGCTCACGCTCGACCGCGACGTGCTCTATTCCATCTTGGATAAGCATCCCAAGCGCGCCAAGGCATACTGGTTCATCAACGTGCACGTTACCGACGAGCCCTATACGCACGAGTATTCCGTCGAGACCTTTGGCACGGACTTTTTGTTCCGCGTGCGCCTGGACCTGGGCTTTAAGGTCAACCAGCGCGTTAATGCCTACCTGCGCCAAATCGTTGGCGACTTGATGGCATCGGGTGAGCTGCCGCCGCAGCATCACACCTACTCCATCTACGAGACGCGCGGCAACGTGGGCGACTTCCGCTTTTGCATGCTGCGCAAGATGCTTGCCCCCGAAACGGACATCAACCGCAACGACCATCGCGTCATGGCCATCAAGTACGCCGTCCGCCGCGCCTGCGGAAGCCCGGCACGCTGGTACGGTCTCGAGAACTCGGCCATCATCATTGAGTACGTACCGCTCTTTGCCCGCATGCGCCCGGCCGTCAAACTTGTGCGCACCCAGGTGCCGCTCGAGGTTCAGATCGAAGAGGCCGAGGAAATGGAGGTCGACATCTTCTCGGACGACTTGGTCAACGGCAACGAGGCCGGCAAGAGCATGAACGTCGATCCCACCGAGCTGCTCGAGAGCGTCGCCGATACGCCCGAACAGCAACTCGACGGACTCGAGAGCACCCAGTTCAACGACGCCAACTTCTAACACGCCACCAGCCATTGACGACAACGGCCTCGCATCTCATAAGAGGTGCGAGGCCGTTTTATGTCGCAACGGACCAGTGAGCTACGAACGACGCGGCTCGGGAACCACGAGCCTATCGGGGCTCGCGCCCTCGGCATCCATCAGGCTCACGTAACGAATCGACGGATCCCCATACATCGCGTAGTAATAATTGCCCGTGCGCGCGCTAAAGCATCCGGTATAGATAGTCTTCTCGAACTTGCCATCGCCCATCCTGGACGCCCCCTCAATCATCACCACGCCCTCGAGCGAGCGGAACATGCGAACGACGTTTTCGGTCTCGCTCTCCTTTTGCGGGTAATTGGCATTGAGGTACGCCGCCTTTACAAAACGGCTCGGCGAATAGCAATCGCCCGGAATGCCGCGCATGCCGGCACCGGCTCCATAGGGCTTAAGCTCGGCGCCACGCCATGTCGCCGTCTGCGGAAAATCGCTTGTGGCGGTGATATAGGTGCGCAGGTTTTCCATGTGCCACGGGAAGGTCGGCTGGTTGGCAAGGGTGTCGACCGGATCGTCGTATACATGCAGGCCGTCAGCCATCATCTCGACCACGATGCTGCGCTGGCTGTCGCCGATAATCCAATGGAGCAGCGACACGCCCAGCCCCTCTCCGGCAGATTTGGCGACAATCACCGTGTCGCGCAGCGCGGCCTCGACCTCATCGACCGTCGAGAACGTCGCTGCCACCCACAGGGGAAACTCATAGGCCGCGATATTGTTCTTGCCGTCGACAGGGCCCTCGGCATACTCGGCATAGCCGGGAAAGTTGAGCCCCGCCACAGCCAGACCCGCATCGTTACCACAGTCGAAAAACATGGGATAGTTCTTGTAATCGATGCACATGCCGATTACCGCGTGTGCCGCCGACGCATCGTCGATAAACGAATACGGAATGTGGAACCCGCGCGGCATCACGCGAACCTGTTGGCCGTAGTCAAAGCTCCAGTCGAGGTTGCGGCCCAGATACATGTGGCCAGAATTATCGGTAAATCGAATGCTCGTGCACATAGCGCCTCCCAGCTTTACGGTCCTGCTAAGGTTATTGTCACCAAACAAAAAGGCGCTAAACACAAAAGCCCGGACATGACAACAATGTCACGCCCGGACCAAAAGAGACGAAGTGCGGTGCTTTGGTCCCCTTAGACCAACTTTCCAAGACAGTGGTCGATCATATGCTGGACCATCTGCGCCTCGAAGCCCACAAAGTCCTGCTTGCGCTCGCGCATCTTGCCATCGACGATCTGGTCAAAGGCAACCTTGCACTTGATATAGCGCGTGGACTTGGTGACCTCCTCGTGCGTCAGGCAGCTCTCCTCCATCTTGCTGGCGCCCAGGCCAAACACCAGACGGGGGTTGTAGAGCACGTGGGGCTCGCCGGCGTCGTCCAGGTAGACGCAGACCTTCTTGGTAACGCCGATCTGGTTGGCGGCCAAGCAGCCGGCATCATCGAGCGACTTGATGGTATCGATCAGGTCCTGAGCAACCGACTCGTCCTCGACGGTCGCAACCTCGCAACGCTGGGACAGGATAGCCTCGTCGTGGCAAAGCTCTTTAATCATACGTTCCTCCATAGGGGTCGTTGTAACCGCTTAAGTATACGGTACCCACACATTTTCATGCGATAAATACCGTCCGTCTGTTACAAAGCGCCGAACATCAACATGCGAGGAACAGCAAGGTTGTAAAGGCGATATAGTAAATGAGTTCGTGTCAATCGGCCTAAACTCGGGGCCGAACAAGGAAAGGGTATGCATGGACGAACTTTTTCACGTCAGTGAGCGCAAGTCCACAATCGGGACCGAACTTCGCGCTGGACTGACAACATTCCTGGCGATGGCCTACATCATCGCCGTCAACCCCGCAGTGCTCTCGGGCGCTGGTATTGATGCGGGAGCGCTCGCCTGCGCCACCTGCCTGGGCGCCGGCATCATGACCATCTGCATGGGCATCTTCGCAAACCGCCCGCTCGCCTGCGCTTCAGGCCTGGGCATCAACGCCATGATCGCGGGCATCACCACCACCATGTGCGGCGGTGACTGGCACGTCGCCATGAGCGTTATCTTCCTCGAGGGTATCGTCATCTTGCTGCTCGTCCTTTGCGGCCTGCGCGAGGCCATCATGGACGCCATCCCCGTGGTCCTGCGCCACGCCATCTCGGTGGGTCTGGGCCTGTTTATCGCCATGATCGGCCTGTGCGACGCCGGCATCATCACCGCTGGCGCCGGTACGCTCGTCGGCCTGGGCGACATCGCCTCCCCCACCTTTATCGTCGGCATCATCTCCATCGTCGTGACGGTTGCCCTGGCTTCCCGCAACGTGCCGGGCTCGCTGCTCATCGGCATCATCGTCGCCGTTATCGCCGGAATCCCGCTGGGCGTCACCCATGCGCCCGAGGGCCTCATCGCACCGCTCGACTTCTCGACCTTCGGCGCCCCGTTTGCCAGCACTGCCGACGGCAACCTTGCCATCGTGAAGGTCCTGACCGACCCGATGCTGCTCGTCGTTGCCTTCTCGCTGCTCATGAGCGACTTCTTCGACACCATGGGCACCGCGATGGCCGTCGCCAAGCAGGGCGAGTTCTTGACCGAGGACGGCAATGTCGAGGACATCCGTCCCATCCTGGTCGTCGACTCCGTGGCCGCTGCTGCCGGTGGCTTTATGGGCGTCTCCTCCATCACCACCTTCGTCGAGTCCACTTCCGGCGCCGCCGACGGTGGTCGCACGGGCCTCACCTCCGTCACCACCGGCGTGCTGTTCATTCTCGCCGCGTTCTTCTCCCCCATCGTCACCATCGTTTCCAGTGCCGCCACCTGCGGTGCCCTGGTCTATGTCGGCTACCTCATGATGAGCGAGGCCTCCGAGATCGACTGGTCCGACGTGTCGCAGGGCTTCCCGGCGTTCATGATTGTCGCCGGCGTGCCCTTCACCTACTCCATCTCCGCCGGCATTGGCCTGGGCTTTATCGCCTACGTGATCGTCGCGCTCTTTAAGGGCGAGGCCTCCAAGATCAAGCCGCTCATGTGGATTGCAGCCCTCGCCTTCCTCGTCTACTTCTTTGTAGCGTAAGGGCAAGATTCACAATACCAAACACCAAAGCGCGGAGTCGCATCGAGCGGCTCCGCGCTTTGCTTTTAAAGCCAGGCACCGCGCGGGCGCGCGATGTATTGCTTCCCAAGTTTTGGACATTTTGCCCTCCAAACGGCACTACCGACGGCTACATCCTGCAGATATGCTGGATATAACCGCATAGGCCCTATGAGGATGGGAGTAACCATGGCCGCCTTGTTCACGACCCCCAAGCGCAATGACAAAACCTCAGGAGCCCATTTTGTCGAGCCCGACGTGCACCGTCGCGCACTGCTCGCGCACGGCAGCTGGCGCCGCGTGACGCGCCGCATCGTTGCGGGCGCCGTGTGCGCGCTCACGGTGAGCTCGCTGCTCATGCCGAGCATCTCGCTCGCGGCCGAGTGGATTGATGTTGGCGGCACCCAGTACAACGCCGGCACTGCGGCGGGCGACGGCGCCGGCACCTGGAGCTGGGACGGCGCCGACGACATGAAGCTCATCAACTATAACGGCGGTGAGATCAAGGCTGCAGGCAAGCTCAACATTGTCTATGAGGGCAAGAACACCGTGAAAACCGAGCCTGATTACACCGGAGCCGCCATCAAGGCGCAGGACGGCACTAGCCAGAAAGCAGAGTTGAACATAACGAGCTCGAATAGCACGGATGAGCTCAATGTGACAGCCGAGGCCGATGCAATTAAATCAACAGGCGACCTCTCCATTTCTGGCCCAGGCACTGTGAACACCACAAGCACTGCTTCCGACGGAATTGAGGCAAAGGGCGATCTCTCTATCACGGGCTCGGGCACCGTGAATGCAACGGGCGGTACCGAAGGCATCCAATCCAAGGGCAAGACCACCATCGATTCCTCTGGCACAGTGATCGCTAAAGGAGGCGAAGGTTACGGCGTCGCCGCGGGCAGTGACCTGATCATCAAAGGCGGTGGCAAGGTAGAAGCAAGCTCGATAGAAGAAGCGGCGATTTGGGCTGACGGCAACATCGACATCTCGGGCGGCAGCCAGGTCAAGGCAAGCTCCCAGGGAGATCTTGCCGTCGACGCTGAGGGTAGTCTCGCGGTCACGAACGCCTCCCTTGACGCAAGCGGTGTTGAATATGGTGTCTATGCCTACAAGGGCGTTACGCTCGATCATGCGACCGTGACGGTCCGCACAAGCGCGAGCGGCGGCCAGGCCATCGCCCTCATCACTGATGGGGACGACATCGTCATCAAGAATGGTTCCATCGTGGACGCGTTCGCAGAAGGCAAATTCTCGGTTGCAATCTCTACCAGAAACCACCAGCCAAACGTCGCTGGCGGCCACATCTACATCAGCGACTCCGTTGTTAAGGCTATAGCCCGCTATGTCGAGACCGGTGGCGATGGCCCCGATCACTACAGCAACGACCAAAGCGGCGAGGTCATCCCTGAGCCTAGGGGTCTGAACATCGGTATCTTCGCCCAGACCTACGAGGGCATCACGCCCGCGAGTATCTCGATCGTCCGCAGCAAGCTCACGGCCGAGGGAGACACGGCGGCAATCTTCGCTCTTGCCATAAGCGAGGATGGCAAGGCGATCGGCACCATCGAGATCGAAGGCGCTCCCATCCAGGCGCCCGCAGGCGGCAAGATCATTAACTATCGCAACAAGGAAGAACTCAGCGGCGGCATCCTCTGCGAGGCGGGTCAAACCATCGGCACGGGCGACGACGTGATCGACTCTCCCTATGACGCCGCTGTCGCCAAGAGCACGCTCACCGTACCTCCCGAGAAGATCAAACCCGAGGAAAAGTCCGGCGAGACCAAGCCCGAGGGTTCCAAGCCCGAGGGCGCAAAGACGACCAAGACCGTTGCAGTTGCAGCCACGGGAGCCAAGATCGCCGGCAAACTCGCAGCAACCGGCGACACCTCGAGCGCGGCCATCATAGCGACCGCCCTTGCAGGAACGGCCACCATCGTCACAGGCGCCCTGGCGAGTCGCAAACGCTCGTAAACACTTTTTCGCACAGGACGGGTGCATCGCGGCCCTTGCCTTCCTCGTCTACTTCTTCGTAGCGTAAGGGCAAGGCTACAAAAGCTGAACAATAAAGCGCGGAGTCGCCATGCGGCCCCGCGCTTTTCTTTTAGCGCCGGTCCCTGCACCGGCGTGCGGCCTATTTCTCCCCCATTTTGGCCATTTTGCCCTCCATACGGCACTACCGCCGGCAACATCCAGCAGATACGCTGAATCTAGTCGTATAGGCCCTATGAGAACGGGAGCAACCATGGCAGCCTTGTTCACGACCCCCAAACGCAATGACACTACCGCCGGAACCCATGTTGCCGAACCCGACGTTCGCCGTCGCATAGGACTCGCGCACGGCAGCTGGCGCCGCGTGACGCGCCGCATCGTCGTGGGAGCCGTATGCGCGCTCACGGTAAGCTCGCTGCTCATGCCGAGCGTCTCGCTCGCAGCGGAATGGGTCAAGGTCGGCGGCAACAAGTACAACACCGCGGCGAGCGACGAGGCCGGTACCTGGTCGTGGGACGGCGCCGACGACTTGAAGCTCAGCAACTATAACGGCGGCGAGATCCAGGCCGCAGGCAAGCTCAACGTGAATTACTCGGGAACCAACATCGTCACTGCCGAATGGATCGAAAGCATCAACGTTTCTCATGGCACTAACGAGAATGCCGAGCTCAATATCCAAGGCGACGAGGGCGGCACGCTCAGCGTGACATCTACTGAGGACGCTATCCTCTCCACGGGTAATATCAAAATCGACGGAGCCGGATCCGTCAACGCCACGAGCACTGGGTTTGATGCCATCAATGCCGGGGGTGATCTCGCTATCAAAGGTTCGGGCAACGTCAACGCCACGGGCGCATCGGATGGCATCAGGGCAAACGGCAATATCACGATTGACGACAGCGGAGCCGTCACCGCCAGGGCTACCAAGGACAAGGGTATTGGAACCGACAAGAACCTCACCATAAAGGGTGGCGGGGCAGTCGAGGCAAGCTCAGCCGATGGTGAGGCCCTTTGGAGCGGCGGCAATATCAACATCTCGGACGGCAGCCAGGTCAAGGCAAGCTCCGAGAAAGACGCTGCCATCGAGGCCAAGGGCAGCCTCGCAGCCACAAACGCCTCCCTCAACGTAAACGGTGTTGAATATGGCGTCTATGCCCACAAGGGCATCACCCTCGATCATGCAAACGTGACGGTCCGTGCAAGTAAAGGCAGATACGGTGGCGCCATCGCCCTCTTCACCTACCAGGACGACATCGTCGTCAAGAACGGCTCCACCGTGGACGCGTTTGCGGAAGGCGAGGTTTCGGCTGCATTCTCCACCAGAAACGATCGACCCAACGAGAAGGGTGGCCACATCTACATCAGCGACTCCGTTGTCAAGGCCATAGCCCGCTATGTCGAGAACGGCGACGGCCCCATCCCCTACAGCGAAAACCAAGATGGCGAGACGAGGCGCGAACCCCAAGGCGAGAACATCGGCATCATCGCCCAGACCAGCGAGGGCGTCACACCCGCAGTCATCTCGATCATCCGCAGCAAGGTAACGGTCGAAGGAGATACAGCGGCAATCTTTGCCCGTGCCATGAGCGCTGACGGCAAGACAATCGGCACCATCAAGATTGAGAACGCCGCCATCCAGACGCCCGAAGGCGGCAAGGTCATTGACTATCGCAAGCTCCGTGACGGCATCTACGAAGCAGGCCAAGCCATCGGCACGGGCGACGCCACGGTCGACTCCCTCTATATCAAAGCAGTCGCCAAAAGCACGACCATCGCACCTCCCGAGGTAGCCAAGCCGGAAGACCCCAAGCCCGACGAGACCAAGCAGAACCCCAAGCCTGAGGGCTCAAAGCCGACCAAGGCCGTTGCGGCTTCAACCACGAAAGCCAAGACTACCGGCGTGCTCGCGGCAACCGGCGACACCTCGGGTGCGGCCATCGTGGCAACCGTCCTTGCGGGAACAGCCGCTATCGCCGCAGGCACCATGGCGAGCCGTAAGCGCTCTTAGACGCCTCTGCGCACATGGCAGCTCCCGCGAAGGCCCCGAGCCCCAGCACCGTTTAACAACGCCACCGCCGAGCTCCCCTCCGGCGGTGGCGTTTTCCATATGCGTCCGCAGGGGATGCACGAGATTGTCTTTGGTCTAGCCCAACCGGCATACGCTGGCGTGCGACAATTGGGGCTGCCGATATCACAACACTGAGAGAAGCCCGTCATGGAAGCGCATCAAAAGCAGATAACCGTTTATTCGAATCATACGGAAAGCGCGCCTGTCATCTACCTTCCTGTGGTCGTGGGCGACGGCAGCGAGGTTTATAAGTGTTGCCGAGAGCTCGACTGTCCGCCATTCGCCCTCGTCACCATTGGCGGGCTCGATTGGAATCGCGAGCTGAGCCCCTGGGCATGCGACGGGACCGTACGCGATGCCGAGCCTTTCGGCGGCCAAGCTGCCGGTTTTCTTGATGAGCTGCTGAATCAGATAATCCCCCAGGTCGAGTCATCGCTTCCTCAGCCGCCCACCTGGCGTGGCATTGCCGGCTACTCGCTCGCGGGCCTCTTCGCACTCTGGTCCCTCTGGCAAACCGACGCATTTGACCGCGCCGCGAGCGCATCGGGGTCGCTATGGTTTCCCGACTTTGTCGATCGCGCCAGCACGGCGCCATTTGCCGGCAGCCCGCAGGCTGTCTATCTGTCGCTCGGTAAAAAGGAGACCAAGACTCCCAACCGCATGATGCGGCACGTACTCGACGATACGCGCGCAATGGAAAAGCTGCTCGGCGAACGTGGTATTCCCACGACGCTGGAGCTCAACCCCGGCAATCACTTTTCCCAGACCGACTTGCGCATGGCCCGCGGCATCCACTGGATACTGACGCATTAAAAATGGTGCCCACGCGCATATACGCATGGGCACCATATCTTGTTTTAGCTGGACGCAGTTGTTACTCAGCAGCCTCCTCAAGCTCGGAGACGTCAAACTCAAAGTCGTTACCCGGCAGGATGGCGTTGAGCACGATGCCCACCAGCGAGCCCACGGCAAGGCCGGAAAGCGAAATCGTCACGCCGCCCAGCTCAAGCACGATGGCGCCGGCGGTGCTGTACGCAATGCCGAGCGAAAGCACGAGCACCAGGGCGGCCACCAGCACGTTGCGGTTGTTTTGGAAATCGACCTGGTTCTCGATGAGGTTGCGGACGCCCACGGCGCTGATCATGCCATAGAGCACGAGCGACACGCCGCCGATTACACACGCCGGCATGGCCGCAATGACAGCCGCGAACTTGGGGCAGAACGAGAGCACAATGGCACAACATGCGGCAATGCGAATCACGCGCGGGTCAAACACACGCGTTAGGGCAAGCACACCGGTGTTCTCGCCATAGGTGGTGTTAGCCGGAGCGCCAAAGAGCGATGCGAGAATGGTCGCCAGGCCGTCGCCAAGCAGCGTGCGATGCAGGCCAGGATCGGCGATGTAGTTACGCTCGCAAGTGGAGCCGATAGCCGAGATGTCACCGATATGCTCGATCATGGTCGCAAAGGCCAGCGGCATAATGGTGATGATGGCCGTCGTGGCAAGACCGCTATCGAACTGCGGGCCAAAGAGCGCAAACACGGTGTTATCCCACACGACGGGCAAGCCAACCCAGGGAGCGGCTGCGACGCCCGAGAAATCAACCTCGCCGAGCGCAGTCGCAACGGCATAGCTCACCACAACGCCCAGCAGAATCGGCACGATCTTGACCATGCCACGGCCCCAGATGTTGCAGATGACGATCACCGCCACAGCGACAACGGCAACAAGCCAATTGGTCTGGCAGTTGGCGATGGCAGAGCTTGCCAAGATCAGGCCGATGGAAATGACGATGGGGCCAGTCACTACCGGCGGGAAGAAGCGCATAACGCGCTTGGCACCAAACGCGCGAAACAGGGCCGCCAGCACCGGATAGAGCAGGCCGGCACAGGCTACACCTAGGCAGGCGTAGGGCAAAAGCTCGGCCTCGCCGTTGGGCGCGATGGCGGCATAGCCCGCGATAAAGGCAAACGAAGATCCCAAAAACGCTGGCACCTTGCCGCGCGATAGGAAGTGGAAGAGCAGCGTGCCCAGGCCGGCAAACAAAAGGGTCGCCGACACCGAGAGACCGGTGAGCACGGGTACGAGCACCGTGGCACCGAACATCGCGAATAGATGCTGCAGACCGAGTAGGAACATGCGCGGGCGACCGAGCGACGACGCATCGTAGATGGCATCGGCGACGGCGGGCGTCGAGGATTGGGACATGGATGTCCTTTCATAATGGAAGGGCGCTCGGGCATATCGGATTACCTGCCCGAACGATACGATCCGAACCATTGTACGCGATCCATGCCGCTCCGACCACGACGCCCCCTGCGAACGGCAGCACTACTTCCAGATGCGCTCGGCGATGCGTTTGACCAGGGCGATCTTTGCCCACTGCTCGTCCTCGGTCAGCTTGTTGCCAATCTCGCAGCTGGCAAAGCCGCACTGGGGAGACAGATACAGGTTCTCGAGCGGCACGTACTTTGCGGCTTCGCGGATGCGCTCGACGATAACATCCTCGTTCTCGAGCTCTGCGGCCTTGGTGGTCACCAAGCCCAGCACGACCTTCTTGCCCGGGGCAACGTAGCTGAGCGGCTCAAAACCGCCGGCGCGCGGCGTATCGAACTCCAGGTAGAATGCGTCGACATCCTCATGTGCAAACAGGTACGGCGCGATGGGGTCATAGCCGCCCTCGAAAGCATAGGTAGAGTGGTAGTTGCCGCGGCACACGTGCGTGTTAATGACGAGGTCGTCGGGCTTGTCCTCGATGGCGGCGTTGTTGAGCGCCACGCCCAGCTCGCTCACCCTTTGCAGGTCAACCGGGCTCATGCCAGTCTTGGACACAAAGTCGGTATCGCAGTAGATGCCCCAGGTGCAGTCATCAAACTGGATGTTGCGGCAGCCCGCGGCATACAGGTCAGCAATCACGGTGCGGTATGCTGCGGCAATGGCATCGACGAGTTCTTCGTCGGTCTTGTAGACGGCGTGCAGACTCTCCTGCTGGCCATCGCAGCGGTCGAGTGTGACTTCGGAGAACGTCTGGATCGGCGCCGGAATGGTCTGGCGCGCGACCTGGCCCTCTCCCTCGAGCGACTTGATAAATTTGAAGTGCTCGACGAACGGATGATTCTCACCGCTAATGGGACCGGTTACCACGGCGGTGTCGGCGGTAGTCTCCTCATCGTGGAACATGTAGCCCGTGCGCGAGGCGCGGCGCTCAATGCCGTTGAGGCCCCACATAAAATCGAGGTGCCAGTAGCTGCGGCGGAACTCGCCATCGGTAATCACCTGCAGGCCGGCAGCCTTCTGCTTGGCCACTAAGTCGCGGATGGCCTCGTCCTCGACGGCCTTAAGGCCGGAAGCGTCGAGTTTACCCGCGACATAGGCGGCACGGGCGTCCTTTACAGCCTGCGGACGAAGAAAACTGCCGACGATATCGGCACGAAACGGCGCGTTCGGTTGAATCGAAGTGCTCATAGATATCTCCCTTTGCATTGGTTGCTTTACTGGGACAGAGTATGAGCGCTCATATGGACATCGTAAAATATGCGTTTATAACAGTTTGATATAGATGCTTCCTATATTAGTTGGGACTGCCATAAAGAGATTTGACCCGTGCAGAACGCAGCAGTCTAGATGTGCTGACGAATCGCTTCGATATAGGCCTGCCCGTAGCGCGTAAGTGTCGTGTTCTTGCGCGTGATGATGCCGATCTCCATGTACTCGTCTACATCGAGCGGAATGGAGATAATGCCGGGGCCGTTAAGTTCATGGCTGATCACGCCCGAACACACCGTGTAACCGTTAAGGCCCATAGCTAGGTTGAACAGCGTCGCACGGTCGCGCACGCGGATATTCTTGCGGCGCTCAAAGGTTGAGGTCAGCTCCTCGGAATAGTAAAACGAGTTGTAGCTGCCCTGCTCATAGGACAGGAACGGGTAGTCTTCCAAGTCCTCGAGCGTCACACTCGAGCGACCCGCCAGCGGATGGTCGGAGCACACAAAGACATGCGGCGTAGCGCAGAAGAGTCCTTCGAATACGAGCTCGTTGGCCGCCAGCATGCGCTCGATGACCTCGCGATTGTGCTCCGACAGATACAGGATGCCGAGCTCGCTTTTCATATGCGCGACGTCCTCGATAATCTCGTGGGTCTGCTCCTCGCGCAGGGTAAAGTCGTAGCGCGCGGCATCGAACTCGCGGATCACATCGACAAATGCATTAACGGCAAAGGAATAATGCTGGCAGCTCACACTAAAGTGCGGCACCTGCTCGGACGTGCCTTTGTACTTGCCCTCGAGCAGGTCGGCCTGGTCGAGCACCTGGCGCGCGTAGCCCAAGAAGGTCTCGCCTTCCTCGGACACAATGACGCCCTTGTTGGTGCGCTCAAAGATGTGTACACCCATCTCGTTTTCGAGATCGCGAATTGACGCGGTAATCGAAGGCTGCGACACAAAGAGCCGGCGCGAGGCCTCGGTGATGCTGCCGCATTCGGCAACTTTGACGACATATCTGAGCTGCTGGAGCTTCATGGCTTTCTCCCTAGACGTTCGTGACGTCGAAACCCGTCGCGTCCATCTGACGCATAAACGACGGCATCTCCCCCGTCGCGGCGCAGGCGGCAATCTGATGCAGAGCCCCGGCAACCGCATCATCTGCCGCAGCGCCGATATGCCAGCGCGCGGCAGCCGTGACGGCCTCGTTGGCATTGGCGACTGCAACGGAATTGGGAACGGCATCGATCATGGGCAAATCGTTATCGGAATCGCCGAATACGGCCACCTCGTCGGGCGTCAGGCCCAAAGCGCGCGCCAGCTCCAGCGCAGCACAGCCCTTGTCCCAGCCGGTCGGAAGAACGTCGAACAGGCGCACGCGGTTGTTGGGAAACACGAGCGAGAGCTCCGGCACCTCGGCGGCAACACGCTCGCGCAGCTCGGCGAGCTCCTCGCGCGAACGGGCACTCCAGATATTCGCCTTGTATACCGGGGCATCGTCAACGACAGGGCGACAGGGAGCCTCTTCGCCCTTGAGCCACGCGTTGCCGCCTGACTCCATGGCGCGACGCACACGCTCGGGATCGCTTGTCACGCAATAGGCGTCGTTGTCCCAAAAGTCATCACCCAGACGGTAGACCTTCAAATAGGTATCGTCGGTCTCTTGCTCCAGGTAGTCGGCCAGGCGCATAAGGGCATCGTTATCAGTTGCGCGCGAGGCAACCGCCTCGCCATCGACAAACATCACCTGGCCGTTGCAAAACGCACCGGTCGAGAAGCACTCGGAGCGATTGCGGAACATCCAGCTCATCGCGGACGGCTGGCGACCCGAAACCGGGCCAAAATGCAGGCCCGCCGCCTGCATGGCATGAATGCCCTCGATGGCGCAGTCGCTGGCGCCATCGTGTCCAGCAGGAATCAGCGTATCGTCCATATCGGTCAGAACAAGTTTGATCATAAGGTCCCCTCGGTCATTCTTTATCCCGTCTATTGTAACGACCTGCCAATAAGGGACAGGTTTATCTTGGCAGGTTTTATCTGGGAAAATGCAGCGCCCCTGTTGCCACCTGCCAAAATAAACCTGTCCCATATTGGCAGGTGCGCTAGTATAGGGAACAACAGATTCGATGCGGGAGTGCCGGCGGTGCAAACCACAAGGCTGAGAGGGCATAGGGCCCAATCCTTTGAACCTGTCAGTTAATGCTGGCGTAGGGAGCATGCCGCCTTTACAGGGGCGCTGTCTATGCACAGCGCCCCTTTTCTATGCCAAGGAGGCATGTGCAGTGATTGATTCGGAACAGCTTAAGCAACATATGGTCAAGGCCGTAGAGGAGATTCGAGCCACCAATCCGATGGCCGGCTCCATCACCAACACGGTGACGATCGACTTTGTCGCCAACGCGCAGCTCGCCGTGGGCGGTTCGGCCGCCATGGTCTATCTGCCCGACGAGGGCGAGGCGCTCGTTGCCGGCGGCGCCGCCATCTATCTCAACATGGGCACGCTCTTCCCCATCTACGAGCAGACGATTCCCCGCGCGGCCAAGGCGGCACACGACGCCGGCAAGCCCTGGGTGCTCGATCCGGTGGGTCTGGGCATCGGTAGCCTGCGCACCCAGCTGGTAAACGAGCTCAAGCAGTACAAGCCCGCCATCGTACGCGGCAACGCCTCCGAGATCATCGCACTCTCCGGCCTGTGGGGTCTTGAGGGCGAGTCGGCCGATCTGAGCCGCGTACGTGGTGTCGATACCACCGACACGGTCGACGCCGCCCGCGATGCCGCCGTGGCGCTCGCTCGCTACACCGGCGGCGCCGTTGTGGTCTCGGGCGAAGTCGACCTGATTACCGACGGCACGACCGTGGCCAAATCCCACGGCGGCAGCCCGCTCATGTCCAAGATTACCGGCTGCGGTTGCTCGCAGGGCGGCGTGCTGGCCGTGTACGCCTGCGCTGCCGATCCGTTTACGGCAGCCGTCTGCGGTACCGCCGTCTACAACGTCGCCGGCACGCGTGCCGCCGCCGTCGCCGATGCCCCGGCAAGCTTTAAGGTCGCCTTTATCGACGAGCTCTACCGCGCAACCGCCCAAGACATCGCCGATAACCAACTCGAGCTCGAGGAGGCATAAGCCATGTCCGAGCCCGCAACCAATGCCGGCATGAACACGCTCGTCGCTGTGGCCATCGCCCCGTGCGGCACCGGCGATGAACTGTCCGCCGAGGTCGCCGAGGTCGTGCGCGTCATTCGCGAGAGCGGCCTTCCCAACCGCACCACCTCGATGTTCACCGAGATCGAGGGCGACTGGGACGAGGTCATGCAGGTCGTGCGCGACGCGACCTTTGTGTTAGCGAACAAGGGCATCCGAACCGAAGTCGTGCTCAAAGCCGATATTCGACCTGGATTTACCGACACCATGACCGGCAAACTCGAGCGCATGGAAGCGCAGATCAAAAAGCAGGAGGAAGCACGATGAGCATCCGCGACAACCTTGATATCTCGGCCTATCTGGTGCTCGGCCCCGAAAACACCCTCGGACGCCCCGTGGGCGATGTGGTGGCCCAGGCGCTCGACGCCGGCTTTACCTGCATTCAGGTGCGCTCCAAGGTGGCAAGCGCCCGCGAGATCATTGCGCTGACCGGCGACGCCGCGCAGGCAATCGCACAGGCCGGCAAGACCGGTCAGGTCGCCTTGCTGATCGATGACCGCCTTGACTGCGTACTCGCCGCACGCGAGCAGGGCATTGCGGTCGACGGCGTGCACGTGGGCCAGAGCGATATTCCCGTCGAGGTCTGTCGCAAGCTGCTGGGCCCCGACGCCATCGTGGGCCTTTCGGCCCGTTGCGAGGAAATGCTCGAGTACGTCAAGACCGCCGACATGAGTCTGGTCGACTACCTGGGCATCGGCCCGCTCCACGAGACCGAGACCAAGCGCGACTGCGGACGCGCAGCCGATGGCTCCATCATCACCAAGAGCTTTGAGGACCTGGCCGCACTCCACGCGGCAAGCCCCGTGCCCATCGTGGTGGGCGGCGGCGTTAAGACGGCCGACTTGCCGCAGCTTAAGGCAACCGGCGTCGACGGCTTCTTTGTGGTGAGCGCCGTCTGCAGCGCCGACGATCCCTACGCCGCGGCCAAGGAGCTTGTCGACACCTGGCAGCAGGCATAGGCATAGGCCGAACAGCTGATTCGCAGCCTCATATCTTCAGCAATGGAAAGCGCATCCCAGTTTGGGCCTCCATTCCGGGATGCGCTTTCCGTATGCGACCCTTACCCCGCCAGATACGCTTCCAACGCCGGCAAAGTCGCCTCTGCATCGTGGCGGCCGACCTGGTAGATGCGCTCGAGCTCATCCGGTTCGCGGCACAGCGACGGCACCTTCACCGATTCGCTCGGCCGCACCACAAAGATTTCCCCGGCAGCCTCTCGACGTGCCAGGTCATCGAGCGTGGCATTGTAGACCTCATGCCGATGCTCAAGCGCTGCAACAAACTCCGGATAGTGACGGAACACGCGCCGCAGCATGGGCATCACGCTGTTGGGCTGCTTCACAAAGCCCGCCGGCTGCGTGAGTACCACGATATTGCGGTCATACCCCTGCGCAAACAGCCATGCGCTGGGAATAGAATCAGCCACGCCACCATCCAGATACTTATGCCCGTCAATAGCAACGGGACGCGTCGCCACAGGAATCGCCGACGATGCCCGGATCCACTCGATATCCCGCTCGTCGCCATAGGGCAGGTCGTGGTAGACGGCCTTGCCCGTCTCGATATCGGTGCACACGCACGTAAACCGCATGGGGCAGGCGCGATACGCCTCCAGGTCGATGGGATCGCGCTCGATGGGCACCTCGTGATAGGCAAAATCGGCATTGAACATATCGCCGGTTCGCAGCCAGCTGGTCACGCTCGCATAGCGTTTGTCGGCGCAATAGGCCTTGTTATAGCGAATGGCGCGGCCGATCTGGCGCGATTTAAAGTTGTAGCCAAATGCCGCGCCCGCCGAGACGCCCACCATATGGTCGCAGGTCAAACCGTGCTCCATCCAAACGTCGAGCACGCCCGCCGTATACATACCGCGGTAGCCGCCTCCCTCGAGCGCCAGCCCCACCGTGCGCGTCATATTTGACTGTGCCATGCGACCATCTCCGTTCCTGCGTTTTAAAACGGAACAAGTATACCCATCAACAAATATCGTCTCAGTCGCATTTTCATCGAACATCGTCGCGTTACCGTTTGGCGAATAATGGCCGCCCGCAACATGGGCACCCCTACATAATTCCATACACTTGTTTATACTACTCAGTAGTTATCAGCCGAGAGCACGAACCGACAAATAAACCCAACGACGCAGCAAGGCGGGGGCTTGGAAACACGCAAGGCGTTGAGCAGCAACGCATGTGCACAACGAGCTCGCCCGACGCAATCCGCCCCGACCTCAGAAAGCCGCTTACAGTATGGATAACGCCAGCAATAATACCGAAACGCTCGAAAAGACCATCCGTGACCTTCTGGAGCGTCAGGACGATCTGATCAGGACCGCCTTTACCGACGAGCTCACCGGACTTGGCAACCGCGGCGGCTTTACCCGTTCCTTAGAGGAACTCTGGGAGCAGGAACTGCCCGTGACCATGGCGTTTATCGACATCGATAACCTTAAGCACTGCAACGACATCTTTGGACATGACGAGGGCAACCGCTATATCTTGCAGGTGAGCCTCTATCTCAAACTGTATATGAAGGTGGACGAGGCGGCATTTCGTCTGGGGGGCGACGAGTTCGCCATCCTATCTACGATTGCGACCGAGGACGACCTTGCCGAACGTCTGGAACACTGCCGAACGGTACTGCTCGAAAACAACGCTTCCAAGATGCCTCACTCGTTTAGCTACGGAGTGGCACACGCCGACCCCGCCCTGGGCGAAGCCCCCAATCGCTTGACGAACGATGCCGATCATCGCATGTACGACTACAAGCTACGTCATGCCGTGCACCTTGATCGACGCAATATCGCACAAGCCCACACCGACGACTTCGAAATAAGCGATCGCATTTTCGACGCCCTTTCGATGCTCAACGAAGGCCGATATTTCTTTATCGAGAACTTGGACAAACATCGAACCCTTTGGTCACAAGGCGCCTTGCGCGATCTTGGTCTTCCTTCGGAGCATATAGACAACTGCCACGATTACTGGAAAACGCGTGTCCATCCCGATGACCTTGAGGCCTATACCAACGACATCGACCAAATCTATGACGGCTCCAAACATCGTCACGTCATGCAGTACCGCGTGCGCAATGCCGCCGGCGATTACATCCTCGGCCGTGCTCGCGGGTTTCGTATCGACGGCGACGGAAATGTCCCCTCGCTCTATGTCGGCGAGCTCGTCAACCACTCGCTTGCCGAGACCGTCGACGCCGCCACGGGTCTCGGAACACAGCGCACGCTGATCAACGCTATCGATGCCTGCCGTCGCGACCGTTGCGAGACGGGGCTTATAGCAGTGCGCGTTCGCGGCACGGCAAAGCTCAACGAGCTCTACGGGGCCGAGGCCGTCGACAACATGCTCGCCGAATACGCAGGCCGCATGCTGTCGATTACTCGCGGCAGGAGTCGCGTCTTCCGTTCACGCAACGCCCAGTTCGTCGTGCTTAGCAACAATTTGGATCACGAAGCATTCGAGCAACTGATCCAACATCTCAAAGAGGCCGTTTTCGCTCCCGTTCGAATCGCGGGCGACACTATTACCCCCGTCTGTCTTGTCGTTCCGGCCTTTTACGAGCACCTGACCAATCAAACGGCCGCCGTTTTAGGCGAACTCGACCGTCGCATTCGCACGGCCGGCGGGCTTGTTCCCAACGACAGCCTCCCCATACCCGAGGTGGAGCGCAAAAGCGCCATCGCCGAACGCATCGATCCGCTCACGGGTCTCTATCGACCCAGCGAGTTTATGCGCCGCGCCAACGAATTTCTCGAGACAAGGCGCAACGGCGCCTGGTGTATCGCCACCGTCGATATGGGGCACATGCGACTGTTCAACGAATGGCACGGACAGGCCGAGGGCGACCGCGTACTCGCCGATGTGGGCACGGTTCTCAAGGACATCGAGAATGCCGCCATGGGCGTCGCAGGGTACTGGGGCCAAGACGATTTTTGCGTACTCATCCCCTTTGAACACGACACCGTCCATCAGATCTATAGCCGCATTCGCCAGGCCGTGGCCAAGCATGATGACGGCGTGGGCTTCTGGCCGTCCATGGGCGTCTACCCCATCGACTCCAACGAGGAAATCACCATCGATGCGCAGGCCAAGGCCATGTTTACCAATCGGCGCGCAAAAAACGACTTTAAGGAGCGCATTGCCATTTTCCGCCCCGAGGAATACGAACACGAAATCGCGTTCCACCGCACGCTGACCGAATTCCAGTATGCGCTCTCAAACGGCCGCATTACCTACTACTTGCAGCCCCAGGTCGACATGGAAACCGGCGAGATCGTTGGCGCCGAGGCGCTCACACGCTGGATTGACAAGGATGGCTCCCTCATTTCACCTACCACCTTTATCCCCGCTCTCGAGGAAAGCGGTTTTGTGGTGACGCTCGACAAATATGTTTGGCAGGGCGTCGCCTCGTGGCTGCGTGAGTGCATCGATCGAGGGCTGCGCGTAGTTCCGATCTCGCTCAATGTGTCGCGCGTGGATATCCTTGCCTGCGACGTCGCCGAGCATATGGGGGCGCTTGCCGCCCAATACAACCTACCGCCCGAGCTCATGCGCATTGAGATCACCGAGACGGCTTATACGGGAGAGTCCGAGGCCGTGGATAAGCTGACGGCCGACCTACACACTCGCGGTTTCTCGACCTACATGGACGATTTTGGCACCGGCCAGTCTACGCTCGCGATGCTCAAGAACGTCAACGTCGACGTCATCAAGCTTGATCGCACGTTTGTGCCCACCGACCGCGATCAAAGCCGTAGCGCGCAAATCGTTTCATCAATGCTCGAGATGGCGCAATCGCTCCATCTGCCCGTTGTAATCGAAGGCGTCGAGACAAACGAGCAGGCGAACATGCTGCTCCAAATGGGTGCCCACTACGCTCAGGGCTTCCTCTACTACCGCCCCATGCAGGCAAAGGATTTTGAGGCATTGCTCGATGGCGGTAACAAAAACTGATACGCTCGCGCGCAAAACGATACCGCCGAAGGGGCGCTTGTCCCCATTGGCTAACTTATGCCCCCAATCCAAACCGAATTGGGGATATGATGCAAACCACTGTTGTGCCCAAGGAGGTTATCCATCATGAACGAGTCGTATCGCCTGGGCGAGCAATCGATCATTGCTTATCTTCAGCGACTTGCGAACGGGGTCTCGACCGCCGAGCTCGATGTTGCCGCGCTGCCCACGGAGCTGTGCGCCATCGGCGAGCAGCTACAGAAGACATTTGCCATCCTGCAGCAAGAACGCGAGCTGCTTGAGCGCGGCGCCTATATCGATTCGCTCACCAATCTTGGCAACCGTGCTGGACTCCACCGTTATGCCGAGCTGCTTTGGCACAAAGGCACCCCCTTCACCTGCGCCTATATCGATATCGATCGCCTTAAGCATTGCAACGATACGTTTGGCCACACCGAGGGCAATCGCTACATCCTGAGCATCTGCCGTGCACTCACCGAGACAATGGAACCCAATGACCTGCTGTTCCGTATCGGTGGAGACGAATTTGTACTCGTATCCCCCACGACAGATGAAGCCGAACTCGAGCAGCGCCTGGAGCGGACGCGCACCAACCTTATCGAGGCAACATCGGGCGGCAAAGCGCCCATGATCGCTAGCTTTAGCTTTGGCTGCTCGCGCGTCGACCCACTCGCTGGCGATACGCGTCGCCAGATGACCATGGACGCCGACCGCAAAATGTATCGCTACAAGCTCATGCACCGTGTGCAGCAGCCGAAGGAAAACGACGCATCCATGCGCCCAATCGCCGATCAGCCTCCCTGCAACGACCGGGTGTTCCAAGCGATCTCCATGAGCTCCGAGACGCGCTATCCGTTTATCCTTAACCTCGATACCGGCGAATCGCAATGGTCGATTAATGCCGTGCGCGATTTTGACCTGCCCTCCCAGCATCCCTATAACTCGCTCGATATGTGGCTCGCCCGCGTTCACCCCGAGGACCGCGACAACGTGCGCAGCGAGCTCGATATGGTGGTAAACGGCGCGTGGCACTTCCATTACATGCAGTATCGCGTCATGAATACCGCTGGTAAATATGCGCTGTGCGAGTGTACGGGCTACCGCTTGGATAGCACCGAAACCGAGCCCAACATGTATGTGGGCATTATCATCAACCGAAGCTTGGCGGATACGACCGATTCCGTGACCGGCCTGGGCGATATCCACGCCCTGGTCAACGCCATTGGCGAAATGCGTCGCGTGGCGCGCAAGGCAGGCCTGGTCGCCATCAAAATCGACGACATCGCCAAGGTCAATGCCCGCTTTGGCTTTGATGCGGGCGACCGCGTTTTGGCAGAAAGTGCCGCCTGCCTCATGGACTGTTCGCGCGGCAAGGGCCGTCTGTTCCGCTCGACCGGACCGATGTTCGTGGCGCTTTTCGATGACCTTGATCCCGAAGAGACCGACACGATCGCAGAAGAAATCGAGCGGCTCTTGGGGTCGCCCGTACTCTTTGGCTCATTTGAATATCAGCCGCCCATTCGTGTGGCCACACTTCATCTGGACGCCGTCGACCGACAGCCCGTTTCCATTTTGAACGAGCTCAAAGCGCTACTTGAAGAGGCACCACAAGTACCGGGCACCAAGCTGGACTAGCGTTATGGGGCGCATGATGGTTAATTTCCGATCTCAACCGAACACATTGGGCAAATAGGTCGTACCCGCAGTTAGCCGAACGTCCCCGCAGTCCCTCCCGGGGCCCGGGGGCACCGTTTCGATACTCTTGGTTTACTTTGCCTGATGCAAATAAGTGCTCAACAAGATAGAACCTATCCCTCGCCACGGATATGCCCTCGAGTAAATCTGTTAAGCCAAGCCTATCAAATTCTATTGACAATTGGCTGCATTGGTCCATTTTGTCGTCCAGCCACTTCCGCTGGCTACCGCCTCATAAACACAAACCTAACGAGCCGCACGAACGACAAAGAGGCCAAGCTGAACAGAAGTAGAACCAAAACTTCAAAAACGCTGGTATTCCAATCGCGTACCCAGTCCTCTACCGCCCACAAGAAAAACAGCAGCCCCATCCATAACGTCACAGAAGAAATCAGCTTTGCGTAAGGGCGTATATCAATCTCGCTCTCCCTTTTTGTGACATCATATCCAGCAATTGAGCAGAGCCATCTTCCTCTTCGGTATTGGATTGAAAGGACAATCAAGGCAATCGAAGTCATCAAGCAAACAGCATCCTCTGTTTCCATAGAGTTTCCTTTGCTTTCCATCCTAGTTACGCATTCACAATCGAATCAAACCAAGTATGAATTACTCGATAGCAACCGCCTTAGTATAAACCATAGCCGCCGCAGCAGCCCGCCTTCCAAGGCCTCAAAGCTCGCCATCGAGGGCGACCCGCCCAGACCCCTTACAATCTGCTCGCACGAGGCCCCGCACTCCAACATCCTCTGGACCGTATCCCGCTCGTACCTGGTGAGCGTGCCTGCCGTGGGCCCTCGGGGCCGGCATCGTGCCCCACGCCATCTGCCCGCTCGTGCGATAATCCTCTGCAGAAGTCACCGACAGCAGAGGGAGTTTGTGATGAAGGTTCTTTTGGTCAATGGCAGCCCCAAGGCAAACGGCAACACGGCCCGCGCACTCGCCGAGGTCGCCGAGCAGCTCAACGTCGAGGGCATCGATACCGAGATGTTTCAGCTGGGCGCCAAGCCTATTCGCGATTGCATCGGTTGCGGCCAGTGTGGCAAGCTTGGCGGTCGCTGCACCTTTGACGACGACGTGGTCAACGAGCTGATCGCTGCCGCCGAACAGGCCGACGGCTTTGTCTTTGGCTCGCCTGTCTACTACGCGCACCCCAGCGGCCGCATTCTCTCGGCACTCGATCGCGCATTCTATGCCGGTAGCAAAGCTTTTGCACACAAGCCGGGCGCTGCCGTCGCCGTCGCCCGTCGCGGCGGTACGTCGACGACCTTCGACGTGCTCAATAAGTACTTCACCATCAACCAGATGCCTGTGGTAGCGTCCACGTACTGGAACAACGTGTTTGGCTGCGTGCCCGGCGACGCCGACGGAGATGCCGAGGGTCTGGCCACCATGCGCAACATCGGCAAGAACATGGCCTGGCTCCTGCATTGTATCGAGGCAGGACAGGCCGCTGGCATCGAAGCTCCCGAGGCCGATCGCGCTAGGACCAACTTCATCAGGCAGAACGGCGGAACCAAACAATGAATATTCAAATCTTTGGCACCAAAAAGTCCTTCGACACCAAGAAGGCCCAGCGCTATTTTAAGGAGCGCCGCATTAAGGTGCAATTTATCGACCTGAAGGAAAAGGAGATGAGCAAAGGCGAGCTCACGAGCGTGATGCAGGCGGTCGGCGGCATCGACAAGCTGCTCAACCCCAAGGCCAAGGACGAGGAGACGCTCGCGCTCATCCAGCACCTCACCCCTAGCCAGCGCTTCGACAAGTTGCTCGAGAACCAGCAGGTTCTAGCCGAGCCCATCGTGCGCAACGGCAAAAAGGCCACCGTCGGTTATTGCCCCGATGTATGGGGAGCCTGGGAGTAGCCTGTGTTATTTGCCGGCGCGTGGGTATAAGAGCAGGCGTTTGGCATAAGATTCAACTGTAAGCCATGTCTAACAAAGGAGGGCACATGCCCAACAAACCCGTGAAGATCATCATGCTTACCGGATACCTCGGTGCCGGCAAGACCACACTGCTCAACCACATCCTCGCTAACGACGGCGGCATCCGCGCCGCCGTGATCGTCAACGATATCGGCGAGATCAACGTCGACGCCAGCCTCATCGCCGACGGCGGCCTTTCCGAGACCGACGACCTCATCCCGCTCACCAACGGCTGCATCTGCTGCACGCTTTCGGACGACCTTGCCAACCAGCTGCAGGGCATCGCCGATTCGGGCAAGTTCGACTACATCATCATCGAGGCCTCGGGTATCTGCGAGCCTATCCCCATCGCCTACACCATCTCAAGCTTCTGCGACGAGGCCAAGGTGGGCGGCCAGCCCAAGCTTGCACTCGACAACATCGTGGCCGTGGTCGATTGCGCCCGCATGTACGACGAGTTCAACGGCGGTCGCGACCTGCTGGCCGAGGATATCGACGAGGACGACATCGAGAGCCTGCTCATCCAGCAGATCGAGTTCTGCTCCACGCTGATCCTCAACAAGACCGATACCGTGAGCCCTGAGCAGATCGCCGAGCTCAAGGCTATCGTGCGCAGCCTGCAGAAGGACGCCGTGATTGTCGAGGCCCAAAACGGCGAGGTCCCCATGGAGGAGCTGCTCGACACCGACCGCTTCGACTTTATGCGCGCCTACAACTCCGCCGCCTGGATCGAGGCCATGGAGCATCCCGAGGAGCACGACGACCCCGAGGTGCTCGAGTACGACATCGAGACCTTTGTGTACTCGCGCCGCAAGCCGTTTGACCTGCAGAAGTTCACCGATTTTGTTGAGCAGGAGTGGCCCGACGAGGTCATCCGCGTCAAGGGTCCGCTGTGGCAGACCGGCGATCCGGACATGTGCTACATGTTCGAGCAGGCCGGCCACCAAATGCGCCTGATGGAGAACGGTCTGTTCGTTGACTCCGCGCCCGAGGGCGAGAAGCAGAAGATCATCGACGAGAACCCCGAGATCATGCAGATTTGGGACGACGAGACGGGCGACCGCATGACGAGCCTGTGCATCATCGGCCGTCACATGGACAAGGATGCGCTCATCGCCTCCCTCGATGCCTGCCTGACCGACTGGCACCGCGCCTAGATTTATCCAAGCGGGCATTTTTCCGCCTACGTAACCGCCAAACCACCACGAAGGTGCCCTTCGTGGTGGTTTTTCGTTCTGAGCCAAGGAGATTCATGTTCAACATTGTGCTGTATGCGCCCGAGATTCCGGCCAATACGGGCAATATCGGCCGCACCTGCGTGGTTACCGGCGCCCGCCTGCATCTGGTGGAGCCGCTGGGGTTTTCGCTCGACGACAAGACGGTGCGTCGCGCCGGCCTGGGCTACTGGCAAAATTTGGACGTGACGACCTATGCCGGCTGGGAGGATTTCCTTGCGCGCAACGGCCTCTCCCCCGCCGACGAACGCCTGCATCTGCTGACCAAAAAGGCGCGCCGCACCTATGCGCAAAGTACCTACCGCGACGGTGACTTTTTGGTCTTTGGCAGCGAGAGCTCGGGGATTCCCGAGCCACTGCTTGCCGCGGCGCCCGAGCGCTGCGAGCGCATCCCCATGTTGCGCGATTGCGACTCGCTCGAAAACGCCGACGCCTGGGAGGCCCACGAGGAGTCGCTCGGGCATACCGAGGACAGCCACGAAGCCATCCTTCGACAGGATATCTGCGGCAACTTCGTCAATCCGGACGACTACCGCATCAGCGCACTCAACCTCTCCAACAGCGCCGCCATCGTCCTCTACGAGGCTCTGCGCCAAACAGGCTTTCTGGGAATGTGACAAAGGGACGGTCCCTTTGTCACATTCGGTTATAGGTAGCGGCCGGTGATGCTTGCGGGGCAGGCCACGATGTCGCCCGGCGTGCCGGCGCAGACGATTTGCCCGCCCGCGTCACCGCCGCCCGGGCCCATGTCGATCACATAGTCGGCGTTGCGGATAAGGTCGAGGTCGTGTTCGATCACGACAACTGTGGCGCCCTTGGCGACGAGGCCGTCGAACACACTCAGCAGCACCTGAACATCGAGCGGGTGCAGGCCGATCGTGGGCTCGTCGAACACAAACACGGCATCATCCTGCACGCGGCCCATCTCGCTCGCGAGCTTAAGACGCTGCGCCTCGCCGCCCGAAAGTGCCGGCGTGGGCTCACCGAGCGTGAGATAACCCAATCCCAGGTCGTGCAAGGTCTGCAAGCGCGCCTGTACCTTTTTGAGTCCCAGCGTGGCGTCGAGGGCCTCGTCCACACTCATGTCCATGAGCTGCGGCAACGTCAGTAAGCTCCCGTCCTTGCCCTCGCGATGGATATGCGAAGCCGCGTCTGCATAACGTGAGCCGCGACATGCCGGACAGACGATCTCGACGTCGGGCAAAAACTGCACGTCGAGCGATATCGAGCCCGTGCCATCGCACGTAGGGCAGCGCAAAGCGCCAGTGTTGTAGCTAAAGGCGCCCGCCTTGTAGCCGGCTGCTTTGGCCTCGGGCGTGCGGGCGAAAGCGTGACGCAGCTCATCATGGATGTCGGCATAAGTCGCCACCGTCGAGCGCACGTTGGCGCCGATGGGCGTAGCGTCAATCAAATTTGCGCGGGCAATGCCCTCGGCATCGACCCAACGCACATGGCTTGGCAGGCGCTCGCCAGTTGCCTGAGCCTTGAGCGCCGGGATGAGCGTCTCGAGCACCAACGTCGTCTTACCCGAACCCGAAACGCCCGTCACCGCGACCAAGCGACCGCGCGGGATATCGACTTCGAGCGGTTTGACGGTATGGATGGCATCGGTCGCCATGCGGATATGGCCCCGGTCGAACATTTCGTCGTCAGCCACCTGCGGCCGCAAGCGCTTGGGCTCCGAGCGCAAAAACGGGGCGATGCGGCTGTCCTGCGATTGCTCGACCTCGTCCACCGTACCTGCAGCGACAACATTACCGCCGCCTGCTCCGGCAACGGGGCCCATCTCGACCAGATAATCGGCTTCCGCCAGTACGCGCGTGTCGTGGTCGACAACGACCACGGTGTTGCCGTCATCCACCAAATCGCGCATCACGCCTACCAGGCCGTCGACATTGGCAGGATGCAAGCCAATCGAGGGCTCGTCCAGCACATAGAGCACGCCCGTCGATCGGTTACGCACCACGCGGGCGAGCTGCACGCGCTGACGCTCGCCCGTGGAGAGCGTGGCACCGGCGCGGTCGAGTGAAAGGTAATCGAGGCCCAGATCGACCAGTCGACGGGCCGTGCTCAAAAACGAATCGCAGATATCCGTCGCCATGGGCTGCATCTCGGCCGGCAAGGATGCGGGCACCCCGCGCATCCACTCAATCGCCTCACCCAGCGTCATAGCCGCGGCCTGCGCCAGATTGATACCGCGCACCTGGGGATGGCGTGCGGCCTCGGAGAGACGCGTGCCGCCACAGTCACGGCATGGCCCCTCGCGCAAAAAGCGCGCCACGCGCTTGAGGCCCTTGTCGTCCTTAACCTTGGCGAGCGCATTCTCGACGGTATAGGCAGCGTTGTAATAGGTAAAATCGAGCGGCGTGGCGCCCTCGCCGTTTTTGGGAACGTAGAGAATGTGCTTTTTAACCGCCGGACCGTGGAACACGATGTCGCGCTCTTGAGGCGTGAGCTGGTTAAACGGCACGTCGGTGCGCACGCCCATCTCGCCAGCCACCTGCTTCATCAGATCCCACATGAGTGTGCCCCAAGGAAGCACCGCGCCCTCGTTGATAGTCTTGGACTCGTCAGGCACCAGGCTCGCCTCGTCCACCTCGCGCATGACGCCGGTACCGCCACAGGTGGGACATGCACCGCCGCTATTGAAAGCCAAATCCTCGGCACTCGGCGCGTAGAACTCGCGGCCGCATGTCGGACACGTGAGCGACAGGCCTGCAGCCACGTTAAGGCTCGGCTCCACGCGCGCCCCGCAATGTGGGCACACGTGATGGGCGCAACGGCTAAAGAGCAGACGCAGACTATTGTTGAGCTCGGTCATGGTACCAAAGGTCGAGCGCACGCCCGGCACGCTCGGACGCTGGTGCAGCGCGAGCGCCGCCGGCACGTGCAATACCTCATCCACCTGGGCGTGCTCGGCCTGTGTCAGACGACGTCGAGTATAGGTGCTGAGTGCTTCCAAGTAGCGACGCGAGCCCTCGGCATAAAGAACCCCCAGCGCCAGCGAGCTCTTGCCCGAGCCCGACACGCCGGCAATACCCACGAGCTTTCCCAGCGGAATATCAATATCGATGTCCTTAAGGTTATGGACGCGCGCACCACGCACCTCGATAGCCTGCGGGCTCATCTTCTGTTCCGTCACCTTTATCACCCTACTCATGCCATAAAATGCGATCGCGAATGTACTCGCCCAGCATGGGCACGGTAAACCGGACAAGGCCGTATCCGGCAGCCTCGATGACGCGCTCGCGAATTAAGCTTGCGCGATATTTACTCGCCCAGCTCTGGGTACGGTCACAGCGTTCAATGATATCCGCCGTGCGCGTCGGCTTGTCCTCGTCAACCGCCATAGCCTCGATAAAGAGGCGCTGAGGGCTGCGCAGACCGTAATACAGAGGTGCGTCAACCGCTTCGTAGAACTCGGAGACGGCATCCGCATGGCCATTCTCGACATCGCGCCTTTCGATGACCTGCGAGCCACGCCGGACAGCAGACCGCCACATGTAATAGCCCACCAGCTGAACCATATAGGGATGCCCCATGCTCTTGCGCGCCGCAAGGTCCGCCGTCTCCGCGTCAACGTAAAGACCAGCGTCTTTGACCGTCTGGATATACGAATCGCGCACTTTGGGCAAAGATATTGCCCCCAACGTACGCTGCTGGGCACGCCGCAAAAACGTCACGCTCGGCTCTTCGAGCAGATCGTCAACCATACTGGGCAAGCCGGCGAACGCCAGCGCAAGACCGCGCTGGTCGCTATCGGGCAAGCCCGTGGCATCCTGGTCTCCGAGCACCTGCTGATAGAGGACGGCAAGAGCCGCCAGTTCCTCGATAGACGCCGATTGTGCCTCGTCAATCGCAAACAAGACGCCCTTGCCCGGACCGAGCTTCTTGAGACGCTCGTTGACCAGCCCTCGCAATGTCTCGCCTTTTGCCCGCGCCGCCTCGACCGACATCCGGCCAAACGACGGCCCAAACTCCATTGACGTCACAACGGGTTTATTCGAGCGAAGCGCGTCGGCCAAGCGGTCGCACAAACCAAGCGAAGCGGAATCGGAGACAACCGCCCATCCGCGCTCGCTGGCTAGACGTTGCAGCTCCCGCAGGAGAACCGTTTTGCCACAGCCGCGGTTTCCCGTAATGAGCATGAGCCTGCCCGGCGCTCCGGCGCCGTTGTCGAGCCCTTCCTCAAAATCTTCGATGACCGACTCGCGACCGATGAGTATCGGAGGCCGCTTACCAGCTGTGGGCTTAAAGGGATTTGGATTCATATCGGCCTCCTCGGATTGGCAAACCCTGGTAACAGTTATACCAACTTATACTGAGTTATACCAATAGCATGTGACAAAGGGGCTGTCCCTTTGTCACATGTGGCCGAAAAACTCGGCGTCTGCTGCTCGCCAGGGACGGAAGGTGGCGGGATCGATCTTTACGTGCGCTGCGGCGGGCACGTCATACCATTTGACCGTGTAGCCGGCGCCGTGGGCGCAAAAGACCGAGTCGGGCGTGTTGGGCAGATCGGCCTCGGGCTCGTAGGCGGCAGCCTCGATTACGCGCTCGCCATCATGGCAAGCCGCATAACCGGCGAACTCCAGGTACAGATGCCCGCGACCGCTCGTGTAGGCAGCCACCTCCAGCGCATAATCTTGCACCTCGGATGCCGGAACGCGACCCACAAGCTTCGCCCGGTCTCCCGCCATCGTCGGCGGCTCGTACTCGGCACTCATGCGCGTGGCATCCGAGAGCGCCCGGCCCACGCACTCCCCCGGCACCTCGAGCTCAAAGCGATACCACGGCTCCAACAACACCGCCGCGCCGGCCTCGCGCGCCTGCATCAAACCCTGGCGAATCGCGCGGTACGTGGCCTGGCGAAAATCGCCGCCCTCGGTGTGTTTGGCATGCGCGCGGCCGCCCGCGAGCGTAATGCGCACATCGGTGATGGGCGAGCCCGTCAGCACGCCCAGGTGGTCGCGCTCCATAGCGTTGGTGAGTGCCAAACGCTGCCAGTTAAGATCGAGCTCGTCGGCCGAGGTCACGGTGCCAAACTGCACACCCGAACCCGCCGGCAACGGCTCCAGGCGCAGATGCACCTCGGCATAGTGGCGCAGCGGCTCAAAGTGGCCCACGCCCTCGACCGGCCGCGAAATAGTCTCCTTATAGAGAATGCCGCCGGGCTCAAACTCAATCGAAAGGTCAAAGCGATCGGCCAACACCCGCTGCACGACCTCGAGTTGCACGGCGCCCATCAACTGCAAGTGAATCTGCTCAAGATGCGTATTCCAGCTTACGCCGAGCATGGGGTCTTCGTCCGTCAGCTCAGCCAGCGCTTTAAACACCGCATGGACATCATGTTCGCCCGGGAGCACCGTATAGGTGAGGACCGGCGCAATGACGGGCGCATCGCACCCGGGCTCCGCACCCAAGGCATCCCCCGGGCGAACGTGCGCAAGACCCGTCACGGCACAAATACCGCCAGCGGCAACTTCCTGGGCAAGCTCGTACTTCTCTCCGTTATAGATGCGCACCTGATCGACCTTTTGCTCCCATGCCTCGGCGCCGGAACGCCCGTCAATCATCTGTTTGGCATGCAGTGTGCCGCCGGTCACTTTAACCCAAGCCAAGCGCTCGCCACGAACACCGCGGCTGACACGATAGACACGCGCGGCGAACTCCGGCGGCCACGCCTGCTCACGCATCAGCGTGCACATACCATCCAGCAGCTCGCCCACGCCCTGATCCTTGAGCGCCGAGCCGGCAAAGCAGGGAAAGAGCCTGCGCTCGGCAACCATGCGCGAAAGCGTTGCAACGGAAAGCTCACCCGTCTCAAGAAACTCCTCGAGGGCTGCCTCGTCCAACGCGGCAGCGTCCTCCCAAGCGGCGCCGCCCGCCAGCAGTTCGTTCGCATCGAGGCAGCCCTCGGAAAGACGCTGCCCAAGTTGTGCCAGCAAAACATCGCGGCCGGGATTCTCCAAATCGATTTTGTTGATATAGATGAACGTCGGAATGTCATAGCGCGCAAGCAGGCGCCACAGGGTTTCGGTGTGCCCCTGCACGCCGCCGTTGGCACCTACCACCAAAATCGCGTAGTCGAGCGCACGCAACGTGCGCTCTGCCTCGGCCGAAAAATCCACGTGTCCGGGAGCGTCCACGAGCATGACGCGGGTATCACCGTGGTCGAACACGGCCTGCGACGAGAAAATCGTGATGCCGCGCTCGCGCTCGATGGCGTTGGTATCCAGGTGCGAGTCGCCATCGTCCACGCGGCCGCGCTTGCGAATGCGACCCGCGCAGAACAGCATGGCCTCGGCCAGTGTGGTCTTGCCGGCATCGACATGCGCCAAGATTCCAACGACCGCTTGCTTCGACATGGCTCTCCTCTTATTGCAAGCCCGTCGCACTCGGCAACGGGCATCCTCGTTCCACACTGGATGATACAATTTACGGGCCGGCGGGCGAAGCGGGCCCTATCCCCCGACCAAGCTCATCGCCCTGCGTTGCCGCGCGGCGATTTTCGTAGGTTCGCGCCTTACGAAAGCCGGCACCTCCCCTTTTGTCTGCCCGGTCTCATCTGAGGCGGTAACAATGCGAGTCCCACAACGACGCGTTTTACCAAAAATGGCCCCACGCGGGGCCATTTTCATTTCGATGAAACGCTGGTATGTGACTCGGCCCTTATGCCTCGCGCAGCCAGTCGAACGCAACGCGCGGCGTGCCGTCGGACACATACACGACGCCGGCGCGCTCGAACCCTGCCTTGAGGCTCGCACCCTGCATGGGCAGGTTGTCCGCGTGCGTATCGATACGCAGATGGTCGGCACGCTCCTTGGCAAAGGCAAACATCGCGGCCGCGATACCGTGCACGGTGCCGTCGGACGCCACGCGGTGCAGCACGGCGTACGGAGTGTCGCTGCGCCACTGACCGTCCTCGATGACGTCATAGCACTCGTCCGGGCCCGGCAAAAAGGCAAACGTCGCCACCACGCGACCGTCGACTTCGCACACATAGCTGCCACCGGCGGCGATATCGGCAGCCAGCTGCTCGGCCGAAGGCGTGCCCTCGGGCCACTGCGTGGCGTTGCCATGCGCGCGCATAAAGGCGCGGGCGGCATCATAGATAGCCATGACGGCGGGAATGTCGGTCTCGAGGGTTTTTCTGATCATCACGCGGCGACCTCACGTTTATTGGTATCACTTTGATTGAGCAATGATACCAGCGTTTGGAAAGGGCAAGGAGCGGATGGGAAGCAAAAAGCGAGCCGCCTGGTCAAAGGCCAAAAGCGAGTTTTTGGGCGCTGCCACCGGCGGCGATATGAGCGACCTGTTTGCGCGCGAGGACGAGCGCCGCGATGCCCTGGACGCCGAGCGCGATGAGGCTTGGCGCTACAAATCGTGCGAGCGCAAAAACCGCTACGACACACGCGCCGAGGCCGAGGCCGTTATGGCCGACTGCGAAAACCGTGGACGGCGTGGTTTGGCCTGCTACAAATGCGAATACTGCGGCGGGTGGCATCTGACGTCGCATCCTTGGAAATAGGCTCCGCAACGGAGCGGCGCTCACGCAGCGGCACGGCACCGACACATCGCCGGCCATCACGCGCAGGCTACGGGCGCGGCGGCACCAAAACATCGTAGCGGACGGCCTTGCCCGCAAGCTGATAGCTCGGCTTAACGCCGGCAAGCAATGGGCCCTTCACCGGCCGTTTGATAACGACCTTGCGCGGCCGCACTGCAAGCGCAGTTTTAACCAGCGTCTCCTCATCGGCACACGGCTGTTCCAGATGGTGCAAGAGCTGGAACTTCTTTTTGACCGCCGCGCTCTTGGTGCGCTCAGGAAACATGGGGTCCAGATACACCACGTCGGGAGCCGCGAGCTCATCGCGCTCGACCAGCTCAGCCGTATGGCGAAGGCCGGCAATGCTGTCCTCGCCCGCATGTAAGTGCATGCGCGCCACGGCGGCCGCAAGCGCCGAATCATCTGCCGCGCGATCCAGGGCATCCTGGAGCAGCGCCGCGATCACGCAATCCTGCTCATACAGATCGACGGTAAAGCCCGCTGCCGCCAGCAGCAGCGAATCCTCGCCAAAGCCTGCCGTGGCGTCAATCGCCCATGGCTGCTCGATGCCTTTTGTGCGCGCAGCCTTAACCAGCAGCTCTTGCTGCAGGCGGCCCTGCCTGAGCCGTGGAAGCATGCGGACAAAATCGGCGCGCAGCTCCATCGCACCGTCGGTGAGCGTGAGGCCCTCGGGCTTCCCGATCAGCTCAAGCCCCGCGGCCCGAGCAACAGAAAAGGGATCGACGACGCCCATGGGCACTCCTTAGCAAGCAAAGCGGATACGTGAGCGCCGCATGTGTCGGCACCCAATCGTCCGCTATTGTCCCACATGCGACATGGCCCACAACATCCCAATGCAAAGCACCGCCATCAATCCCGTGCACACGGCAGCGATCACGGAATCGCTCATGCGCCTTCCCAACGACCGCGGCTCGCGCGCCTGCCCTGTTCCGTACATCATGGCTCCTCCTTAGACCAACTCCTTGCTATGGCCTCATCATCGCAGCGCCGCACTTGAACTGCCATCGATTTGGCTTACGTCCGGCTTTCCTTTTTGAAAGGTTGGACCGTGCAGGTAAGAAACGCTTTCAAACGCATGCATCGCCCCGTTGAACTACAATGTGCTTCACGATATGTGCCGCAACCTGGGTGCGACAGATTCTCCGCGCCCGCATCGAAAGGACCAGCTATGAGCGCCGCTCGCAAGACACTCAAAATCCTTGCCCTGATTTATTTTGTGCTGGGCATCGCCAGTCTCATCATTGGAATCGCCGGCATCGCGACCGGCAAGCTCGAGTCCACCTACGGATCGAATGCCATGCTCGCCGCGGCCGTACTTGTCATCAAGGGTCTTGTCGATCTTGCCGCAGGTGTTGCGGGCATCAAGGGCGCCAACAAGCCTTCGCAGGTGGATGGTGCGTTTAAGCTCGGCATCGTCGCCGCAATCGCCACGATTGCGCAGGCCGTGCTCACGCTTCCCGCGTTTGGCGGCGACGCCATCAACTTTGGCGCCTTTGTCATCGTGGTGTACGACCTGTTCTTTATTCAGCAGGCACACGACATTAAGGCCGAGAACAAGGACCGCCTGTAGACTCCCTCCTTCCACTGCCCCCTACATCCAAGCAACCAACAAGGACCGATCGCGCAGCAACGCGGTCGGCCCTTTACGTTTGCCCAGATAAACCCTGCCAAAATAAACCTGTCCCTTTTTGGCAGGTTGTTAGCTGTGGCGGTACTCGGCGATGATGAAGTCGATGTCGGTTTGAAGGGTGTCCAGGTTTGCCAGGCGCTCTTTGTCGGCAGGGCGCGTGCGGTAGTAGTAGGGCGTCATCTGGAACACCGCCTCGATGTCAGCCTGGGTCTGGAGCGTAATGTTCGCAGACACCCGCTGCGTTCCGACCAACTCGAGCTCGGTCGTCTGCGGCAGCTTCTCGTCATTGAGATATGGCGTGTCGTAGAGCACCTCCTTGAGCCCAAACAGATGCCGAGCACCCGGCACCACGGTGTAGAGCGAGCCCTCGGGTGCCAGCACGCGGGCAAACTCGCGCTCGTTAAAGGGGGCAAAGAGCTCGGTCACCATATCGAAGGCGCCATCGGCCACAGGGATATCCTTCATGTTGGCCACGAAGTAGGTCGCATCGCCGCGCTTGGCGGCCAGGCGCACCATCTCTTTACCCAGGTCAAAGCCATAAGCATCCACGCCCGGCACCGCACCCATGGCGCTGGTGTAGTAGCCCTCGCCGCAGCAAATATCGAGCAAGGTCATGGGGCCGTTCGCAGACGCAGCGCGCCCGAACACCCGCTCGCGCACCAGCTCGACCATCGCATCGCGCAACGGCGCATAGTATCCACGGTTCAGAAAGTCACGACGGCTGCGCGCCTGCGACTTGGGATCACCCATGGAGTCACCGCTCTTGGACGAGCGCAGCAGATATAGATAGCCCTCGCGCGCACGGTCAAACCGGTGCCCGCCCGCGCATGCAGCACCGCGCTCATCGTCCACCAACGGTTCATGGCAAACGGGACACAACAACATGGCAACTCCTTAGCGCGGACTACACAACGCCCACCATTGTCGCACGCCTTCCCCACCTAGTCATTGGGGACGTTCTTAAACGACTAGTCATTCAAGAACGTCCCCAATGACTAGTCGATTAGGAGTATCATCGTCTGCGCAAATAAGCACGAAAGAGCATATTAGAGATTGAGAGCGTATGGCAGACACCGCATCTAAGCACATTGACATGACCACCGGCTCGCTATGGCGCAATATTCCCCTGTTCGCCTTCCCCGTGGCCGCCACGAGCATCTTGGAGCAGCTGTCGAACCTCATCGCCACGGTCATCATCGGTAACTTCTCGGGCGACCAGGGAACCCTTGCCATGGCGGCGGTCGGCTCCAATGTTCCGCTTACCAGTCTTATGCTCAACCTGTTTATCGGCATGTCGCTTGGCTCCAACGTGGTCATCGCCAACGCCATCGGCCGCAACGATCAGAACATGGTCAAACGCGCCGTCCATACCTCGATTTTAATGGCGCTCGTGGGCTTTGTCGTCATCGCGCTGGGCGAGATCTTTGCCGAGCCCATGCTCGCCGCGCTCAACGTCCCTGACGAAACCATGCCGCTCGCATCGCTCTACCTGCGCGTCTTTTTGCTCAGCATGCCCTCGATCTTGCTCTACAACTTTGAGGCCGCAATCTTCCGCTCCGTCGGCATCACCCGCATGCCGCTGCAGGCGCTTGCCGTGTCCACCGTCCTCAACATTGGCCTGGACCTCATCTTTGTCCCCGTGCTCCACTGGGGCGTTGCGGGTGTCGCCATCGCCACCGCCATCGCCTATACCGTCAGCGCAGTCACGCTCTTTATCCGTCTGCTCAAGACCGATTCCGTCGTCCGCGTCACCCCACGCGACTTAGGCTTAGACCCCGTCGCCCTCAAGCGCATCGTTAAGATCGGCCTGCCCGCCGGCATCCAAAGCGCCGTCTTTGCCGTCGCTAACATCATCATCCAGTCCGCCATCAACAGCTTGGGCACCGAGGTCATGGCGGCATCCAGCGCTGCCATGAGCCTGGAGTATGTGTGTTACAACCTGCTCAACAGCTTTAGTCAGGCTTGCACTACCTTTGTGGGACAAAACCACGGCGCGCGCCAGATCGACCGCTGCACCAAGACGCTCAAGGTCTGCCTGGTCGAAGGCGGCATCGTTGCACTCACCACCATCGTCATCATCGTCGGTCTGGGGCGCGAGATCCTGGCGCTGTTCAACAGCGACCCCAACATCGTCTCGATCGGCTATATCCGTGTGTGCTCGATCTTCCCGGCATACGCCTTTAGCATGTTCTACGAGAATATGTCCGGCTACCTGCGCGGCTTTGGCATCTCGCTCATGCCCGCCCTCATCACCATGATCTGTGTCTGCGGCATCCGCTTCTACTGGGTATTCTGCGTGTTCCCGCACTTCCGCACCTTTGCGAACATCATGATGGTCTACCCCATCAGCCTGGGCACCACAGCGTTCTTTATGGTCGTGGCGGTATTGCTCTGCCATCCGGCACGCACCTACCGTCTGGCGCAAGCCAAAGCGACAGCCCGCTAATCACCACACTCAACGCCACGCCAGTCATTAATTGACAATATGCGAGCTCATATAGTCGATAAAGCGCCTCGTGGCGACAGGCATGGTGTCCCAGCTGCGCCAAGCCGCCACGACGTCGCGCGAGGGAGCATGCACGATGGGGCGCACACAAATATCGGCCCGCATGCCCTCGACGGTACGGCGGTAGAGCATGCTCACACCGAGGCTCTCCTCCACCATCGCCATAATGGTGTAGTCATCGGTGACCTCACTCGTCACATGCGGCGATAGCCCGTGCGCGGCAAACGCATCGAGCACCAGACTCTGTTCGCCCTCATCCAGCAGCACAAACGGTTCGGACGCCAGGTCGGCAAGCGTCACCTTTTCCTTTGCCGCCAGTGGATGGACGGCTGGCAACAGCGCCACCAGCTCGTCGTGATAGACCACGCGTTTCTCGAGCCCCTCGGTAAATCCACGCGCTGTAAAGCAAAAGTCGACCACGCCATCGTGCACCCACTGGGCATTGCGCGTGTAATCGCCCTGCTTGAGGGTAAAGCGCACGCCCGGATGCAGGGCCCCAAAGTCGCGGATCACGCGCGGCAGCACGGTACGACTCACGTTGGTAAACGTCGCAATACGAATGTCGGTCGACGAAAGCCCTAGCAACTCCTGGCGCTTGCCCTCAAGCTCGGCCTCGGCCGTTACGATTTGGCGCAGATACGGCAGATACTGTTTGCCGTCGCGCGTAAGCGAGACGCCCTGCTTGCCGCGCTCGATAATCGTGGTGCCCAGCTCGCGCTCGAGCGCCTTGACGGCCTGGCTCACCGCGCTTTGCGTATAGCCCAGCTCGTCGGCGGCACGTTTCAGGCTGCCGCAATCGACCACCATACATACAATCTGATACCGCGATGCCATCGTGCCTCCACTTCGATGTAGCCGTAAAACGTTTTGCCAGGGTTTTTTCTTCCAACATTAGTATTTCTTAATCATACTGAAGATACATTCGCTTTACTACATCCATATCTGGGAGCAGAATCCTTTTTGCGAAACCGTTCTGTAACAAAAGGAGTCCCATGGATCGCAAAAAAGCAATCGCGCTCTCATTTTCCGTTCCCGTCGCATGGGGCTTTTCGTACCCCCTCATGAAGATCGGCATGGACAGCATGAACGCCACGAGCATCGTCGCGCTGCGCTGCATCATCGCCTTTGCGGCCTGCCTGCTGCTCTTCCACAAGCACGCGGTGCGCATCAACCGTGACCTGATGGTCCGCGCCGCCATCATCGGCGCCATCATGGCAACCGAGATCACCTGCATGTGCCTGGGCTCCAGCCTCACCTCCGCCTCCACCGCCGGCTTTTTGCAGAGCCTGACGGTCGTAATCGTGCCGTTTGCCAACGCGGCCCTGCTGCGTCGCGCTCCCGAGCGCAAGGTGCTCATCGGCACCGCCATCGTCACCTGCGGCATGTTGCTGCTCTCGGGCGCCGACTTTACCAGCCTGAATCCCGGCGCGATCATCATGCTGCTCTCGGCCTTTATCTATGCCGGCCACATTATCGTAGCCAAGCGCTTTGTCGAGGAAGTCGATCCGCTGGCCCTGGGCGTTTGGCAGCTGGGCTTCGGTGGCCTGTTCTCGGGTATCGCCGCATGCACCTTTGGCGGCTTTACACTTCCCAGCACGCCGAACGAGATCGTCGTTATCGTTGCGCTCGCACTCATTTGCTCTGCCTATGGCTTTATCACCCAAACGCTCGTGCAGCCCCACGTGCCTGCCGAGACCACCGGCTTCGCTTTTTCGCTCGAGCCGGTCTGCTCTGCCGTCTTCTCGTTCTTCCTGGTCGGCGAGGTCCTGAGTCCCATCGCCTTCTTTGGCGCCGCCCTCATCCTCACCGGCGTCATGGTGGCAACCGTCGAGCTTCCGCGCCTTCGTGCACATGGACAGGCTCGCATGGCAGGAGCGCCCGAGCACGTCTCGTAGACCCCACTCCTTATGCAGCCGCGGCATAAAGGTCTCTGACGCCTTTACAATAGATGCCGACAAAGCATCTGCCCTAAAGGAGTTCCATGGACGCTGCAACCCGCGACCGCAACATAGCAACTTGGTTGAGCGATGCGCCGCAGCCGGTACGTGAAACTACGAACCAGCTGCTCGAGCGCATCGCCCTTTTGCGTGCCGAGCAGACCATCTACCCGGCACAAGACGACATTCTCAATGCCCTCGCCTACACGCCGGCCGACCAGGTCAAAGTTGTCATCTTGGGTCAAGACCCCTATCACGGACCCAACCAGGCCATGGGACTGTCGTTCTCGGTCCCCGAGACGCAAACCAAGTTGCCGCCGAGCCTGCGCAACATCTATAAGGAGCTCAAAGCCGATCTGGGCTGCCCCATTCCCGCCACGGGAGACCTAACCCCATGGGCACAACAGGGCGTCCTGCTTCTCAACACTACGCTCACCGTGCGCGAGCATGCCGCCAACTCGCACGCCAAACTGGGCTGGAGCACCCTGACCGACTACGTTATCGAACGCTGCTGCCAGCTGCCCCAGCCGGTAGTCTTTTTGGCATGGGGCCGCTTTGCCCAACAGATGGTCGAAGGTAAGCTCGCCGCAACCGGCACGGGCAAGGCAACCGGCAAGTTCTGCCTGGCCTCTACGCACCCCTCGCCGCTTTCGGCCAACCGTGCCACGGCAGAACTCCCCGCCTTTATGGGGTCACGCCCCTTCTCGGCAGCCAATCGGCTACTCGAACAGCACGGCTCGACCCCCGTCAACTGGACTTGCCTCGGCTAAAAACCGATACATCAAAAACGCGTCCGACGGCTTTCCATCGGACGCGTTTCCTATTCGGGCCAAATAAATTGCGTGCGGCCGGCCTCGCCGCCATCGATCAGCAGGCTCTGCCCGGTCATAAACCGGTTGGTCACGCCCACAAAGTAGATCCACTCGGCGACCTCTTGGGCGGTGGCCCAGCGTTTAAGCGGCGTGAGCTCCATAATCTGGCTCCACAGGTGTTCGTCTTCCATCACGCAACGGTTGAGCGGCGTGATAACGCCGCCCGGGTCCACACTGTTGGCGATGGCCTGCGGTGCCAGGCGGTTTGCAAGGTTCTTGGTGTAGGCGATAACGCCGCCCTTGCTGGCGGCATAGGCGGGAAACTCCGATCCCGTATGCCCGCTCGCCGACCCCACATTGACCACGGATTTGATAGCCGGCGCCGGCTTGGCGGCAAGCCCCTCCCCCACAAAGGCGTAACGCTCGGTCACGTTGATGGTGCCACACAGGTTGGCGGCGATGTCGTCGGCCGAATCCTGCGTACCGGCAACGTTCACGATTACCTGAGGCTCAAGGTCGTCCGGAAACGCGTCCGGCTCGCGGACATCAACGATCAGATGGCGGTAGCGCTCGTGTTCGATCGCCGCCGGCAGCAGATCAAAGCCCACGACCTCGTGGCCCTCGTCCAAAAAGCGCTGCACGCACGCGGCTCCGATACCGCCCGAGGCGCCCGTGATCAAAACCCGCATACTTGCTCCTTAGGCGGTTGCGTGGCGCTCGAGGTACTCGGAGCCCACATTCTCGCGCTCCCAGCCGCGCACGACCTTGTAGCCCACGGGGCTCAGGAAGACCTCGCACAGCAACTCGGCAACAGCGCCGGTCAGCGAGCACATAAGGACCTGCACCCAGGTCCAACCAAAGAACGTATGGCTCACCACAATGGCAAAGACCAGGTTGTCGATAAACTGGCCAACACCCGTGGACACATAGGAGCGGAAGGCAAAGCTCGCAAAGTTATTCTTTTTGAGCATACGGCCGAGCGACTGGTTGAGCGTGGAGTTAACCACGGCAGAAACGAGCATTGCCAGCGAAGAGCCCAGCACCACGTACCAGGTGCCGCCGATGGTGGCGTTAAGGGCGGTGTTGACCTCGATCATGCCCGTGTCGTAGTAGGCGCCCCACATGCCGGGCGTGAGCGAGCATGCCCAAAAGCACAGGCTCACGGCCAGGTTGACCAGTAGCGCGAGGATAGAGATTTTGATAGATGCCTTGGCGCCAAAGCGCTTGCAGATCATGTCCTGGCACAAAAACGAAACCCAGCTCACCACAAAGCCACAGTCGAGCGCCAGATACGGTAGGCTGATGAGCTCTTTGTTGGCCAGCAGGTTCATCATGATGACGCTCACGAAAAACAGCGAAACCGTTGCCGCGGGAATGCTCCGCAACAGGACCTTGTAGTCCTCCATGACCTTCTTGATCATTATGTACTCCTTTGGTTTTAGGTTTAACGAGCAGGATATCGGACCCGAACTGCTCGGACGCCCCGGTCTTGAGACGACGGTGGGTATGATAGCCGCTCACACGGCATCAGGCAAGCAAGCGGCGCGGCAACCCCGCAGGGTCACCGCGCCGATGCGTTAAAAGGTTACGTTGCCAAACTCCGATAGGATAAGGTCGGGGTTGTGGTCGGTTGCCCAATCCACGTTCCACGGGCTCGTGAACAGCAGCAGCTTACCGCCGCGCATGTCCTCGACGCGCAGGGTGTCGCGCGTGAGCGAAAGGCCCGGGATATCGATGGTGTCGGGGTCGTTCTGGATCCAGCGGATGTCCGTATAGGGCAGTGGCTGGCGACGAACCTCAACACGGTACTCGGCCTTGAGGCGGCGCTCGAGCACCTCAAACTGCAGTACGCCGACCACGCCCACGATGACGCTCTCCATGCCGGCACCCAGCTCGCGGAAGATCTGGATGGCACCCTCCTGGGCAAGCTCCTCCATGCCCTTTACGAACTGCTTGCGCTTGAGCGTGTCGACCTGCGTAATGCGGGCAAACATCTCGGGGGCAAACGTCGGGATCTGCGGATACTGCACGTGACGCTTGCCGGAGCATACAGTGTCGCCGATGCTAAAGATACCCGGATCGAACAGGCCCACGATATCGCCCGCGTACGCCTCGTCCACGATGGCGCGGTCATCGGCCATCATCGACGTGCCCGTGGCAAGCTTGAGCTTGCGGTTACCCTGCACGTGGAAGGCGTCCATGCCGCGCTCGAACTTGCCCGAGCAAATGCGCACAAAGGCGATGCGGTCACGGTGGTTCTTGTCCATGTTGGCCTGGATCTTAAACACAAAGCCGCTAAAGTCGTCGCGGCAGGGATCGACCGGTTCGCTGGTGAGCGTATCGGTATAGGCGCGCGGCGTCGGGGCCAGGCGCAGGAACTCCTTGAGGAAGGGCTCCACGCCAAAGTTGGTAAGCGCCGAGCCAAAGAACGCCGGGCTCAGCTTGCCGCAGGCCACGGCATCCAAGTCGAGCTCGTCGCCGGCGCCATCGAGCAGCTCGATGTCGTCCATCAAGTTCTTATGGTTTTCCTCGCCAATAAGCTCATCCATGGCCGGATCGCCCAGCTCGGCCTCGACCTCGGCGACCTTCTTGGTGGCGTTGGCGTGGCCGTCGCCCTCAAAGGCGATAACGCGACGGGTCTGACGATCGAACACACCGCGGAAGTTGCGGCCGCTGCCGATCGGCCAATTCATAGGATACGTATTGATGCCCAGGACATTCTCGATCTCTTCCATGAGCTCGAACGGATCGCGAGCCTCGTGGTCGAGCTTGTTCACAAAGGTGAAGATGGTCAGGGTGGACAGGGCGGGCAGGCTGAGCGGCAGCATGATGTGCCACCAGATGCCGTACTCGCTCAGGCCATCAATGCGGGCAGCCTCACACAGCTCGGTAGGCACGCCCTCGTAGAACTGCTTCATCAGGAACACGCCGAAGGCGCTGAAGGCCTGCAGGCACATAATGGCCAGATGGGTGTTGTTCAAATGCCACGAGCTCATCATCATGAACTGGGGCACCATGTAGGCCTGCCAAGGCACTGCGATGGTGGCAATGTAGCCGAGGAAGAGCACGTTTTTGCCCTTGAACTGCATCTTTGCAAAGGCGTAGGCTGCAAAGGAGGAGGTAAACAGCTGCAACAGGGTGACCACCACGGTGATCTTGACCGTGTTTTTCACAAAGGTCAGCAGCGGGATCTGGGTCCAGATGTCCACATAGTTCTGCCAGCGGGGATTTTTGGGGATCCACTGGATGGGGAAGCCGAACACGTCCTTATTCAGCTTAAAGGAGGAGGACAGCATCCACAAAAAAGGCAGTAGCATACAAGCTGTGATGACGATGAGGAAGAAATAGATCAGGAACTTGGAGATGAAATTGCGGCGCTTCTGGGAAGCGTGGTCTTTAATAACAGCGGTTGCCATGGTTTCTTCCTCCTTTCTCAGTTATCGCCCTTGGAGCCGCGGAACTGGATGATGGTAACGATCAGCACCAGTACGAACAGCACCATGGCAATGGCACTTGCGTAGCCGTATTTCGGGGTATTGACGAAGGCCACATTATAGATGTAGTACACCAGCGTCATGGTAGCAGTGCCGGGGCCGCCCTGCGTGATGCCCTGTACCAAAGCGTATTCCTTGAGCAGGTTTACCGTGGAAAGCAGCACTACAAGGAACGTGGTGGGGCTGAGCATGGGCACCGTGATGCGAAGGAAAGACTGGAAGCTGTTGGCGCCGTCAACCCTGGCCGCCTCCTCCAGGGAACTGTCCACATTGCCCAGTGCAGCTACATAGAGGACAATGGGCTGGCCGATGGAGGTAGTAAATAGAATCAGGAT
>CAJMNK010000005.1 GCA_905214905.1 uncultured bacterium | reverse complement strand
CGGGTGGTTTAAAGCTGGCCGCTGCGCGGCCAGCAGACTAAAGTCTTGAACAAAAGCGCGGCCTAAAAGGCCGCGCACCATCTTTAATTCAGATTAATTATTGTTCGTTGTGACATCGCCGAGCCCGCAGGGCGGATAAGACAAATTACGCGACGGTGTAAACCCAGTTGTGCTTATCCTCAACAGCACCAGACTGGATGCCCGTCAGGGTCTCGCGAAGTTTCTTCATCACGGGGCCGATCTCGGTGTAGCCAGCCGGGAAGGTCACAGTCTCGTCGGCACCGTAGACCTTGTTGTCGATCTCACCAACCGGGGAGATGACGGCAGCGGTGCCGCACAGGCCGCACTCCACAAAGGTGCCGGCCTTGACCTCGGCCCACTCGACGGGACGCTGGTCGACGGTCATGCCCAGGTCCTGAGCAACCTGAACGAGCGAACGGCGGGTGATGGAGGGCAGGATGGAGTCGGTGTGCGACTGCGGAACGACGAGGGTGCCATCCTCCTTCACGAACAGGACGTTAGCGCCACCGGTCTCCTCGACATAGGTGCGGGACTCGGAGTCGAGATACAGGTTCTCGGCATAACCCTCGCGGTGAGCCTCCATCGTGGGCTTCAGGGACATGGCGTAGTTGAGGCCGGCCTTGATGTTGCCGGTGCCGTGCGGTGCGGCGCGGTCGTACTCGGAAACGCGCAGCTTGACGGGCTTAAGGCCGCCCTTAAAGTACGGACCGACCGGGGTCACGAGAATGCGAAACGTGTATTCAGGAGCGGGAGCCACGCCGATCACGTCACCGGAGCCGATCATAAACGGACGCACATACAGGGTTGCGCCAGAGCCGAAGGGCGGAACCCAAGCGGCGTTGGCAGAAACGACCTGCTTGACGGCCTCAACAAACTTGTCCTTGGGGAACGGCGGCATCTCGAGGCGCTGGGCAGAGTTATACATACGCTCAGCATTCATGTCGGGACGGAAGCAGACGATGCTGCCGTCCTCGGCGGTGTAGGCCTTCAGGCCCTCAAAGACCTCCTGGCAGTAATGGAAGATGCCACCGCACTCGGAGACGTGCAGGGTGTGGTCGGTGGTCAGGCCACCCTCGTCCCACTCGCCGTCCTTCCAATGGGCCTCGTAGCTGTAATCGGTCTTCATGTAGCCAAAGCCGAGGCTACCCCAATCGATATCCTTCTTCTCGACAGTCATATGTCGCTCCTTACATACACAGTTGCAAACTCGCGAACTCGTACGCAAGGACCGAGGCCGACCGCGTCGCAACGTCGCACGCCCGGAGCGTAGAGCCGGACGGGACACGCGAACGGCATCGAAGCCGATGGCACGTCGATTCGCATGCACGAGATTGTACTCCGCACACGCATCGGATAAAACGTTTTTCTTTAACTAACTAAAGTATTTTCATTTGACCGAAGCAAAAAGGCCCGCCACCGTAAGCGGTGACGGGCCTCAACTGCACGGTTTGTGTGCTGGCTCGAGCTACGCGTTCTTTTTGCCCAGCTTTGCCTTAACCAGGCCGACCACGGTCGGGATAATCGACACGGCGACGATGCCGATAATCAGCAGCTCAAAGTGCTCCTGCACAAAGGGGATGCCGCCAAAGAAGTAGCCCAGCAGCGTAAAGACCGTCGACCAGGTAATGCCACCCAGCACGTTAAAGATGACAAAGTTGCGCCAGTGCATGCCGCCCATGCCGGCGATAAAAGGCACAAAGGTGCGGATAAACGGAAAGAAGCGACCCAGGAAGATGGCCAGGTGGCCCCATTTGTCCAAGAAGTCCTCGGACTTTTTAATGCGCTCGGGCGTCATGGCCTTGACCTTGCCCGAAGCGATGATCTTTTTGCCAAAGAAGTGACCGATCATAAAGTTGCACTGATCGCCCAGGATGGCCGCGGCCCATGCGGTGGCCAGAAGCGCCACGATGTTAAAGCCGCCGTTGTGGGCAAAGAAGCCCGAGGCGAACAGCAGCGAATCGCCGGGAAGGAACGGGAAGAACACCACGCCCGTCTCGATAAAGATGATCAGGAACACGCAGCCGTAGGCCATAAGCGGGCCGGCGGCGATCCAACTGGCGATCGCGGTGCGCGGGTCCTTGAGCAGCTCGGCGATAAAATTAATGAAACCCATGAAGCTAAACCTCTCAGTTGTGGGCGCGGACACGTCCAAGTTGACCAGTATACGGTTGCGGCGCCCCCTCGTGCGCAACCCCACAAAAGCATGACTCCATTACCAGCAAGTTTGCATAACTGACACTTGTCGCCCAAAGCAAAGCAAGATCGCCCTTCTTAATCCCTAGCGAATCGCTATACTTTATTGAATTGCATTGTCGCGGCGCTAAGGGAGGGCGGCCGGTGAGCTTTATCAATACCATTCGCGAGGACATCAAGACCGTCCAGGCGCAGGACCCCGCCGCGCAAAACGGCCTAGTCATCTTCCTTTCTTACCCAGGCCTGCACGCCAAGTGGAACCACGTGCCCGAGCACTGGCTCTGGGAACATGGCCACCGCTCGCTCGCCCGCGTGCTCTCGCAAATCACCCGCCATATCACCGGCGTCGAGATTCACCCTGCCGCACAGATCGGCAAGCACTTCTTTATCGACCATGCCATGGGCGTCGTCATCGGCGAGACCACCATTGTGGGCGACAACTGCGTGCTCTACCAAGGCGTCACGCTCGGCGGTACCGGCAACGAGACCGGCAAACGCCACCCCACCCTGGGCAACAATGTCACGGTGGGCACGGGCGCCAAGGTGCTTGGCAACATCCACATTGGCGACAACGTCAAGATCGGCGGCGGCTCGGTCGTCGTCAAGGACGTGCCCGACAACTGCACCGTCGTGGGCGTGCCCGGGCGCATCATCAAGCGCAACGGCTGCCGCGTGTTCGAGGAGAGCTTCGACGCCAAGCAGCATCGCGAGTACATGCCCGACGATGCCGCCGAGCAGAGCGCCCTCAACCGCCAGGGCATCAACGAAAACGCCCGTCGCGTCAAGGAACTCGAGCGAGAGGTGGCCGAGCTCAAAGCCCTCGTCGCCAAGCTCGTGGACGAGCGCTAGGGCCGTGGGCAGCCGCCACAGCATGAACGCCAGCACAAAAGGCGCGCCAGGGAATCCGCCCCCGGCGCGCCTTCTTTTCGATGCGACATGCGGGACTGCCCCTTTGTCACCTTATGCGAACTGGCTTAGGTAGAGGTCGGCGTAAGCGCCCTCGGCAGCCAGCAGCTCCTTGTGCGTACCCTGCTCGATGATATTGCCGTGATCCATGACCAGGATGAGGTCGGCATCGACGATCGTCGACAGACGGTGCGCGATCACAAAGCTCGTGCGCCCGCGCATGAGCGCGTCCATGGCGCGGCCGATGGCAAGCTCGGTGCGCGTGTCCACGCTCGACGTCGCCTCGTCCAGGATGAGGATCGCCGGGTTGTTGAGCAGCACGCGCGCAATGGTCAGCAGCTGGCGCTGACCCTGGCTAATGCTCTCGGCATCGTTGGCCACCCGCGTGTCATAACCCTGCGGCATGGTGCGCACAAAGAAGTCGACCTGCGCGGCGCGCGCAGCTGCCACGATCTCGTCGCGCGTCGCCTCGGGACAGCCGTAGGCGATGTTCTCGGCAATGGTGCCATCGAACAGCCAGGCGTCCTGCAACACCATGCCAAACTGCTGGCGCAGCTCGCCGCGGTCCATGCGGCTCGTGTCCACACCGTCGAGGGTAATGCGGCCACCGTCGATCTCGTAGAAGCGCATGAGCAGATTGATGAGCGTGGTCTTACCCGCACCCGTGGTTCCCACCACGGCGATCTTCTGACCCGGCTCGGCGGCAAACGACACGTCGCGCATGAGCGGCTTGTCGGGCGCATAGCCAAAGCGCACGTGCTCAAAAGCGACGCGGCCCTCAATGCGACCCGGCAGCTTGGCGGCCTCGTCCGGCAGCGGATCGGCCTCCATCTCGGGCTCATCAAGCAGGTCGAACACGCGCTCCGCACTCGCCAGCGCGCTCTGCAGCGAGTTAAAAGTGAACGACAGCTGCGTCATGGGTTCGGACGCCTCGTAGATAAACTGGAAGAACGCCTGGAACACGCCGACGGTCATGTGACCGGCGACCAGCATGCTGCAGCCCACGAGCGCAATCACAATCTGCGCCAGGCGACCGATAAAGCGAACCGCGGGTCCGACGGCGTTAATCATAAAGTCGGCCTTGGTGCTCACGCGCGCCAGCTCGCCCGAGGCCTCGTGCACCTCGGCAGAGCTCTGGTGCTCGCGGTTGAATGCGCGAATCACCAAACGGCCCGAATAGCCTTCCTCGACCGCGCTCGTGATTTTGGACACCCACTCCTGACGCTCGCCCGTCACATCATGCGTACGGCGCGAAACCACCTTGGTCACCAGCAGCGACAACGCCGTAAAGAACAAAAAGACTAGCGTAAGCGGCACGCTAAACACGAACATCACGCCCACGGCGCCCACCACGGTGCCGATCGACACCAACAGCTGCAGCAATCCGCGCTGCATGCTCTCGGACATCTTGTCCAAGTCGTTGGTCGCACGGCTGACGACCTCACCGGGACGATGCGCATCAAAGAAGGCAAGCGGCAGACGGTTGAGCTTTTGTGCGATGCGGTTGCGTAGACGCAGGTTGAGGCGTTCGGCCACGCTCGACATCAAAAAGCTCTGGAGCGCATAGAACGAGGCGGCGGCAGTCCAGATCATAAAGTAGACGAAGATGGTCTTGCCGCAGTTCTCCCAGGTGATGTTGAAGGTGGTTCCGTTGGCAAACGCCACCTGAATGTGGCCCCACAGCTCATCGATCACGCGGGCGCTATATGCCGGCGCGGCGGTGTTAAAGATGACATAGAACACAATGCTCGCAAACACGATATAGAAGCGCCAATGGTCGCCGGCAGCCTCGCTCCACAGGCGGCGCACCGTCGCCCAGGTATCACGGGGCGTCTCGTCTTCGTCTTCGTCATCCACGTCGCGCATGCGCTCTGCCTCGGCGCGGGCACGCTCATCCTCGGCTCGTTCGTTTTCCTCGTAAAGCGCTTGACGACGAGCCTCGCGCCCGGCCGCCGCCTTGGCGGCGTCATCCAGCTCGGTCGACGCGGCAGCCTGGTCGACCGTTTTATCGGCAGCGTCCGCAGCGGCGGCATCGACAAGGCCGCCCTGCTTCTTGAGCTCCTCGGTCATGCTACTCACCTCCCTTCATCTGCGATTCCGCGATGGCGCGGTACACCTCGCAGGTTTCCATAAGCTCGCCATGCGTGCCCAGGCCCACGACCTCGCCATCCTTGAGCACGACAATCTGGTCGGCGTGCAGAATCGTCGAGATGCGCTGCGCGATGATGAGCACCGCGGCGTCGCGCGTCTCGTCCTGCAGCGCATGGCGCAGGGCTGCATCGGTCTTAAAGTCCAGGGCCGAAAAACTATCGTCGAAGATATATAGATCGGCATGCTTCATGAGCGCACGGGCGATGGCCAGACGTTGGCGCTGGCCGCCCGAAAAGTTCGTACCGCCCTGCACCACCGGGGTATCGAGCCCCTGCGGCTGATCGAGCACAAAGGTGCTCTGGGCAACCTGCAGCGCATGAAGCATGTCCGCCTCGGTCGCGTCCTCGTTGCCAAAGCGCAGATTGCTTGCCACGGTACCCGAGAACAGCCACGCCTTCTGCGGCACATAGGCAATGCGCCCGCGAATCTCACCTTGCGAAAGCTCGCGCAGATCGACGCCGTCCAGGCGAATGATGCCCTTGGTGGCATCGTGGAAGCGCAGTAGAAGCTTTGCCACCGTCGACTTGCCCGAGCCCGTCGAGCCCACGATCGCGGTGGTCTGCCCGCGACGACAGGCAAAGCTCAGGTCGCACAGGGTGTCCTCGTCGGCATCGTCAAAGCGAAACGACATGTGATCGAACACGGCGACCGTATCGGCCCCGTCCTTTGAGTCGGACGCGGCCGCATCGAGCGTACGCTGGCCATCGACGATGCTCGGCTTAATCTCCAGCACCTGCTGTGCGCGGTTCAGACATGCGGCGGCACGCGGAAGCGTCAGCACCACCATCTGCGCCATCATCACAAAGAACAGGATCAGAAGCGCGTACTCCAGCACCGCCGAGATGCTCGCGATCTGCATGGCGTGGGCGCCCACGCGGTTGCCGCCCACCCACAGCACCGCCACCTCGGCAATGTTCATCAAAAAGAAGCTGGAGCTGTCGAGCCCCACAAAAAGGTGGTTGACCTTAATGGCGTTGTCCGCGTACTCGCTAAACACCTCGTCCAGGCGCTGCTCCTCGTGGCGCTCTTTATTAAAGGCGCGGATGACGCGAACGCCCACGATGTTCTCGCGCAGCACCACGTTCATGCGGTCGATAAAGCTCTGCAGGCGCATAAAAATCGGCGCGGCGTTAGCGACCGTAAAGACCGCCGCCACCAGCACGATCGCAACCACGACGCCCAGCAGCGTGCCCATGGCGGGATCGATAAACCAGGCGAAGATGATGCCCGCCACGGCCAAAAACGGCACCGGCAGCACCAGTTGAATCGTCTGCAGAATCGCCTGCTGGATCACGTTGATGTCGTTGAGCGAACGCGTGATCATCGAGCCCGTGCCAAAGCGCTCAAAGTCGCTGGCAGACAGCTCAAGCGACTTGTCGTAGACGGCGTTGCGGATATCGGAGGCCACGTTGGCGGCCAGGCGCGCCGAAAGATAGCAGCCCAGCACCGCGCCGCCGCTGGCCATGCCGGTCGCGATAAGCATGTAGAGGCCGTTGCGCAGGATGTAGTCGACATCGCCCGTGGTGATGCCGGTGTTGACCATGTTCGCCAGCATCGTGGGAACCAACAGCGTACCGACGTTGTCGATTAGCAGCACCAACAACGTCACCGCGACAAGCCTGCGATACGGCTTCATAAACCTCATTAAGAGTCGCACGACTCCCCCTCACCTTGATTCTCGGCCTGGCTCTCGGCAGCGATATGCTGCTTAAAGGCATCGCACTCATCGCCGAGCACCCGAGAGAATTTGCCGATCAAGCGCATAATCTCGCGCTGCTCACATGGCTCAAGCGCACCAAAGGCTCGCTGTTCGGCCTTGAGTGCCGGCAACGCATAACGCTCGGCAAACCGCATGCCCGCTTCGGTCAAACGCACAACCTTGTTCTTACGGCTGCCTTCGGCAAACTCCAACGTTGCGAAGCCCCGCGCCGTCAAGGTTTTAATTACCGAGTTGATAGTCTGCTTGCTGTAGAACCATTCGCTTGTCAGACGGCTTACGGCAACACTGCCGCCCGCCGTGCTGGTATCGACGAGCATCCAGTAAGCGCAGTCCGAAAGACCGCAGGCGCGCGAGAACTCCGAATAGATATGGTCGAGTCCATTGAGCAACCGGTCGAAGTCGACCAGCGTAACCGCACTATTCATCTATCCCACCATTCGATTGTCCGATTTTTGACCAATTTTATGTCTCTAGATTAGTCCGAGTTTTGACTATCGTCAACAGGCGCTCCGCAAATGCTTGCACTTTTATGGCCCATCGGCAGAAAAAGACCGCCGGCGCGGGGGCGGCGCCAGCGGTCACGTGAAATTCAGGTTTTATTGCCTGTTAGGCAGCGACGGCCTCGTAAACCGTAGCGCCCGCAAAGCTGTCATGCAGGCTCTTGCCGCAGATCCAAGGCAGCTCAACAACCTCGCAGACCGTATTGACCAACTCGGAGCAGTCAGTAAAGTGGCCCTTATCGTTGAGGGCCTCGCAATCCTGAACACGCCAATAGCCATCGGTGTGCGTGATGTAGTACTCGTGATCGTCAATCGTCACAAAAGCGCGCGTCTTGGAACGCAGCAGCTTCAGAAATCCTTCGAAGTCGGTCTCGACGACATCTCCAGCCTGGAACATGATAGTTACCTCCTGGCCCGGCGCCACCACGGCGCATTGATAAACGTTGGTACTCCTTTAGTAAAACCTTTATCAGAGGTTATGCGTTCGTCATTTAGGCAAGTGGTAAAAAACCGCAGGGTAGACGGGATAAAACGTTTAACCATCCCATTTGTTTGTCACATTCTGAAGGTACTTTTATGCAAACCTACTTTCCCAATTGGAATCTATCCTTTTGGCCGGGCAATTGACCGTCTACCGTTTGAGCCCGACGGGTATGAACGGGGCATCTGCAACGCCACTACAAGGAGACACCATGGAGACTATCGAAGCGCTCATCCACCGCCGCAGCTGCCGCAAATACAGCGATCGTCCCGTCGAGGCCGAAAAGCTTGCACGTATTATCGAAGCTGGCCAATATGCACCGAGCGGCATGGGCCGCCAACCGGTGACGTTTGTCGCCGTCACCGACCCCGCGACCGTCAAGCGTCTCTCACAGCTCGACGCCCAGGTCATGGTCAGCAACAGCGACCCCTTCTATGGTGCCAAGACCGTTGTGGTGGTGCTGGTTGACCGCAGCGTGCCCACGCATCTGGAAGACGGCTCGCTCGCCATGGGCAACTTGCTCAACGCCGCCTATGCACTGGGTGTCGATTCGTGCTGGATTCACCGCGCGCATGAGGTCTTTGACTCGCCCGAGGGCCTGGAGCTACTGGCCAGCTGGGGCCTGCCCGCCGACGGCAGCCTGCGCGGTGTCGGTCACTGCATTCTGGGCTATGCCGAGGACACGCTACCCGAGCCCAAACCCCGCCGCGACAACGTCGTCTACGTAAGGTAACCCAGGAGCGTCATAGGGGTAGCTAATTTGGGACGGGGCTATTTTAGCCACCCCACTCGCAACTTATCTTGCCGATGGAGTTGTCGTCGTTTCGTTCGTCTGGGTCGTTTCGGCGTCGTCGTCTTGCTCGTCCTCGTCCTTTTGAGCATCGGCGATGGTGGTGACCGCCGCAACGATTCCGCGCTGGGGCGCGACGCCCGTCTGGACCTGTGCGCCCTCGACAACTTCTATGCCTGCATGTGCGAGCTCGGGCGATTTAAACATTGCGTCCAAGTTGGCGCCGCCGCCGGCGTAGCCAAGCGCAGCGAGTGCGATGACGATCGCTGCAACGACAGCCACGATCGGCACGTAGCGATGCCAGCCGGCGGGATTGAGCCCGCTGCGACGAGCCGCCCCGCGGCTGATGTAACCGAGCGTTCCGTCGTGCTTGAGCTTTGAGCCCACCACGCGCTTGCGGCCCCACAGCGACGACTCGGCCTGCATGGCCAAGCGAGCGCTTGCCGAAGGATAGCCATATTTAGTGCGCTTGAACGAGCCATCAAACCCCGAGGCGTGTTTGCCCCACGTCACCGATGTCGTGCGTCGGTTAACCGGCGCGGCACTCCGCCTTCTGCGGCTCGGTTTTGCAGTCTCAGCCATATGCCCTCGCACGCCGTAACCAAATCGAAACAATAACGCTTTGGACTGTAGCACACGCGTCGCGCGCGGTCACGGGCGCCTCGCTCAACGGTCATCGTCCTTCAGCAAGCGCCACAGCGTTGTACGGCTTATGCCCAGCACCTCCGCCGCACGGGTTCGGTTGCCGTGTAGATGATCTACAACCAGATGCGCGATATCTCGCTCGGTATCGGCCAGCGGTCGCAGGATATACAGGTCACTTTCGAGTGTCGGGGCGCCAAAGGTTGCGGTCTTAATCACGTCCTCTTGGGCGAGCACTTCCTCCGCCACAGCGCGGTCCACCGTGCCCGCCCCCACCAATATATACAGTCGTTCCGAGACCTCGCGGAGCTGCAGATAGTTGCGCGGCCAGCGGTAAGCATCGAGCGCCTTCGTCGCCGCGGCGGACAGCGTGGGTGCTGCCGTCCCAAATGCATCAGCGAGATATTCCAAATAGCGCGCAACCTTTGTCGACGCGGCTCCCTGCTCGGCAATCGCCGGCGCCACGCTCACCGCGCAGGCGAAACGCTCGGTCACAAAGGCGGCTTGATCACTTTCGCCGCCGCCCGGCATGTCATTCGCTGTCAGCACCACATGGCAGCGCGTCGCCAACGCGGTGTCGGCCATCGCGGAAACGAGCTCGCGGAGGCGCTGGGGGCCAACCGCGTTCCAGCCCTCAATGCAAAGGGTCAGCCCCGTTTGGAACAACGGCGATTCGGCGCTTTTGAGCACATGGCGCCAACCGCGCTCGGTGAGCTCATCGAGCGCGACGGAAACAAAGGGTTGATCGGCAAAAGGGCCATCCAGATAGAGGCGCATGGCGATCTCGGCCTGGCCCGCGCCCAACTCGCCCTCGAGCATAAGGGGCACCCCGCGCGCATAGCTCTCGGCAACCGGTGCGGCTACCGCAGCGGCACCTTCAACGATGCCGTACGCGCTCGATTCGTAGCGGGCCTCAACTTCGTCGGCGTTGAGCCACTCGATGCCCGCATGCGCCGCGGCGCCGCGCACCTCGCGGACCACGGCGACCCAAAGGCCCCCGCCCTCTTTGTCGGTGGGGCGAACGGTCAGGCTCAGACGCGTACCCGCACGCCCCATAACCAGACGCGCGCCGTCTCCTATACGGTCGAGGCGTTCGGCAACAAAAGCCGCCACATCCCGCTCAAGCGCCGCGTCATTCATGGTCGAAATCGCGACGTCCCCACGCGCATCGATTGCCAATGCCGAGGCCCCGGCAGCAGCCAGGGCCTCGGTCAAGATGTTCAGCTTGGCATCGCTATCCATGATTTGCCCCTGTCCGTGACGACGTGCAGCCGCCGACGGTCGTACGACCGAGTGTTTCAAAATTGAACGATATTGCTCACCAAACACTATAGGGCAGAGAGCGCCGTCCTGCGAGTATAGGTGTTGCCCCGCATCGCCATCCTGGCGGGGCGATAAGAGCTCTTCGGGACCTATAAACCTGCGGACAAGCCATACCCGCAAGAGCTCCTATCGCTCCACCGTGAGAATGCGCTCACCAGCAGCCAACACGCAAACTGGCTACTTCTCTACCAGATTCCCAGCACGTGCTGCATTCCCAAGCTCATGCACGCAATGCCAATCCAACAGCAAAAGCCCAGCGCGATGGGCTTGCCGCCCTTTTTGACCAGCTCGACGATATCGGTATTAAAGCCAATAGCCGCCATGGCCATCACGATAAAGAACTTCGAAAGCTCCTTGATGGGCGCCGTGATGGACACGGGAAGCTGAAGCACCGTGGTGATTACGCTCGCCAGCACAAAGAACAGCACAAACATGGGAAACGCGCGTTTAAGCGAGAACGTGCTTTTGGCGTCGCCGCCGGCCTTGCGCGCCAGATGCATCTGCCAGCATGCGAGGACCAACGTGATGGGAATAATGGCCAGTGTCCTGGTGAGCTTGACCACCGTGGCGCTCTCGAGCACATTGGCGCCGGGATGCATGCTGTCCCAAGCGCTCGCCGCAGCCGTTACGGACGAGGTGTCGTTGATGGCGGTGCCGGCAAACAGGCCAAAGCCCTCGTTGGTCAGCCCGAGCATACCACCGAGCGTCGGAAACACGAGCGCCGCGATAACGTTAAACAGGAAGATGACCGAAATAGCCTGGGCAATCTCGCGATCGTCGGCATCGATGACGGGCGCTGTCGCAGCGATAGCAGAACCGCCGCAAATCGACGAACCCACACCCACAAGCGTCGCGATCTTACCCGGCACGTTCATAACGCGGCAGAGCACAAAGGCGATGACAAGCGAGGTCGAGATTGTCGCCACGATAATCGGCAGCGACTGGGCGCCCTTGGACAGAATCTGGGAGAGGTTCATGCCAAAGCCAAGCAGGATAACCGCGTACTGCAAGACTTTTTTGGACGTATAGGTGACGCCGGCGGCGAGCTGTTCGCGATGATTCTTGGGAAAGACGATCGCCAGAACCATGCCGAAGAGGATGGCGAATACCGGCCCACCGACCACCTCAATCTGTTTGCCGAGCAGCGTTGCGGGGATAGCGATGATCAGGCAGAACAAGACGCCCTTCCAGCGCTCGCGTACGATATTCGCCAGTTGCATATGGGATTCCTTCTTTCTCTTTCACGTTTGCGACGGCTTATGATACGGCAACATTGAGCGCAGCCTTGCGTAAACAAAGACTAAGATGCCGCAATAGTTCTTGGGCAACAGCCGAATTACCCACCGCGGAAAGCTGATTCGCGGCATAATTAACAACTGACACATGAGTTTGATAGAACAGTTGCGAGGCGCTATGGAAGAATCGATGCACGTCGGCGAGCAGGAAACGAGCCTACAGGACCAGTCCTACCACACCATTCGACGCAAAATCGTCTACCTGGACTACAAGCCGGGCGAAAAGCTGGGCGTCAAGCAACTTTGCGACGACCTGGATATGGGTCGCACGCCCGTGCGCGAGGCTTTGGTTCGCTTGGCGCAGGAAGGCCTGGTGCGCACCGTGCCCCAGAGCGGCACCTACGTCTCACCCATCAACCTCACCCTTGCCGAGAGTGCCTGTTACATCCGCGAGCATCTGGAAAAGCAGGTGATTGTGGAGTGCTGTGCGCGCGCCACGTCGACCGGCATCGAGCAGCTCGACCGCGCCATCGTGCTGCAGGAAAAGGCCATGGCCGAAGAGGATCGCATCGGCTTCTTTTTGAGCGACAACCTCATGCATCACATGATTTTTAGCATCGCATGTCGCAGCACCGTGTGGTCGTGGCTCGAAGAGACCAATGCCGACCTGGAGCGCTTCCGCTGGCTGCGCGCCGCCACGCAGGTTCTCGACAATCAGGACATCGTGAACGAGCACAAGCAGATTCGCCGCGCTATCGCCGGTCGCGACCCCATCGAAGCGAGCTTTTTGGTCAGCAAGCACCTACACATGATGTTCCGCAACCAAACCGAAGTTCTGGACCAGTTCCCCGAGTACTTCGAGACCAGCAAGCTCCGCTAACCTGCCAAAAAGGGACAGGTTTATTTTGGCAGGTTTTATCTGGGCAAATGCAACAAGGCCCGGCTCCGTCTTGATGCGGAGCCGGGCCTTAGTTGTTAGAACGACGGAACTCGATTATTCGACCGTGACGCTTTTCGCCAGGTTGCGGGGCTGGTCAACGTCGCAACCGCGCAGGATGGCCACCTCGCGGGCGAGCAGCTGCAGCGGGACGCTCGCCGTGATGGGGCTGAACACGTCGCGGACTGCTGGCACGCGGATGATGCAGTCGGCGATCTTGTTGATCTCCTCGTCACCCTCGGTGGCAACGACGATGACCTTGGCGCCGCGCGCCTTGCACTCCATAAGGTTCGACACGGTCTTGTCGTAGGTGGCGCTCTTGGTGGCTACGGCAATCACGGGGAAGCCCGGGTCGATCAGGGCGATGGGGCCGTGCTTCATCTCGCCGGCGGCGTAGGCCTCGGCGTGCAGGTAGCTGACCTCTTTGAGCTTGAGCGCGCCCTCGTAGGAAATAGCGGCACCCATGCCGCGACCCACGAACAGTGCAGACTGCGCGTCCTTGCACAGCAGGGCGGCCTCATGCACGGCCTCGGTCTGGGTATCCAAAATCCACTGGATCTGCTCGGCCGTATCGGAAAGCTCGCGGAACAGCATGCGCGCCTGCTTGGTGGTCAGGCGGTACTTGACCTGCGCTAGCAGCAGAGCCAGCAGCGTCAGGCTCACGACCTGGCCGATGAAGCTCTTGGTCGAGGCGACCGCGATCTCCTTGTTGGCCTTGGTGTAGATGACGCCGTCGCTCTCACGCGCCACGGGGCTGCCCACCACGTTGGTGATGCCGAAGACCTTGGCACCCTTGATGCGCGCGTCGCGAATGGCGGCAAGGGTATCGGCCGTCTCGCCCGACTGGGACACGGCGACGACGAGCGTCGTCGGCGTAATGATGGGGTTGCGATAACGGAACTCGCTGGCCGCCTCCACCTCGGTGGGGATGCGAGCCCAGCCCTCAATAAGGTTCTTGGCAATGAGACCGGCGTGATAGCTGGTTCCGCAAGCGATTACGTAGACGCGGTCGATATCGTTGAGCTCCTCGAGCGAAAGACCCAGCTCATCGATATCGAGCTCACCGGCGGGGGTCATGCGGCCCACCAGGGTATCGCGCACGACGCGCGGCTGCTCGTGAATCTCCTTGAGCATAAAGTCGGGGTAGCCACCCTTTTCGGCCATATCCAGATCCCAGTCGATGTGGGTGACCTTGGGCTCAATAACGTTGCCGGCCTCGTCGGTGTACTCGACGCCTGCGGGCGTGAGCTTGGCAAACTGACCGTCCTCAAGCACCACGACATCGCGGGTGGCGTCGATGAGCGCGATGACATCGGAAGCAACATAGGAGCCGGTTTCGCCCACGCCGACTACGATCGGGGAATCCTTGCGGGCCACGGCGATCACGCCAGGCTCGTCAGCGCACACGGCGGCCAGACCATAGGCACCGACCACGTGGGTGCAAGCCTCGCGCACGGAGGCCATCAGGTCGCGCGTCTCGGCATAAGCCTCTTCGATCAGATGCGCGAAGACCTCGGTATCGGTCTCGCTCTTAAAGTGGTGGCCGCGGCCCTCCAGCTCTTCGCGCAGCTCGGCGAAGTTCTCGATGATGCCGTTGTGGACGATGGCGATACGACCGTCGCAGCTGGTGTGGGGATGAGCGTTAACGACGGAGGGCTTGCCGTGGGTGGCCCAACGGGTGTGGCCGATACCGCAGGTAGCGTCGCTGTCGATGTTGGAAAGCTCGCTCTCCAGGCCCGCGACCTTGCCCACGCGGCGGATGACGTCGAGGTGCGCCGCGGCGCCCTCGCCCACCTCGAGCGCGACGCCCGAGGAGTCATAGCCGCGATACTCCATACGCTTAAGACCCGTGACCAGGATGTTCTTTGCAATATCAGAGCCGGTGTAGCCGACAATTCCGCACATAGGATAAATCCCTTCGTCCGCGTGACTGCAAAACGTCCACGCACAGGGGGCGCTGAGACGTATAACGTTCGAGTATTGTACTCACGCAGGCGCAAGCTGATATACCAGAAGTGGTATCTCAACTTAGATACCACCCGATGCACACACGTTCAGCCGTTCCAAACCACCACAAAGGTGCCTGTCCCCTTTGTGGTGGTCGCGCTGGCAACGGCGTTTCCCCAGATAAAACCTGCCAAAATAAACCTGTCCCTTTTTGGTAGGTTTGGGATGCTACAATCTGCCTTGTACTTGAAACGCATCAAAGGGGCCGCTATGGCAAAGGTAAAAATCAGCGACGTCGCGCGCGAGGCCGGGGTTTCGCTGGGCACGGTTTCCAACGCGCTCAACCACCCCGAAAAGCTGCGCCCCGAGACCCTCAAGCTCATCAACGAGACCATCAATCGCTTGGGCTACCTGCCCAACCAAAGCGCTCGTCAGCTCGCGGGCGGCGCCACCAAGTCCTTTGGCCTGGTGCTCCCCCGTCTCGATCACGGCTTTTCGCTCCAAATCGCCAGCGGCGCCCACAACGAGGCCCGCAAGCACGGCTACGATCTGCTCATCGCCAATGCCGATAACGACGATATTCTCGAGGATCATTACCTGCGCTACTTTATGGGCACGCAGATGTCCGGCGTCATGGTTCAGCCCATGGCATCCCCCGACTGGCACCCGGCCATGACTAAAATGCCCGTGCCGATTGTCCATCTGGACGTCCATTGTTCAGAACCCGGTTACTACGTGGCCGCCGACAACGAGGCACAGGGGCGCATTATCGCCGAGCTCGCCATCGCCCGCGGCGCACGCCATATTGTCGTTGTGGGTCGAGCAGCATTCATGCAGCTCACTCTGCGCGTCCTTGGCATCCACAAGGCACTTGCCCTGCATCCCGATATCAAAATTGAGGTCATCGACGCCGGCGAATGGAATACCGCAGCCGACGGCTACAGTATCGGTGCCCAGATTGCCGAGCGCCCTGCTGACGAGCGCCCCGATTTTGTCATCGGTCTGACCGACGTATTAGCCTCGGGCGTTATCTCGGCGCTGGTCGACAAAGGCATCTCCGTCCCCGAGCAGGTCCGCGTGGCCGGCTGCGACGGCAACCCCCTAGCATGGAGCGGGTCGGTTCCCCTTACCACCGTGGCGCCGCCGGGCTACGAAATTGGCCGCAAGGGCGTTCAATTGCTCATGGAGCAAATCGAGGATAAACCTGCCGCCAAGACCAAACGAGTCCGCATCGGCTCCGCCGCGCGTACCTTCACCACGGCCACGGCCACCGAGGACATTAACCGTCAGGAGCTCGTGCGCCCCTTCTTGCTCGAACGTGTGAGCACCCAAAAGGCCGAGCAGCACCCGACGGGCCCATCCGCGGCCCCAATAACCGACATCAACCTGGGCGCCTACCTGTAACAAAAAACGCCGCAACGGGAACAGTCCCGCTGCGGCGTTTTTGCTGGCCCCACGGGCCTTCCCCATTTAGCCGGACCTGCGGCTACGGTTATTTATGGAATGTAATCCATTTTTCATTAGCTTTTTTGTTAAAATAGACTCAATTCCATATTTTTAGATATTTCCTATAAGTATTGATTTTGCTCCAGTTTTTTCTCGCCAAGAAAGGGGTTTCATGAATCTGATTGATCGCAAACAGTACCTCGACTGGCTCATTTCGTGGAAAGACTCACACGTCATCAAGGTCGTTTCGGGCGTGCGAAGGTCCGGCAAATCAAAGCTATTCGAAATCTACCGTAGCTACCTGCGCGATCATGGAATCACAGGCGACCAGGTTATATCCCTCAACTTTGAAGACCTGGAGTTCGAGTCGCTTACGTCGTATAGAGCACTCTACGACTACATTTCCGCCAGACTCGTCCCCGATAAGATGAACTACGTTTTTCTGGACGAGATACAGCACGTCGAGCATTTCGAAAAAGCCGTCGACAGTCTTTTTATCAAGGACAATGTCGACCTCTACATAACCGGTTCCAACGCTTATCTGCTCTCGAGCGAGCTGGCAACTTTACTCTCCGGCCGCTACGTAGAGCTCAAGATGCTGCCCCTATCCTTTAAAGAGTTTTGCTCGGCAAAAACCAATGACGGAAAGGCTCCCGCGCAGTTGTTTGACGAGTACATCACCCGGGGCTCTTTTCCCTTTATCGCCGAGACGGGTATTCAGGGACCCCAGGCGCGCGATTATCTTATGAGCCTCTACGATACCATCGTCATACGCGACGTTATCGAACGCCTGAAGGTCTCGGACGTCCCGACCCTGCGCGATATCACCAAGTTCCTACTCCATAGCATTGGAAACCGGATCTCGATTAAAAAAATCTCCGACACGCTCTCGTCCAACGGCAACAAAACCGACCAGAAAACCGTAGCCAAATACCTCAAAGGCTTAACAGACAGCCTTGTGCTGTACTTTGCTCCGCGCTATAACGTGCGCGGTCGGCAGCTTCTTTCAACAAACGGCAAATACTACGCCGTTGACCTTGGACTTAGAGGCGCTCTCGTCAAAACCCAAAGCAGCGATATCGGTCATATCCTCGAAAATGTTGTTTATCTCGAGCTCCTACGCCGTGGATACGACGTCTACGTGGGCGATATCGACGGCGGGGAAATCGATTTTGTTGCCCTAAAGTCAGACGAGACAGCCTATTTTCAGGTTTCAGCCACAACACTCGACGAAACTACCCTCAATCGAGAGTTGGCCCCCTTTAAGAAAGTCCGAGACAACTACCCCAAGACGCTTCTTACGCTCGACACGCTGTTTGCGGACGCGAACTACGAAGGAGTCCGCAAGCGCAACGTGATCGACTGGCTCCTGGAGTAACTCATAGCGCCCAAAGCCCTCCGCCGACCCCTTGCCAAGGCTGCACCCTCGATCGTTTAAAGCAAAAAAGCCCCTTTTATTCCACCCTAGCCACCCTCCGGGTCCCTTCCGGGAGGGGCCCATCCAAATAAAACGACCTTATCCTTCGATACTCGCCTTAAGTCGCTGAACATGCATCAGCAGGTAGAGCGTCTCGTTCTCGCTGCATTCCCAGCCGTGCTCGGAAATAAAGTAGGCGAGAATATCTGCCGTACAGGCATACGACTCCGGATACGTCTCCTTCATAACGGGAAGCATCGTTCCAAAGCCGGCATCCGCGTCCTCCCCCAGCTTGATACGGTCGAGCAAAAATCTCACATGCATCGCAAAGCGCGCATAGGTAAAAGACGAGGTATCGAGAGCTCCGATGTGCCGCACCACGATCTCTGTCAGGTCCTCAAGCACGCGCGTCGCCTCGATCGTAGCCTCCATGTTGCTCTGCTCGGACTCGCCGTCGATCAGGTGCAGAGCAATGTTGGTGACCTCGGCCTCGGGAAGCGCAACCCCCAGGCGGCTCTTTGCGAGCGTGAGCGCACGGCGGGCGACGGCGACCTCGCGCGGATACAGACGCATCACGTCAAACGAAAGCGGCGTCTCGATCACCACGCCCTGGCTCACGCGCTGGCAGGCAAAATTGATATGGTCGGCGAGCGTCACGGGCGCGTTGGGGTTGAACTCCGTGTCGAGCTTGGCGCTCGCGTAATCGACGATATCGGCCGCAAGCAGCAGCACATCGGACGGAATATCCTTGAGCGCGGCAACCGACGCCCCGCCCACGCCGTAGAACGTGCGCTCGACGATCGAAAGGTCCTTAAGCTCATAAGGGGGCCTGCGGTAGGCGATGCCCTTGCCAAAGACAACAAGGTCCTGCCCGTCGTCATCGCGGGCAAGCGCGCAGTTGTTGTTGATCTTCTTGAGGATCCACATCGCCTATCCTTCCTTTCTGACCCACTGTACAACCTAGCACATGTGCTAGATGGATGCCGCCGCAGAGTAGCCTTCAAACACGGCATCCTTGATGACGCGCGCCCGGCGGCAGTCACCCACAAGATACGTTTGGGGCACCACGCCCGCAAGGCCCTCGGCAAGCGCGGTGCGCGGCCGCACGCCCGCAGCGATCACCACGTTGTCGCAGGCGAGCACGCACTCGGCCCCATCGGGCCCGCTCACGCACACGCCCTCATCGCCGATCGAGGTGCAAGAAGTGTTGAGCAGCACCTCGATGGCCTTGCCCTGCCTGTCAAACATCTGGCGGAGCGCAATCCTAAAGAGTGAGTTGCCCTGCGCCGCGAGCGCAGACCCCATCTCGACCACCTTGACCTCGTGCCCTTGCTCGGCAAGCTCGAGCGCCAGCTCGGCACCGATCGTGCCGCCGCCGACGACCACCACGCGCGAGCCGAGGTCCTCCACATGCTCGATAGCCTGGGCAAACCCCATAACGACGGGCGCATCGACACCCGGAACGGAAGGCACAAACGACTCGGCGCCCACGGCGACGATGAGCGCATCGGGCGCCATCTCCTCCACAAAGACACGGTCCACCTCGCACCCAAAGCGCACGTCAAGCTCACCCGCGCGCTCGAGCCCGGCAATCTTGTGCTCGAGATAGTGCAAGTAGCGAGCGATATCCTCCTTGTGGGATTCCTGGGCGATAAGCCTCACATTGCCGCCCACGCGATCGGCGCGCTCCGCGAGCACCACCTTGTGACCGCGCGCGCAGGCTGTGATCGCCGCCATGCAGCCGGCAGGGCCGGCACCCACCACGAGTACGCGCTTCGAAACCTCCGCGGGCTCCACCGTGCGCGGAACAAAATCCTCGTTGGCAAAGCGCGGGTTCACGCTGCAGCCCACGTTCCAGCGGTCCGTCGAAATGTGGTAGCACTGCAGACAGCGCAGGCACGGCACGATATCCTCGGCACGGTCGTCGCGTGCCTTGGCGGGCCACAGGGGGTCGGCGGCCAGGGCGCGCGCGAGCGCCACCATGTCGCAGGCGCCCTCGGCGATGGCGCGCTCCGCCTCCTCGGGCGTCTCGACGGAGCCCACGAGCGTCACGGGGACATCGACTGCCGCCTTGACGGCACGGGCGAGCTCCAGGTTGAGCAGATGCGGGTCGAGGTTAGTTGCCGAAGTGTGCACGTTGGCCTCGTGCTCGATATCGAGCCCGCAGGAGACCTGAATGCTTGTCACGTAGCGCTGGGCCTCGCGGCAAAACGCGATGACGTCGTCAAGCTCTATGCCGCCCGGCATCCACTCGTCAGCCGAGATGCGCATCTCCATGGCGAAGCGCGGCCCCACGGCCTCGCGGCAGGCGCTCAGCACCTGCAAGGGAAAGCGCATGCGATTTTCGATGGAGCCGCCGTACCCATCCGTGCGGTGGTTGAACAGCGGGCTTAAAAACTGCCCCATGAGCCAGCCGTGCCCAAAGTGCAAAAACACCATGTCAAAGCCCGCGCGGCGCGCATCAACGCACGCCTGCACCCAACATGCGGCCGTATGCTCCATCATGGCGGGCGTCATGGCGCGCACCTCGATGCCATCGGCGCGCACAAAGCCGTCTGGTCCCATGGCGTAGTCCACGGTGCGCGCATACTGACCCGCATGCGCAAGCTCGATACTTGCCGCCGCACCACCCGCGCGCGCCATGCGGGCGCGGGCCACCGTGGACTCGCGCTCGTACTTGGAGAATGCATACGGCTCATCGGCGCTCATCCACGACGAGCGCCCGGGCTCCACAATGGTGTGCCCGCAGATCACGACACCGGCGCCACCGCGGCAGCGATCCTCGTAATGCTCGCTCATGGGGTTTGCGACGATACGGTTCTGCACAAGCGTGTCGCCCAGCTTAATGGGAGAAAACAGATGTGGGTAGCTCATCTAGCAGCCCCCTTTCTCTTCAGAAACGACCATGACGGTACGCGTGCCCTCTGTCTTTGACGAGAGGACCTCCGAGCCCCAGGGGGACTCGATGGCCGTCTCGACGCCCTCGGGCACCTCGACGGCAACCGTGACCGCGCCGTCCGCGCGCTTCCACTCCACGCGTGCCGCGCCCTTGCAGGTCTTCCACGTACAGGCAAAACTGTCCGTGGCGTGCGAAAGGTAGGGCTTGACCGTGAGCTTGTCGCAGCCCTGCGCGTCGCGCGCAACTAAAAGGCCACCCAGACCCTCGTAGAACCACTGGTCGTAGCTCGAGAACATGGCATGGTCGCACGAGGCCAAAGGATCGTCGAACATCTCGATAAGCGCCCCGTTGCCGTCGGCGAGCATTCCGAGTAGGCTCGGGTTCTCCTCGCGCAGCAGCCAGCGCTCAAGAAGCTCGCTGTAGCCATACTCCGCAAGCAGCCTAAAGGCAAACGAGGTACCGAAGATGCCCGTGGTGAGCACGCCACCTTCGGCCTTGATCGCACGCACCAGTGCGCCCACCAGCTCCGACTGGTCGCCCAGGCCGAGCTCCGCGGCAAACGCCCAAGACGTCTGGGTCCCGTCGCCAAACGATCCGTTCTCGTGCTTAAAGCGATCGATGATCCGGGGCCGCAGCTCTGCGGCGGCCGCAGCAAAGCGCTCGACATCGCAGCCTAAGCGCTCCCCCGCCTCGCACACAAGGCCGAGCGCCCAAAGGATTGCGCACCAGCCCACAAACTCCTTGTCGGGGCTGCCGCTCGAGAAGCCCTGCGCAATCAGGCTGCCGTGGTCGCCCAGGCAGTGCGGAGCGAGCTCTGCCGCATCAAAGCCGAGCAGGTAGTCGCCAAAGCGCTCGATGCCCGCCCACTCCCGCTCGAGCAGGTCGCGTCGCCCGCAGACACGATCTGCAACAAGCGCCAGATACGGGTAGGCGATCTGCCATATAAGCGGCCCCTCGCCATAGGCGGGCCCGTTGGAGCCGATACCCATGAACGGCGCCGTCTCGGGAAGGCCGCCTCGCTCCGTCTGATCGCGTGCAAAATCCGCAAGCGTCTTGTCGATGAGGCCCGCGACGTTAAACGAGAACGTCTGGGACGCGGCGAGGGCCACCATATCGCCGCCGTAGCCAAAGCGCTCGCGCGCGCAGTCCTCAAACAGGCCGTGGTTGTTGTTGAGCTTGGTGCGGATCGCAGCCTCGTGCAGCCGCTCAAAGCGCTCGCAGCCCAGCTCAAGCTTACCCACCTGCGCAAGGTCCGTATGCACATAGGTCGCCACCGCCTCGACGATGTCGGCAGCAGACGCGCCCGTCACGCTCACGTATCGGAACGAATGCCAGCAGAAGCGGTTCTCAAACTCGTTGACGCCCTCGTGGCAGAGCACCGAGTCGTGCTGCTCGGCCGGCTCGGGAGCGTCGGGACCGCCGGGACACACGCCGCGCGGAGTCTCCATGCCGGCATAGCCCGCAACCGCCGTCCCTGTATAAGGGCCGCCATCGCGCCAGGTCTCGGAATAGAGAAGCTCGATGCGCGCACCCGCGTGAGCCGCCACGCGCATACGCAAAAATCCGGCGACGACCTCGCCAAAGTCGACAACCGTCGCCCCCTCGTGCTCAAAGATCCGCACGGGCGCAATGCTTCCCGCGCGCACGCACGGGGCGACCGGCGTGAGCTCGACCGAGCGAGTATCGTCATATACCGTCACAGGGCACGGGCCTGCCGCGGGAGCACCCCCGCGCAGGTCAAACACCTCGCCCAGATACACGTTATTGAACAGGAGGTCGCCCTCGCGCACACTCCACGAGGCATCGGTGGCAACGAGCACCTTGCCCTCGCCGTCGACGAGCCGTGCGGCCACGCGGGGCGTGCCGACCTCGGTCAGGCGCTCGCGCAGGTTGTACTTGCCAAACAGGCGTAAGGGCGAGGGGTTAAAAAATCCGTTGCCGAGCTCGATCTGGATCTCGTTTTCACCCTCATGCAAAAGGCCCGCCACGTCGACCTTGTGCGCATAGACCTTTTTGGTAAAGTTGGTCCACCATCCGAGAAGCTCGGAGCCATCCGCGCGCTTACCGTTGATGCGCACGCGCGCATAGCCCAGCACCGCCAGCTCGAGCTCGGCCCGTGCGGGCACGCTTTCAAGCTCAAACGACCCCATGACCACATGGTTTCGATATGTTTCGCCAAAAAAAGCCGACTCGGGCTCGTAGCAAAACGGCGCGCCTGCGATCCAGCGCGCCCCGTCCAATAACGTATGCTCCATCCTGACCTCTCAAGAGATAAACAGAATGGCGGCCCGCCACGTGGAACCGCCATTCTGGCTGGGGTGTAATCTGTACCGACGATTATTTGTCGGCGCGCTTCTTGCCCAGGTAGCTACCGTCGTCGTGATAGGTCGCCATGGTAAAGACAAAGGCAACGACCATGATCACGGCAAGGGTGCCCAGGTAGAACACGATATTGCTCGTGTCGGCGCCCGAGGGATCCATAAAGGTGGGGATACCGAAGAGACCGGCGCTGCCCATGCTGAAGGCGTGGACGTTAAGCGCACCCATAACCAGGCCGGCTGCTGCGCTGAAGACGATGTTCTGAATAAAGAGGAACTTGCTGGGGAGCTGGATACCGTAGAGCAGCGGCTCGCCTACGCCAAAGAACTGCGAGATGGTGGCCGGGATGGCAACGTTGCGGGTCTTGTCGCTCTTGGTGCGCAGGATCACGGCCAGGCCCTGGGAGACGCCCACGAAGCCGCCGATGGAACCGGCTGCCATGAGCGGGTCGTAACCGAGCATAGCGATGTTGTTGAGCATGATGGGGATGATGGCCCAGTGCAGACCGAACATAACGAGCGTGGAGAACGCACCACCCACGACGAGACCGACCACAGCGCCGCCCACGACGGGGATGTTGATGAGGGTCTCGGTGATGAGGGTGAGGACGCCCGAAATCATGGAGGCCACGGGGCCGATCACAAGGTAGGTCGCGGGAGCCATGATGGCAAAGCAGAGGAACGGCACGGCCATGGAGCGGATGAGCTGCGGGACGGCCTTGTTGAGCGCGCCCTCGAGCTTAGAGGCGGCCCACACGGCGATAAGGATGGGGATAACGCTCGAAGTGTAGCCGGCCGCCGGGAAGATGACGGGAATGCCGAAGAAGGTGTTGTAGTAGCTCATCTGGAAGGCGGTGCCCTCGAGGATGGTGCCTGCGACCTCGGCCGTGGAGCTCAGGTTGACCATGGCCGGATACACGAGCGCCGCGCCGAGCGCCATGCCCAGAAACTCGTTGCAGCCGAACTTCTTGGCCGCAGTGTAGCCCAAGATGATGGGCAGGAAGTAGAAGAAGCCGTCGGCAATGGAGTACCAGATCATGTAGGCACCGCTATCGGCGGTGAGCCAGCCCATGGCAATGCAGAGGGCGAGCAGGCCCTTGATCATACCTGCGGCAGCGAGGGGCATAAGCGTAGGCGCCATACAGCCCGACACCGTGTCCATCAGCATGTTAAAGACGTTGCGGCTCTTCTCGTCCTCGTCCTCGGCCGCATCGTCCTCAGCGACCGTGCCCACGCCCGGGACCTTGTACTCGCTCACGAGCTCCTCGTAGACATCGTCCACGGCAGCGCCGATAACGACCTGGTACTGGCCGCCGGCCTTCATGACCTGGATGACGCCGTCAAGGTTGCTGATCGTCTCGTCCTGGGCGATCTTCTCGTCTTTGAGCGTAAAACGCAGCCTCGTGATGCAGTGGCGCACGTTCTTGATATTTTCGATACCGCCGACCCCTTTGAGGATCTCGCCGGCGAGTTCATGGTACTGACCCATGTGCTTACCCTTTCCGTGGATAAACGTACATTTGAGGACCGAGGACGTGAGCTTGGCGCTCTCCACGCCCGCTAGGGCGCAGATCTCGCTGAGCTTCACGGCGCTTGCGTCTTTGACCCTGATCTGCACGCCGCCGTCAAGCTCGATCACCGAGCTCACGTTCGTGTCGCCGCCGACCAGGGCTTTGATGGTCTCGAGAACATCCATCGCAAACCGCCTCTCCTTAGGTCCCAATCCATAGGGCCGCTGCCGTGCACTGCATCGACCTCAAGAATAGCTGCACAAAAAAGACCGAGCCAGAGGACTCCTAGAGCCTCTGACCCGGTCATGCTTCCAAATGGAATAACAATCCCACTGACACCTTGTCTCCGGCGCAGCTTTTCTTTCTGGCTACACTATAGCCATTGCGATGAAACGTTTCAAATGACGTACCGGCAAACGGTGGCTTTTACGCGGCAAACGGTTGAAACCCGTCGTTCCCCTTCAAAAAAAATGGCCATTTCTGTTGATAAGAGGCCATTTTGGGCCTACTTAACGACAAAAATGGCCATTTTTGTTGGCTGGGCAGCTAAGGCTGCTGTGCGCAAGTGGACCTCCCGCATCAAAACAGGCGGGAGGTCCACCCAGCTGTGGCTATTAATCTAGCGGCAGACGATCTCGACGGGCACATTCAAAATCTTGGCGACCTTAAGAATCGTGTCGGTCTGGCTGCCCAGGCAGGCGGCCATGTGGTGAGTCGGCCCGTCTCGTTCCAGCGATCCATGAACTCACGGGCGCCGATCGAGAACTTCATACGCATGTTGGTGTCACCGAAGGTAAAGATCGGGCCGTCGACGTTCTCGCCCTCGGCAACCACAAACTTGAAGTTGCCGTCGCCGTCCTGCGTGATGCCCAGGAAGGTGATGGTGCCGTGGCCGGGATAGAACTGGGTGAGGTAGCCGCCGCCGGTCTTGCCGTGGAACACGGGGACGACCTTGAGCGTCGGCTTCTTGGCGGTCGAGATGTCGGCATCGCCAGAGCCGGAGTGGCCGATGATGACGATGTCCTCGGGGAAGTCGATGGAGTACATCTCGGAAAGCTGGCCGGTGCCAGAGATGGTCTTAAGGATGCTCATGGCGATGGCGACCTTCATATCGCCCTCGACCGCGCAGCTCGTGCCCTGCTTGATGAGCATGGAGAACGCCGGAATGAGCATGGAGTCGAGCACGCCGGCCTGACCCTTGGCATAGCCATCGTAGTGGCTGGCGACCAGACCGATCTCCTCGTCCTTGACCCACTGCTCAAAGGCAACGACGTACTTGGCCATCTCCTGGATGGGCTCGTCGCTCACCTTGGCGCCGCCCTCGACGTCGAAGGTGTCGAGAATCTCGGCAGCCTTGGCGTCCACGGCGGCCTGGTCATCGATGTTGTCGGCGATGGCCCACATCTTCTCCCAGTCAAACTGCTTGGTGTAGAGACCCAGACGGTTGTAGAGGTTGGTTTCGTCGATGTAGAGGTCCATCATGCCCGGGTACGGACGGCCGATCTGGGCGATGTTGGTGCGACGCAGGCGACGACGCACCTGGGCGGCGCGGCACCACTGCTCGAGCTGCTCGGCCACAGCCGGGTCGCCGCCCTCGACAACGCCGGTCACAACAGCATGACGCTTGCCGGCACGGTTAAGGTCGGCCACGACCTCGCCGGGGGCGCCGCAGGCGTACAGGTCGCCCAGCCACGTGGGGATGTCGGTGTTAGCGTAGTCGGGCTGGGCCTTCTTCTGCACATTGACCACGACGACGGGCACATCCAGGTCGCGCACGACCGGCAACACGTTGTAGCTCGTGGCATAGGTGAGCATCTGCAGGATGACCAGGTCGACGTCCTCGGCGCGGAACTTGTCGCCAGCGACCTGGGCCTGCTCCTTGGTGGTCACCATGCCGCCGTCAACAAGCTCGACTGTCGTGGGCAGCGTGGCCTTAAAGTCCTCGTACTGCTGCTCGAAGTTGGGAACGAGCTGCGGAAACTGCGGAAGATAGGCACCGAGGGTGATAGAAAAGACGCCAACCTTGGCCTTGGTGTTAACGAGCATCTATATCCACCTTTCTTGCGCTAGTCAACAAATGCTTCGTTGATCTTGATACCAAAGTCGCGGCAGGTGTTCTTGAGGCCCTCGTCGCAAATCTTGTTGAGGAAGTCATCCGAACCACCGTTGGCAGCACGTGCGGCCAGGTAAATCTCGGCGGCCTTCTCGACGGTGTGCGCCAGGCCAAAGGTCGTATCGAAGTCAGGGCCGGCGGCAAACAGACCGTGGTGGGCCCAGACGATGGTGTCGTAGGTCTTCATGAGCTCGGAGCTCGCCTCGGCGATGGCCGGGCCACCCGGGACCATCCAGGGCACCACGCCCACGCCGGTCGGGAAGACGACGACGCACTCGGTCATCATCTGCCACAGGATGCGGGTGAAGGCACGGTCCTCCAGCGGCACCACAAAGGACATCTCGATGATGCCGGGGGTGTGGGCATGGTAAATCACGCGGTCGGCGCCATCGGTACGGGCGGCGGCGACACAGTGGTTCATGTAGTGGCTCTCGAACTCGCTGGTCGGACGGGCGCCGTTGGCAAGGCCCCACACAATGCGGAAGGCGTCACCGGTCTCGTTGATCTCGACGATGCCGATGTTGGCATGCGGACTCTCGAGAACATTGCGCATGTACTTACCCGAGCCGGTGCTCACAAAGTACTGGCCAGCAAGATTCTCACCGCGCACGCCCATCTTGACCCACTCGCGAGGCTCCTCAAAGAACGGCTTGGCCTCGGCGACCTCCTTGTCGGTCATACGGTAAGTGAGGTTGCCGCCGTTGCGCTCATGCCAGCCCTGCTTAAAGCCGTCATCGCACAAGCGGCAGAAGCCCTTGATAAACGCCAGATCTTCCATTGCCATTGTTTGTCTCCTCTCCGGGACCCGCAGGTCCAATTGAAAAACGTAGCAAGCCGATTGACGTCGGCGCGGAGTATGGTTTCGTGTAGGGCCTCCGCGCCGTATGTCATCGGAGAGAGCCGCTCGCGCCCGGCAGGAGTCGTTTGCCGCACGCGGGGCTGGGGGTAGTTGAAAGGTGAGTCGGGGCAGGCCCTGCCCTCGTTTAGGCCTGGGTGCCCTTGGGGTCGATGCGCTTGACATTGAAGGAGCGGGCAACGCAGGCACGGGCATCGGCCAGGTCGGCAAAATCGCCGCCGGCGATCATCTGAACGATAAAGTTGCCGATGCAGGTACCTTCGATGGGGCCGGCGAACACGGGGAGCCCGCAGGTATCGGCCGTCATCTGGTTGAGGTAGTAATCCTGGCAGCCGCCGCCCACGATGTTGATGCTCGTGTAGTCGTGGCCCGAAAGCTCACGCAAGCCCTCGATGGCCTTGGCATACGAGCGCGAAAGGCTGCAGTAGTTGGTACGCATGATCTCGCCCACGGTGTGCGGGATCGGCTCGCCGCCCTCGGCACAGGCCTGCTTAATCTCCTGGATCATGGAGTCGGGGGCCAGGAAACGGTCGTCGTCGACATCGACATACGCCTCGAAGGGCTCAGCCTCGCGGCAGAGCGTACGGAGCTCGTCAAAGCCAACCTTATGATCCATGAGAGCCTTGTGCGAGGTCTTGCCCTCGACATAGTCTACGCCGTTGATCTCGCGACGGACGGACTGGTTCATCCACAAGCCCATGATGTTCTTGAGGAAGCGATAGCGCTTGAGGTAGCCGCCCTCATTGGTAAAGTTCTGCTTGCGGGCGAACTCGCTGGTGATAGCGTGCTGGTTCTCAACGCCCAGCAGGCTCCACGTTCCGCTCGAGATGTAGACGGCGTTGTCATCCTTGGCGGGAACGGCCAGGAAGGCAGAGCCAGTGTCGTGCGTGGCAGGCAGCACCACGGTCGCGGAGTAACCGATCTTCTCGGAGATGTCGGCCGTGAGCTCGCCGAGCACGGCGCCGGGCATGGTCGGCTCCAGGAAGATGCTCTGGGGAATACCAAAGCGCGAAAGGATCTCGGTGTCCCACGTGCACTTCTCGGCGTCGAGCATGCCGGTAGTGCTCGCGTTGGTGTACTCGTTGGCCTTGATGCCGGTCAGACGCCAGTTGAGATAGTCGGGGATCATCAAGAAGGTACGAGCTGCCTCGAGCTGCTCGGGATGCTCGTTCTTGAGGGCGAGCAGCTGATAGAGCGTGTTGAAAGGCTGACGCTGAATGCCGGTGCGGGCATAGACCTCGGCCGGATCCATAATTTGGTCGGCAACTTCGTAGATGCCGTCAGTGCGGGCATCGCGGTAGGCGACCGTATCACCGACGATCTTGTTGTGCTCATCGAGCAGCACGAAATCAACACCCCAGGTATCGATTCCGATGGTGGCCGGAGCCTGTCCGGTCTGATCCTTGACGGCGCGCAGGCCTGCGACAACATGGTCGAACAGAGCCTCAACGTCCCAGCAGTCGTGGCCGTCTACGCGCTTTTGCTCGTTATCGAAGCGGTAGACCTCCTGGTAGGACATCTTGCCGTCCTCGATCCAGCCGGCAAGAACGCGACCGCTCGAGGCACCGATATCGACCGCTGCGTACTGCTTGGACTCGATGCGACTCTCCATGTGCTCTCCCCTTATTGAAGCGCTTCATTTACAGTTTTCATTATTATTTGAACCGTTTCAATTTCAATATGAGTCAACTTTAGTCCGGCGAGCGGTTGTTATCAATCGGTAAGCGGTAGTTTTTGGGTTAAAAACTCTTCTAAACAAAAGGATGCGGCCACCCACACTTAGCGGTTGGCCGCATCCTTAAAATGCTATTGAAATGATTCACATGCGAACGCTAACACACGGCCTTGACCGCCGCCGTCAGATCGAACAGCGTATCGAGCACAGCCTCGCAGCCATCCACCACGTCCTGCGGCAGCGGCACGATGTCGGGAACGGCAAAGACGTGGCAGCCGGCCGTGATACCCGAGACGCAGCCGTTGCGCGAATCCTCGACCACGGCGCACTCCTCGGGAGCAAAGCCCGCGCGCTCGCAGGCGAGCAGGTACATCTCGGGGTCGGGCTTGCCGTGCGCGACGTCCTCGCCGCAGGTCACCGTCTCAAACTTGTCAAAGAGGCCGACCGTCTTAAGGTTGCGCTCGGCGGTAACGTGGCGCGACGACGTCGCGAGGCCCACGTGATAGCCCGCAGCCAGCAGCTCGCCTAGGCACTCGGCAGCGCCAGCCTTAAGCTCCAGATCGGTCTTGACCATCTCGTCGCGAATCTCCTTATGGCGACGATAGATTGCCTCAGCGGTTTCGCTGCTGTCGTAATGCTCCTCAAGGATGCGCATGACATCGGGCAGCGTACGACCGATAAACTGATGGATCAGCGCATCATCAATCGCGAATCCCAGCTCGGCCGCGCCCGCCTTCCACGCCTTGATACCCAAACGCTCGGTGTCGACCAGCGTTCCGTCCATGTCAAAAATGACAGCCTTGATCATATCGGCCCCCTTCGCCGGCTTGCGTTACCGCAACCCCATCCCACTTTGCAACTTGTATATAACGTATATAGCATATTGCACTTTCGTTACATAGATAGAAGTCTTATGACAAGCGGCTCGGTAGGATTATAGTTTTCGACCGAGTACTCAACGGCAAGGATCGATTCATGCTTTCAGACACCACCGCACCTGCAGAGGGGCTTCAGGACAAACTCACAGCGCTCGAGCAGCTGCTTTTGGCATACGGACGCGTCGCCATCGGCTTTTCCGGTGGCGTCGACAGCAGCTTTTTGGCCGCAGTCTGCGCCCGCATCATGCCCGCCAGCACGCTTCTCGTTCACCTCACCACGCCGCTCATCGGCACGCCCGAGCAGGCTTCGTTTGAGCGGGCGATTGACGGGCAGGCCGATGAGGGGCCGCATTTTAAGCTCCCCGTGCTCAACCTCTCGGTCGATCAACTGCAGCTCCCCCAGGTAGCCTGCAACGACGCCGACCGCTGCTACCACTGCAAGCGCGCCGGCTTTACCGCCATCGTCAACCACGCCAGGTCGCTGGGCTTTCCCACCGTCATCGACGGCAGCAACGCAAGCGACCGCAGCGACTACCGCCCCGGCATGCGCGCCGCCCAGGAGCTCGGCGTGCGCTCGCCGCTTATGGAGGTCGGCTTTACCAAGGACGAAGAGCGCGAGCTGCTGCGCGCCTGGGGCTATCCCGTCTGGAACCTGCCGGCAGGAGCCTGTCTGGCCACGCGCGTCCCCACGGGCGAGGAGCTCACACGCGAGAAGGTCGATGTGATTCGCGCCTGCGAGGACTACCTGCACGACCTTGGCCTGGACCAGGTCCGCGCGCGCTTGGTCGGCGGCTGCATGCATATCGAGGCCGCGCCGGCAGACGTTGCCAAGATTGCCGCCCTCGGCAACACCGCGGTCAACGACGGGGGCAAGGCCCCGCTTCCCGCCGCCATCGAATCTGCCCTGCACAACCTAGGCTGCGGCCATATCTCCCCCGAGGTCACCCCCTACATCCACGGCAACATGAACCTTTAGGTTACGCCGTTTTACAAACGGCGTAACCGCTCGGCGCTGCGCAGGCCCCGGGCACGGCAAACTGACGTTCAACTTCACGGGCGCGACCAAAAGGTCAGCGCCCGCTTGTTTCACGCCACCTTGCCGCACCCGGAACCTGCTCGCTCGCTTATGCTCAACCTGAACTACATAAATTGTCGCCAACCTGCCAAAAAGGGACAGGTTTATTTTGGCAGGTTTTATCTGGGGAAACGCAGACAGGGCCGCGACACCTATATGGCGTCGCGGCCCTGTTCTATTTATGCCAGCACGTACTGATACGTATCTCCCATGGGGACAAAAGTAACCAGCAGACCTGCGCCAGCGTCCCCGAGCGCGGCGGGCAGCCATTTCGCCATATACTCCATGCCCGGCTCCTCGCCATTAAAGTGACCCATATGGATTGCGCATTTTCCCTGACCGAGCATTGCGGCGTCGCGGATGTACTCGCTCACCGTAAAGTCGATAAACTCCATGGTCAAAATGCAATCGATGCCTTCGGAGTCGATATGGGCAATCTCGTCGTTATCTCGCCCCATGATGTGCATTGGAATCTCGACATTGCGGACGAGCGCGTCACCGTCGCCGATCAAGCGCGTCCCGTTTAATCCAAGCTTGTGTACGAGCGCCTGCGCAAGATCGCGGGCCGGCGTTGGCTCAATGCGGTACCTCATGAATGTCTCGTCTACCGCGGAGCCAAGCCAGTCCATCTTGACCGCGAATCCGTAAAAGATGCCGTCGACCATCGAACCGTCCGAGGCGAGCGGCACACCCGAGTGGATATAGTCATGGCAACGCCAGACCGCGCCACCCCATTCGTCAAGCAAAGCGCACTTTGCCTCAAAGGTCTTGTTCCCCGCAACCACTTCACGGCGGTCTCCGTGGTTCCAGAACAGTGCCTCGTGAGGAACAATCAGGTTAGCGCCAAGCTCCTTGGCACGACGAATCACCTCCGCCGTAGCCCAAATGCATGTAACTATTCCGGTACATTGCTGATCGATGTCGCCGTAAAGCACCTGATCGCGCGTCGTCGCAAGCTCGATGGGCTTCCCGGCAAAAGCATCAATGCCGTCACAGTAGTCCTGGATAGCTTGAATAGCCTCGCTGATAAGCATATGTAACAATAATCCCTTCGACATAATGTGCGGGGGGGCAACATACATACCGCCCTGCAGAATCATCTTTAGACGGCACATTTTGAACTAGACCGCCTGTCTACGACCGCTTTTCTAGCGCTCGGAAATCGGACCGTTCTCGAGCTCATCCTCACTAAAGCCAAAGAACCAAGCCACAGCAAAGCTTACGACAAAGCCAGCCGCCGAAGCGATGACGGCACTGATCAGGTTCTCGTTGCCGCCGCCAACAAACGTCATAATATTGAGCACGTTGGAGGCAGCACCGGCGAGGTAAGCATTGACATGCAAGGCGAGCGCCACGGCACCGGCGACAAACGAACCCGCCATGCAGGCAACGAACAGTTTACGATAGCGGAACATCATGCCATAGATGAACGGCTCGCCGACGCCTCCGATGAGCTGGGCGACAACATACCCGGCACATTGGCTCTTTTCCTCCTTGTTACGGAGTTTGAGCCATGTCGCAATCTCCGCTCCATAGGCAGCCCACAGCGCAACCGTAGGGGCGACCAGAATAAAGCTGTCAGAGCCCGTCAACATAAAGTTTGCAATGGCAATCATGATGACCGCAACATGCATGCCCGTAATGACCATGGGCAACCAAATTGCTGCAAGCAAGCCGCCACCAATAATCGCCACGATACCTCCCTCGGCACCGAGGAACTCAAAGACAACCGCCAAACCGTTACCGCACCAAGAACCAAGAGGAGCAAGCAGGCAAAGCGCAAAGGGGACAGTCAGGGCAAGCGTGCAAAGCGGCGTAAAGACCGTGGTGAGCGAATCGGGCATGTGCTTGCGCAAGAACTTCTCGAACACGGACATCAACGCAACCGTGAGCAGAATGGGAATAACCGTCTGCGCATAGTTTGCAGGCACGCAAGGGATGCCATAAACGCTAAAGGCTTTTCCCTCGGCTGCCATTTGCATAAACGTCGGTTCGATAAGCACACCGCCCATAAAAGCGCCGTACATGGGCGTGGCGCCAATGTTCTTGGCAGCCGTAAAGCCCAAGAAGATCGGAATGAAATAGAACGTCACGTTGTAGAGCATATTGAGCAGGACATAAAGATCGCTCGTATCCGCAATGAGATTGAGCATCGTTGGCCCGAGTACGACGGCAACGGTTTTGAACATGCCCGACGCGAGCAGCAATGGAATCATCGGAACCATGGAGCCCGAGAGGTAGTTAAGAATCGCATTGCCAACGGCTGCCGGGGTAAGCGGTGTTTTGACTCCACTTGCGTCGAGGTTCTCGTCGATGCTCTCCTGCTTGGCCAAGCCGCTCATCTTGATGAGCTCGTCATATACCTTAGGCACGTTTTGCCCAATAATCACCTGGAACTGCCCGCCAGATATTTGAGCGCCGATGACGCCGTTAATTTTTTTAACAGCGTTAATGTCGGGCAACTCCATATCCTTAAGGTTAAAACGCAGACGCGTCATGCAGTGGGCTGCAAAGGTGATGTTGTCTTTGCCACCCAGCGCCTCGAGCACATCGGCTGCGATCTTCTTATTGTCAGCCATATCATCTTCCCTTTCGAACGATCCGGTTCCTCCCTCGCTGCGCGCGCGAGGAGACAAAGCGGACGGTGGCCCGTCGCCCGCACGGAAGTATTCGATTGTTGAGGGAAACGGCGTAAAGACAAAAGCTCCAAAACGAGACATCGACAGGTCGCTCTGTCTTTACGTCACGCTTCGGAAGCTCAGCTCTCGAATAACACCTTATGTCGCGCTAAGGGTATCAGCTTCACCATGCGAACGGCGGCCTCATGATGCCCAAAAGTCTGCGAACGGTACGCTTTCTTTGATGAACGGCATAGAAAGCGCCTATTTGTCGGCTGGCACCTTGCCCGTTACGTTGCCGGCATAGACCCGATTGACATGGAGCATGAGATACACCTTCTCCTCGGGCACGATGGAGGCATGATACGTTTCCTCGATAACTTCTGCCATTTTGTCAACACAAGCCGCTATAGCCGGGTGCTCCTCACAGAGAGGACGATAGAGCGCCGCATTATCGGTATTAAGCGGCTCCCCGGTGCGGACGCGCTCTAACAAGTAGCGTACATGAGTGTCATAGCGTGCATAGTCAAAAGCATCGCGGTCAACGGCGATAGCAAGATCTTTCTCGATGATCGCTACGAGCTTTTCGATCAGGCGTTCCTCGCGGCGGACGTCGTTTGACTTCGCCTTACTAGAACTTGCCATAACGCTGTTAACGATGCAGAGTGCGATGCCCGCCCTCTCCCCGCGTGGCATAGATATGCCGAATTCGCGCTCTATGCCAGCATGGGCAAGCATCGCGATCTTAAATTCAATGGGATATTGCTGTTGAACGTCACAAGAAAGCGGCATCTGAACAAACATGTGCTCACGGCAGCGCTTGATGGCAAAACTAATGTGGTCGGCGAGCGTAAAAGGAAGGTTCGCCGACAGCTCGCGCGAAATGTTGGTGCGCGCGACATCGGCAATCTGCGCACTAAACTCCATTACCTTGGGATCGATCTCGTTAAGAAGTGGCAGATAGCGCGCATCAACGTTGTAAAACGTGCGCTCAATCTGCGCAAGCGAAACCTCATCGGGGCCGTCAGGAAAACCAATGCCTTTCCCCAGTGCCACAAGCTCGGTTCCCTTATCGTTGACAAGCAAGGCGGCATTGTGATTAATGCGCTTAACGACCCTCATGATGCCTCCGAAAATAGGCGCAGCCGAAGGGCAAGCGCAATGAATTCTAGTTAAGATGGTTCGCCTCGATTATTCCACGCAACGTCACGCGAAACAAGCAAACCCGAGCCCCCGCAACCTACTAAAAAAGGGACAGGTTTATTTTGGCAGATTTTTATCGGGGAAAACGCGAAGAGGGACACGCCATATCACCGTTGTGGGCAGAGCGGCATTCATGCAGCTCGCTCTGCGCATACCTGACATCCACAAGACCCTCGCCCCGTATCCCGATATTAAAATTGAGTTCATTGGCGCCGGAGAGTAGAATACCGCATCCGACGGCTACGGCATCGGCAGCCAGATTGCCGAGCGCGTCAGCACCCGGGCAAGCAGCCACGCCAAAGCTACCGTCATCGACCTCGGCACATACCTTTAGCGCACGGCCTTGACCGCGGCCGGCAGATCGAACAGCGTGTCGAGCACGGCCTCGCAGCCATCTACCACGTCCTGCGGCAGCGGCAAGATATCGGGCGCGGCAAAGACATGGCAGCCGGCCGTGATGCCTGAGACGCAGCCATTGCGTGAGTCCTCGACCACGGCACATTCCTCGGGAGCAAAGCCCGCGCGCTCGCAGGCGAGCAGGTAGATCTCGGGATTGGGCTTGCCGTTCAGAGTATCCTCGTTGCAGGTCACCGTTTCAAACTTGTCAAAGAGGCCGACCGTCTTAAGGTTGCGCTCGGCCGCAACGCGACGCGACGACGTCGCAAGGCCCACGTGATAGCCCGCAGCCAGCAGTTCGTCCAGGCACTCGGCAGCGCCAGCCTTAAGCTCAAGATCGGTCTTGACCATCTCGTCGAGAGCATCCCTGTAGCGGGCTTCGACCGTCTCGACGATTTCGCGGCTGCCATAATGCTCCTCAAGGATGTCCCTGACATCGGGCATCGAGCGACCGATAAACTGATGGACCAGCGCATCGTCAATCGCGATCCCCAGCTCGGCAGCGCCCACCTTCCATGCCCTCATGTCCAAACGCTCGGTGTCGACCAGCGTTCCGTCCATGTCAAAAATGACAGCCTTGATCATATCGGCCCCCTTCGCCGGCTTGCGTTACCGCAACCCCATCCCACTTTGCAACTTGTATATAACGTATATATCATATCGCGCCAACCTGCTGAAAAGGGCCAGGTTTATTTTGGCAGGTTTTATCTGGGGAAACGCCGAATAGCTCCATATGCACAACCGTCGCAGCTCCATATGAGGCAAATGAATCAGTAACGTCTATCCCAAATCTTGAGTATTTGTTCGATAGAACGGCCCCTGCCGGCACCTGCTAGACTGGTAGATTCCCAACCATCTAGCCAGGAGCCGCAATGTCGCGCAAGTCCGCCTACAAGCAAGTACTTTCCATCGGCACCGCCGTGGTGCTGGGCTTTGCGCTGTTTACGGGATCGCTCGACGGGGCGCCCAAGCTGCTCTCGCCGCAAAGCGATGAGCAGGCGGCGGCTCTAGCCGAGAAGCAAAGCGAGAGCCCCAACCGCACCGACGACGAAGCGGACTTGGTCGCCCGACTCGAATCGGGAACAGCGAGCTCCGAGGACTCCGGCGATGGCTCCGAATCCGCCACGACCGGCACCGCTGACGATGTCTCTTCGAACGCCACCCCCGTCGACGAAGTGGAAAACCCCGACCTCAACCGCGCCCGCGGCGTATATCTCAGCAGCATTCCCGACTACGCCGGCAACCCCTACGTTGCCCTCCGCGCCGACGGCACGCATCCGCTCGGCACGCCGTCGTTCACGCTCGATGAATACGAACGGGCCACCGAAGAGGGCTGCTTTAAGAAGTTCTCTAAACTCGACAGCCTGGGCCGTACCCGCAAAGCGCTCGCCTGCATAGGACCCGAATCGCTCGGCCAAGGCAAGCGCGGCGACATCTCGCGCATCCATCCCGCCGGTTGGCACCAGCAGCGCTACGACTTTATTCCAGGCCAGAGCCTCTACAACCGCTGTCACCTTATCGCCTGGTCGCTCTGCGGCGAAAACGCCAACCGCAAAAATCTCCTCACCGGTACTCGCTATCTCAACGAGACAGGCATGTTGCCCTTCGAAGAGCAGATTCTCGGCTACATCCACGACACGGGCAACCACGTGCTCTATCGCGTCACACCCATGTATAACGAAGAGGAACTTGTCTGCCGTGGCGTGTGCCTTGAGGCACAGTCGGTCGAGGACCACGGCAAAACGCTGTGCTTCCACGTGTACTGCTACAACCTGCAACCGCATGTGCAGATTGACTACGCCACCGGCCGCAACCAGGCCTCGGGGGACTAGCCCTAACCACGACAAGAACCGATTTGCATCCCCCAGGGATCAAAAAGGGCCGCTCCGGATTACCCAGAGCGGCCCTTGCATCGGCATGCATGTTGCAGACAAAGCCACACGCTACTTGGCGCGGCCCTCCTCATAGCGCTCGACCAGCTTGGCCTGAACGTCATAAGGCACCTGCTCATAGCCTGCGGGCTTCATGGTAAAGTCGCCCGTGCCGCGCGTGATAGAGCGCAGGCGCGTCGAGTAATCCGTCAGCTCGGCCAGCGGCGCCTGGGCAATGACCACGGTATCGCCGCGCTCGTCGGTCTCCATGCCTGTCACGCGACCGCGCGAGGCCGAGATGTCGCCCATCACGGCGCCGGCATAGCTCTCGGGGATCGTCACCGTAATTTCCTCGATGGGCTCCAGCACCACCGGGTCGGCATCGGCGCACGCCTTGCGCAGGCCGATGCGGGCCGCCGCGCGGAACGCCATCTCGTTGGAGTCGACGCTGTGATACGAGCCGTCGTACACCGCGACGCGAATGCCCGTGAGCGGATAGCCGGCAATAATGCCGTCCCTCATGGTCTCCTGGACGCCCTTGTCCACGGCGGGGATCAGCGAGCGCGGAATGCGGCCGCCCACGACCTCATCCACAAACTCGTAGCCGTCGCTCGTGCCGTCGGGCCCAATAAGCGGCCCCACACGCAGCCAGCAGTCACCATACTGACCGGCACCACCGGTCTGCTTCTTATGACGACCCTGGGCACTTGCCGTGCGGCGGATGGTCTCGCGATACGGAATGCGGATCGGCACGCTCTTTGCCACAACCTTGGTACGGTCCTCCAAACGGTTGAGCAGCACCGAAACCTGCGCCTCGCCCACCGCCGAGATGATGGTCTGCCCGGTCTCCTCGTCGCGGTCGATACTCATGGTCGGATCGGCCTTGCAGGCCTTCTCGATAAACGTGTAGAGCTTCTCTTCGTCGCCGCGATTCTCGGCCTCAATGGCGATGCGGTACTGCGAGTTGGGGAACTTAAACGCCGCCGCCTCGACCTTACCGGTAATCGAGAGCGTATCGCCCGTCTCGGCCGCCAGCTTGGGCGCCACGATGATGTCGCCAGCATACGCGTGCCCGACCTCGGTCATGTCGCGGCCGCACATCACATACAGGTGAGCCAGACGGTCGCTCTTGCGCGTGCGGGCGTTGACCAGCTCAAGGCCCGGCTCAAGCGTGCCCGTCAGCACCTTGATAAAGCTGATGCGACCCTGCTGCGGATCGGCCAGGGTCTTAAACACAAACGCCACCGGACGATCATCGTCGCTCGAAATCTTGAGCGAATCGCCGTCGATAAGCGGCATCTCGCCGTAGTCGGTCGGCGCCGGGAAGTACGTCGCGATGTCGTCCATCAGCGAGTTGACGCCCTGTTCCTTAATGCAATCGCCCGCAAAGACCGGCACAAATATGCGCTCGGCAATCGCCTTCGACAGCAGGCCTTCAAGCTCCTCCTGCGTCAGCGTCTCCTCGCCTTCCAAGTACTTCATCATCAGCTCATCGTCGGCCTCGGCCACCAACTCGCACAGATGGTCATGGGCCTCCTCGGCCTGGGCACGATACTCCTCGGGAATCTCCGACTCAACGGCTTCGGCTCCGTTGCAATGGCGCGCCTTCATGCGCACCAGGTCGATGATGCCGTCAAAGTCCTCGCCCTCGCCCCAGGGAAGGGTCACGGCGCCCAGGCGCGTGCCAAAGCGCTCCTGCAGCAGGTCCATCGTGGTCGCAAAGCTGGCCTCGGAGCGCGACAGGCGGTTTACGAACACCGCACGCGCCAGACGCAGGTCCTCGGCGGCATACCAGAGCTTAACCGTCGTAGGCTGTGGGCCGGCCTCGGCGTCGACCACAAACAGAGCCGTCTCGCAGACGCTCATCGCGGCAAAGGCGTCGCCGATAAAATCGGGGTAGCACGGGGCATCAAGCACATTGATGCGCGCGCCCTTCCAGTCGATCGGCGCGATGGTCGTCGAGATGGAAAATGCACGCTTGACCTCTTCGGGGTCATAGTCGAGCGTAGGCTTGGTGCCGTCGTGGCCGCCCAGGCGGGCGGTCTTGCCGGAAAGGTGGAGCATGGCTTCGGCGAGTGAAGTCTTGCCCACCCCGCCTTGGCCTACGAGCACCACGTTCCTTACGTTACCGGTCTTGGGAGCACCCATGATGACCTCCTTGCAGGGCCGCGCGCAATGCGCGACGCCAACGGGGAGAGTTCGCGGTCGGTGCCATCCCGGGAGCAGCATGGTCGGCAGCCGAGCCGACTCACCCTCCAAATGTCCTATGCCACCACCCTACCCTCACGGGCGGCTGTCCATGCATACCTTTCGGCACACGTATGAATACAGGCGGCGAGAGGAAGAGACAAGCTTGTGAGGCGATTATTGAACCCCGTCGATGCAAACAAAAAGCCGCCACAGACCGTAAGACCTGCGGCGGCTTCGCCTCAATTAATGGTTGAGTAAATACCTGAGCCTATCCCTCGATACGGCTCAAGAACTCACGGGTGCGCTGCTCGCGTGGATGGTCGATGACCTGCTCGGCAGAACCCTCTTCGACAATGCGGCCGCCGTCCATAAAGACCACGCGGTCGGCAACATCGCGCGCAAACTGCATCGCGTGGGTCACGATTACCATCGTCATATTCTGCGCCGCCAGGTCCTTAATGACACGCAGCACCTCGGCCGTCAGCTCGGGATCGAGTGCCGAGGTCGGCTCGTCAAAGAATAAGATTTCCGGATCGAGCGCCAGGGCGCGGGCAATACTCACGCGCTGCTGCTGACCGCCCGAAAGCTCACACGGCACCTTGTTCTCGTTGCCCGTCAGCCCCATCTGCGCGATCAACTCACGCGCACGCGCCTCCGCCTGCTCGCGCGGGCGCTTGAGCACGCGAATCGGAGCATCGGTGATGTTTTTCATCACCGTATAGTGCGGGAACAGGTTGTAATTTTGGAACACCAGGCCGAATCGCGAGCGCGCCTGCTTGGGCACATCGCCCTTCGCATAGACCGCACCCGGCCCCGCGTCCGTCGCAACGGCAAGGTCGCCAAACAAGAGAGAGCCTCCGTCGAGTGTCTCGAGCAGCGTGGCACACCGCAGCAGCGTAGACTTACCGCCGCCCGAAGGTCCGATAATCGCCACGACCTCACCGCGCTTGACTTCGAGTGAGATATCCTTGAGCACCTCATTGCCGCCAAACGCCTTACGCGCGCTTTCGATTTTCATCACTGAGTTAGTCATGATAATAGTCCAGCTTCTTTTCGGCGGCGCCCAGCAGCATCTCGACCACAAAGTTAAAGACCCAGTAAATCAGCGCCGCGATCGCAAACGGCACCATACTCACTTGCGAGGCAACCAGCGCCTTGGCCGTCGAGAACATCTCCCCCACGCCGATGGCAAACGCCAGCGATGTGTCCTTGACCAGCGTGATGATCTCGTTGCCCATCGCCGGCAAAATGCGTTTGGCAACTTGCGGCATCACGATGTACAAAAATGTCTGCAGACGCGAGTAGCCCAGCACCTCGGCGGCCTCATATTGACCACGCGGAATCGACTGCAGGCCCGAGCGATAGATCTCGGCAAAGTAGCCGGCGTAGTTGATGATGAACGCCACAACGCACGCCGTCCACTTGGAATCGGGCGTGAGCGAGATGCCGAACACGTAGTACGGGGCGAAGTAGATGGCAAACATCTGCAGCATGAGCGGCGTGCCGCGCATGACCGAAATATAGATGCGCGCGATCCAGCGAAGCGGCGCAATTTTGCTCATGCGCATAAACGCCACGGGAATTCCCAGCGGAATCGACCCGAGCAACGTCAGCACAAACAGCTGCAAGCTGACCAAGAATCCCTGGCCAAGCATCTGCATCATGACCTGAATAGACATTACTTGAGCACCCAATTATCGAAAGATAGACCATAGCTTGAATACTTATCGCACAGGTCCTTGACCGTACCGTCCTCATAGAGCGCCTTGAGCGACTCGGTCACGGCGTCGGCCGACTTGCTGTCGCCCTTCTTAAAGCCGACGGCGTAGTGTTCGCTGGACAGCGGCTCATCAAGCTGCGTATAGGCATCGGGCTTGGCGGCCAGCTGATACTGAACGATCGAGAGGTCACAGGCAACGGCATCGACCGCACCACTCTCGAGCTGCATAAACGCCGTGTTGTACTCACCGATGGTATCGAGCGTGGCAAACGTCGCGGCCAGATCCTTCTGGTCGCCCTCGAGCACATCCTGCGCAGCGGAATCAGTCTGGGTAATCACGGTCTTGCCGGCAAGATCGTCCCAGCTCTTGATACCCGCGTCCTTCTTGACCACCAACACCTGCTCGTTGAGCATATACGGCTCGGAGAACGTGTAGTCGTCCTCGCGGCCCTCCATGGTAAAGCCGTTCCAGATGCAGTTGATGGCGCCGGAGTTGAGCAGCGTGTCCTTGGCATCCCAATCGATGGCCTCGTAATCGACATCCCAGCCCTGCTTATCGGCAACGGCCTTGGCAAGGTCAAGGTCAAAGCCCGTGTACTCGCCGTCATCGCCCACAAAGCCGTACGGAGGGTAGGACTTGTCAAAGCCCACCACGAGCTTCTTGGACTCCGCGGCGCCCTTCACATCCTTGGCCGCGGCAGAACCAGCAGCGGAGCCCTTGCCAGCACCACCGCCGCAGCCGACAAGACCAAGGCCAAGCACCGTGGCGAGCGAGCCGGCTAGACCAACAAACTGACGACGAGACATATCGGTATTCATGGTATTCCCCCTCGATAGCACTTTAGTTAGATAAAGTGAGTCATGTAACGGTCAGAATCATACACTTTACCTTGATGGAGCACAAGGTTGGGGTTGCCCGGCGCGGGCGGGGAGCGGCGCGTAATTAAGTTTCCTGCTCTACAGTCCTGCGCAAGACGGAAAGCGCATTTAGTGCTTTCCTTTGCGTGCGGAACTCGCGATAAACTTAATTCCGCGCCGCTCCCCGCCCGCGCCGGGCAAACGTCGTTGGGCTTATCACTGACAGGAAATGGGCGCTTGCATATCGCCCGCTGGCTTGGCACGGTACAATGCTTGCAGCTTTTAATTCATGAATTAGTGGAGTTATTGATGGCAGAATCTCGTGCGGAGCGTAAGGCTCGTCGTGCTTTGATCGAGGCGGCTGAGGGGTCGGAGGAGAAAAAATCTTCTACGAAATCCAAGTCGTCTCAGGATGCGAAGGGTAAGTCGGCCAAGGGCAAGGCCAAGCGCCCCAGTTCTCGTCGGAGCGAGGATAAGGCATCTCAGACTCGCTCCAAGCGCTCGCATAAAGATCCGGTTTCGTCTGCGCGTAAGGCCGTGGATCCCAAGTCTCCCTGTTCGATCATGAAAGCTTGTGGTGGGTGTACGGCACTCAATCGTCCTTATAAGAAGCAGTTGGCGGCCAAGCAGGCTGCTATGGAGGAGCTGTTTGCTGAGCTCTGCGAGCGCGAGGGCATTAGCGTCGACCCCATTCGCGGTATGGGAGTCACCCTGGGAGACCCGGGCAAATATCCTGCGCCGCGTGGTTTTCGTCATAAGGCTGCCACTCCGTTTGCTCCCGGCAAAGAGGGCGCTGTCCGCTGCGGCTTTTTTGAACGTGGGACACACAGAATCGTTGCTGTTCCTGAATGCCCTGTCGAGGCACCGGACACTCGTCAGATTCTCAACGGCATCGCTCGCGAGGCCGAACGTCTGCATATTCCTGCCTTTAACGAAGACAAGCATCTGGGGCTGCTTCGCTATGCCGTCGTTCGCTGCGGCTGGCGCACCGACCAGATTATGGTCACCCTCGTGACCGCTCAGCGCGACCTGCCGCATGCGCAGGAGTTCTTTGAGGCTGTCGCCGCACTCGATCCGCATATCGTCACCGTCGCTCAGAACATCAACGGTCGCCCCGGCAATGCCATCTTGGGTGAGGAGACCCGTATCGTCTATGGCGCCGAATGCATGCGCGACCAGCTGCTCGGCTGCGAGTTCGATATCTCCCCCACCGCGTTCTATCAGACCAATCCGCAGCAAACCGAGCTGCTCTATCGACTTGCCATTGACGGCATGGACCTGCAGCAGGGTAACATTCTTATGGACGCTTACTGCGGCAGCGGAACCATCGGCCTGTGCGCCGCGAAGGATGCCCAGGACAAGGGCATCGGCATTATGCTGCTCGGCGTGGAGCGCAACCCGGCGGGCATTGCCGACGCACGTCGCAATGCCGAGCTCAACGGCCTCACCCGCAGCGCTTGGTTTATGGCCGACGACGCCACCGATTACATCCTGGACGCCGCCGACAACAACGAGCGGATCGATGTCCTTTCCATCGACCCGCCGCGCGCCGGCTCCACCCCCGAGTTCCTCGAAGCCGCCTGCGCACTCAAGCCGCGCCGCATCTCCTATATCAGCTGCAACCCTGTGACCCAAGAGCGCGACCTGCACCAGCTCCTCGACGGAGGCTATCGCCTGCTCAAGATCACGCCCGTCGACATGTTCCCCCATACCGACCACACCGAGACCGTCGCGGTCCTCGAGCGCCGCTAACCCACCCCAGTAGATTTTTGGGACATGCCTTAAAATCTACCGGCACAAGAAAGGGGGCGGCCCGTCTGGACCGCCCCCTTTCGTTGGATATATGAGCCCGTTACATGCTCTTGCGCAGGTCACACACGCCGGCTGCCGCCATCTCGCGCAGCAGCGTCTCGCGGTCGCGCGTCACGATCAGATCCAGCGGGAAGTGAATCTCATCGAGCATCTTGCGCGCCTGGTCGAGCTTGCCAATTGCCATACCAATGTGCGCGTCGGTCGAGACGCCAATCCCCACGCCCAGTTCGGCGCAGCGCTCGGCAATCTTGCGGCAAGCGCCCCAATGCTCGGCATCGGCACCATGCTCAAGACTATGGTTGTTAATCTCGATAATCTTGTGTTTGGCCTTTGCCGCCAACAACACCTCATCGATATCAAAGGAAACACCCGAGCGACCCGTGTGGCCCAGCATAAACACTTTGGGGTGCTCCAGAGCATTGATATACATCTCGGTCGTCTGGGCGAGCGTCGCGCCTTCAGCGAGCTGCGGATTATGCACACTCGCAACCAAATAATCCAAATTGCGCGTAACCAAATCGAACAGCGAATGCTCACGACTATACGAATCGCCGGCAATATCGAGCGAAACGGGAATGTCCTCGCCAAACAGGCTTCCGTCCAGCGAAACGATATCGGCCTCGGCACCACGCAGCACCAGCACGCCGCTCCAAATGCGCGGCCAGATATCCTGGTTAATAAAGAACTGGTAACTGCGCAGGTCATTGGGGCAAGGTGAAACCATAGAGCTCAGATGGTCGGCAGATCCGAGCACCTGCAGGCCACGCTCTGCCGCCCAGTACACATTCTCCTCAATGGTCGAATATGCATGCGCAGAGAACATCGTATGAGTATGGATATCACAGGAAAGCAGGTAGGGCATCGGATCTCCTTATCCGGCATGGCCGTCGCGTATATTCATTGTACGCATAGCCTTCGATAGTCGTAAAACCGCTCCATCCCAACGACACAACGTACATGACAACGGGGTCCGGCTCAACACCAAACCCCGTTTCACGTAAAACATTACAGGCAGAGCGCTTTGCTTTTAACGATACTCGTCTGCCAGCTGCTTCCAGGCAGGTAGCGAATTGATAATCGTCTCGTAACTCACACAATAGCCAAGGCGGAACCAACCCGGCATACCAAAGCTGTCCGAGGGAACCGCGAGCAGCTCGTACTTCTTCGCGCGCTCGCAAAATGCATTTGCATCGGGCTCGAGCGCCTTCACCCACAGGTAGAAAGCACCGTCCGGCTCAACATAGGTGTAGCCGTACTCCGCCAATGCATCGGTGAGCGCCGTGCGGTTGCGTGCGTAGGCCTCAACGTCACTCGGTTCATCGATGCAATCGATAATCACGCGCTGGAAGAGCGCCGGAGCGCACACGAAGCCCAGCGTACGGGCGGCACCGGCAACGGCGGGCATTAGACGAGCTGCCTGAGGATTCGTATTGGGAATCAGGATCCACCCGACGCGCTCGCCCGGTAGCGAAAGCGACTTGGAATACGAGTAACACACGATGGTGTGCTCGTAGATCGAAGGCACCCAAGGCACCTCGGCGCCATAGACAATCTCGCGATACGGCTCATCCGAGATAAGCATGATCGGGTTCTCGGGATCGCGCTTGGCGTTGACCTCGCGCAGAACATTGGCCAGTCGCGTCAGTGTGTCGCGCGTATACACGGCACCGGTCGGATTATTAGGCGAGTCGATAATGACGGCCGCCGTTTTATCGGTAATCGCCTTGAGCACATTACCCACGCTCAGCTGGAACGTGTCTTCATTGGCGGGCACCTCGACACACGTACAGCCGGCCTTCTCAATCCACACGCGATACTCCGGGAAGTACGGGGCGATAACAATGACCTCATCGCCCGGATTGGTAACGGCATTGAGTGTGCAGGTGAGCGAAGCCGCCGCGCCCACGGTCATAAAGACATCCTTGCCCTCATAGCTCGTGCCGAAACGGCGATTGAGCGACTCAGCCACGGCGGTACGGCACTGCGGCAAACCCGGTGCAGGCGTGTATCCATGCAGCTGGTCGCTCGGCAGCTCCAAGGCCTTCTTAATGGACTCAGCCACGGCGGCAGGCGCCGGAACACTCGGGTTTCCCAGCGAAAAATCGAATACGTTCTCTGCACCGATCTGTGCCTTGCGCTCAAGGCCATAGCTAAAAATCTCACGGATGATGGAACTTTCCGCACCGCGAGCAAACATAGTTTCGTTGATCATCTGTTCCCCTTTCGCATAGGCGGTATTGTACGCTTTAGTCGGGCGAAGTGCCGCAGCAATGTTGATTGGGGACAGACGGCCCCATATCGCTCAAAAAAAGCCTCCGCAGGTTTCCCCGCGGAGGCTTTCGCCACAAAGACTATTTGTCGTCGTCGGTGTCAGCGCCGGCATTGACGGCACCGTCATCGCCGGCATCATCGGATGCGGTCTCTGCATCTTCCTGCATGGCCGCCTGCGCAAAAGCCGCGGCGTCTGCCGCAAGCTCCTCCTCGCTCATGCGAGGCGTGCGCTTCTTGGTCGGCATGCCGGCCGCCTTGGCATTGCGCTCCTCCTTGGCCGCCAGGATATCGCCCTCGCGCTCAAGATAGGCATCCCACTCGTTGTCGAGCAGGGCATTCACGGCGTCGCCTTCGACGGTCTCGCGCTCGAGCAGCACCTTCGCCATCAGATCGAGCTGATCGCGACGGGCATCCAGAATCTCGACCGCACGGCGATGGGCCTCGCGCATGATGCGCTGAACCTCGATATCGATGCGACGCGCCGTCTCCTCGGAGTAATCCTGGTGATCGGCGTAATCGCGACCCAGGAACACCTGATGCTGTGCCTCGCCAAACACTTGCGTGCCCAGCTCCTCGCTCATGCCCAGACGCGTGACCATCTCGCGCGCCATCTTGGTTGCGCGCTCCAGATCGTTGCTCGCGCCCGACGTGATGTCGTCGCACATGAGCTCCTCGGCAACCCGGCCGCCCAAGAACACGGCAAGCTCGTCAAGCATCTCGTTCTTGGTCTTGAGGAAGTGATCCTCCTGCGGAAGCTGCAGCGTGTAACCCAAAGCCTGGCCGCGGCTGACAATCGAAATCTTGTGGACCGGATCGGAGTGCTCCAGGATGTGACCCACCAAAGCGTGGCCGCTCTCGTGGTAGGCAATCGTGGTGCGCTCGGCTTCGGTCATCACGCGACCCTTGCGCTGCGGTCCGGCAATCACGCGCTCCATCGATTCCTCGACCTCGTCCATCGAAATCACAGAACGATGACGGCGGGCAGCCAACAGTGCAGACTCATTGAGCAAGTTCGCCAGGTCGGCGCCGGTAAAGCCAACGGTCATCTGGGCGAGCTTCTCAAACTTAACGTCCTCGTCCATCGGCTTGTTCTCGGCATGCACGCGCAAGATCTGCTCGCGGCCCTTTACGTCCGGACGGTCGACCGTAACTTGACGGTCAAAACGGCCGGGACGCAGCAGCGCCGGATCCAGAATGTCGGGGCGGTTGGTGGCGGCGATCAGGATGACCGACTCGCTCTCCTCAAAACCGTCCATCTCGACCAGCAGCTGGTTGAGCGTCTGCTCGCGCTCGTCGTGGCCGCCGCCCAAGCCGGCTCCGCGCTGACGTCCCACGGCATCGATCTCATCGATGAAGATGATCGACGGGGCCTGAGACTTGGCCTCCTTAAAGAGGTCGCGCACGCGGCTGGCGCCGACGCCCACGAACATCTCGACAAAGTCGGAGCCCGAGATGCTAAAGAACGGCACACCGGCCTCGCCGGCAACGGCCTTGGCCAGCAGCGTCTTACCGGTACCCGGAGGGCCCACCAGCAAAACACCGCGCGGGATCTTGGCGCCCAGCTTGCGATAGCGGTCCGGATCGCTCAAAAAGTCGCGGATCTCCTCGAGCTCCTCGACTGCCTCGTCTACACCGGCAACATCCTCAAATTTGACTTTGGGGCGCGTTGCCTCGTTGGTCTTGGCGTTGGTCTTGCCAAACTGCATGTTCCTGTTGTTGGCGCCCATCATCTGGCGCATAAAGTAGAACATGATGGCGATCAGGGCGATCGTCGGAAGCACGCTCATCGCCAGGTCGCCCCAAAAATCGGGGTCATTGGTGTTGACGATGTACTTGGTATCGGGGTGCTCCGCCATAAGCTCGGCAAGCGAATCGGAGCCGACATAGGTCGAGGAGAAGCTCTTGAGCTCGCTCGTGTCGCCCTTGTCCTTTTTTGTCTTCCAGTAATGACCCGCCACGCTTCCGTCTTGAACCGTATAGGTCAAATCTTCGACACGGTCCTGCTTAATGGCGTTGACCATCTCGCTCGTCGCGAGCTTTACGGTATTGCTGGAGTTGGCAAAGCCGGAGCCCATGTTAAAGAAGGCGTAACCCAGAAGCGCGCAAGCCAAAATAAAATACAGCCAGCCCGTACGCGTGGGCTTCTTGCCTCCGGGCATCCCCGGGATCTTAGGCTCCCGGGGAGTCTGGGAATTGTTATCGTTACGGTCGTCGGGCATCTTACGAATAAACCTCCGGTTTCAAAATGCCCAGATACGGAAGGTTGCGATAGCGCTCGGCATAGTCGAGGCCGTAGCCCACCACAAAGGCATCGGGGCAATGGGTTCCAACATACTTGGGCGTGACGGCCGAGGTACGGTCCTCAACGTCCTTCCACAGGAAGGCGGCGACCTCCAGCGAGGCGGGCTTGCGGCTCTCGAGGTTCTTCATCAGATACTTGAGCGTCAGGCCCGAGTCCAGAATGTCCTCGACGATCAGCACGTCGCGACCGCGGATGTCGATATCCAGGTCCTTAATGATACGCACGATGCCCGAGGACTTCACACCGTCGCCATAGCTCGAAACAGCCATGAAATCGATGTTGGTCGGCAGCTCGATCTTGCGCATCAGGTCGCCCATAAAGACCACGGCGCCGCGCAAGACCGCAATCAGCACCAGATCCTTACCCGCGTAGTCGCGAGTAATCTGCTCGCCTAGGCGAGAGACGATACCGTCGATATCCTCCTGCGTAAACAGAACCTTCTCGATATCCGGATGTTGAGAAGCCATGACAACCCTTTCTTGTGCTTATCGCCCACACACCGCCGTATGGACGCGAACTACACATTCTAGCAGCGCACGGGGTATATTTACCAGCCCGTGCGCCATCAGCGCGGGAATACCGTCAACGTCGCACAGAATAGCTGGCGTGGGACGCTATTCCGCATCGACCACACGAAGCAGATACGCCACGCGCGTTGCGGCCGTGCATTTAAAACGCTCGTCCGTGCGAACGCCTGCGACCCATACTACGGCACCTCCCGGAGCCGTTCTCACCACGGGTACGCCAGAGCGCTCAGATACGGGAATACGAGCCTCGTTGAGCAGGTCGGATACCTTCTTACTTCGCCCACTCATGCCCAACGGACACATCACATCCCCCGGCGCGGGACCGTCTACCCACAGACGCGCCAAACGCGCCTCGGCGGGAATCTCCCCGCGCGAGCCGGCGAGCATCCGTTCGTTATCGCGATCGGCAAAGCCCAGCGTCGCAGCATCCACCATCGCGACCACCCCTCCGGCACCCGCGAGTTCGCGGGCACGGCGCACAATATCACACCCCGGCTCGACGGCCATCGGCTCTGCCACAAGAATGCGGCCCGCCCCCAGCGGCAATCGACCGGGAATGGTGACCCAATCGGCAACTAATCCCTCGCGCGCCGCCGGAGCCTTGAATGACAGCATGCCAAACTCCACGCGCGCATCGATTCCCGCCGGCAGCGTGACCGAACCCGAGCCTTCGGCGACACAGGCGAGCACGCGCTCCACATGCCGCATCTCCGGGCGAGCGTCGGGGTCGATACGCTTAATTGCCAGTCGCACCATGCGCCGAGCAATCACCACCTCGGCCGCGGCCAGTCGGCGAGCGTCAAGAACCAGTGCACCCGCCGCCTCCTTACGCAGGCAGCTTCGAAACGCCTGTGCGGAAAGCTGGGAAAGAAAGGCATCCTCATCGCCCAAGATCTCGCAGGCGGCGCCAATCGTCTTACAGACACTCGCGTTGCGCTGCGCCACCACCGGCATCACTCGATGGCGCACATAGTTGCGCAGGTACGAAACGTCCTCGTTGCTTTCATCTTCCCGCCATGGCTGACCGTGCACCTGCAGATAGCCCACGAGTTCATCGTGCGTGAGGTCGAGCAAGGGGCGAACCACAATGTTCCGACGGCGCGGAATGCTCGATAGACCCGCGGGACCCGACCCTTTAATGGCATTCATCAAAAATGTTTCCGCGCGGTCCGACGAAGTATGCGCGGTACAGATACGAGCCGCCGTCCGCGGTGCGCCCGATTCGGCACAAAGTTCGCGAACGTATCTCCGTGCCGCGGCATAGCGCACCTCGCGAGCCGCAGCCTCGATATTGCCCGATTCGTCATCAAAATAGGCATGCTCAACACACAGCGGCAAACCGTATTGTGCGCACAGGTCACGTACAAAGGCCTCGTCGCCATCGGATGCCTCCCCGCGCAGATGATGGTTTACATGCAGCACGTGCAATCGCTCGCGCGCAATGGGAGCGACGCCGCGCCCGTCCTGGATATCCAGCTTTGATGTGCAAGCCATAAGGAGCAGCGCCGTCGAGTCCGCACCGCCTGATACCATAAGCACTACGGGGGCAGCGGCCTGCCGCGTTGCCAGGGCGCTCTTATCCGTCCTCGGCGCGGCATGATGTCCATAGTGCTGAGATACCGTTGGCATTCGCTTCCTCCTCTATTCGTCCGCACTCATTGTATCCTTTGGAATCTTATGTCTCGCCTGCACCTTCATATCCTCGGCAGCGGCTCAAAAGGCAACTGCGCACTCGTCGAGGGACCTCAGGGGCTCATCATGATCGACAACGGCCTGTCCCGCCGCGAGACACTTAAACGCATGGCGGAGCTTGGCCTCTCGGCAGACGACGTCGCCGCTCTTGTAATCACCCATGAGCATGGTGACCATATCAAGGGGCTCGATGTATGGTGCAAGCACTGGCATGGTCCCCTCTTTGCCAGCAGGGACACCCTTTCATGCAAAGAATACCTCGCGCGCCTGCCCGTAGAGGGATTTGACCCCGGCGACACGCTCCCCATTGCCGGCATCCACATGCAAACCTACTCAACATCGCACGATGTCATCAATCCTGTCGGCTATCGATTTAATGCTCTCGATGATTCCATTGGGTTTGCCACCGACACCGGAGAGTTATCGAGCAAGGCCATAGGCATCCTCAAAGACTGTCGAGTTCTCGCGCTCGAAAGTAACCACGATGTAACTATGTTGCGCGAAGGAGCGTACCCCCGCTTTCTTCAGGAGCGCATCCTGTCCACAAAGGGGCACCTCTCCAACAACCAGGCCGCCGAAGCCGCGCGCGAACTTGTTACCGATCGCACCGAACAACTCATCGCCATGCACATCAGCCAGGACAATAATCGTCCAAGCCTTACCGTCAAAAGCTATGCCAACGCGCTTGATGCAAGTCTCGATGATGAACTCGGCAGTTCTGCCACCCGTCTTCAAGGGCCACGGAAGCTCTCGATACGCCCTGCAAGCCAGTATCAACCGACAACCATTCAATAGCCCCTCAAGACAACAAAGGGGGGCTGGGAATCACTTCCCAGCCCCCCTTAACTCATACTCTCGATTGAAGCAGAGCCATCGTTAGTCGATGGAGATCTTCGTAACGTTCTTCTTCTCGACAATCTTGGGAACCGTAACGGTCAGGATGCCGTCAGCATACTTAGCCGAAAGGCCCTCGCTCGAAGCGTCCTTCAGATACACGCCGCGCGTCGCGCTGTACGAGCTAAACTCCTTCTGCAGGAAGTTCTTGCCCTCGTTCTCCTCGTCCTCCACAACGTTCACGCTAATCGACAGGCGACCCTCGTTAAGCTCAACGTCGATATCATCCTTAGCGACGCCGGTCAGATAGGCCTTGACCTCATAACCATCGCCCTTGTCCTCGACATCAACGGGGAACGCCTTGGAAGCAATCGAGTTGTTTGCAAGATCGGTCATATCATCAAACAAATCGAACAGCGAGCTAGCAGAAGGACGAACGCCAAAAACCGAACGATAAGGAACCATGCTTGCCATGTTTACCACTCCTTTTAAGGACTGCCGAGTCATCTTCTAGGTGACTGAGACTTCTTTTGACGCTCTTATATATGCCCACCCAGTGCTCATATATACATCGACTATAAAGTTTTTTGAGTCCAGTACTATAAGCATATCTAAGTGTGTATGACTCAGGTCTTAGTAAGGTTAAGGTTCTTTGAACCAGAGCTTAAATAAGAAGTATGTTCGCAGCTACAAATAACAAGGGGCTTACAATGAGCGCGTACACGTTGTTGGTAACGAGCTAAAGGGCATCATGGACGACCAAAACCAAAACAATATGTTTATGCCGACACAGGGGGAAGATACTTCCACGCAGCCGCCACGGTTCCATCGCCCTCACATCTCGCAAGAGCCTATTAATGATCCAGAGCCCGAGTATGTGACGAGAAATCGATATCAAACGCTCGAGGATACCCAAACGGGACGTAAGCATATGGGCGTCGCATCGGGCGATCCCGTATATCTGAAAGATGCACCGTTATCAAAAAACAGCGCAATCAATGACGACCCGATGGAAACGCGCATAACTCGGCAGCAAAGAGGTCCTCGACCCAAGCAAACCTTAACGCATTCGGCTCGTTATCTCGAAACGCCAAAACAAGGGAAAACGATCTTCGTTTCATCAAGTAAACGACGCAAACAGCATCGACTCCAATTCCTGCTTTTGATCATTGTGGTCATAGCGGTTGCCCTTGTGATTCGATGTATTGTCTTTAAATAAAAGCTCATCACCCGTAAGTCCAACCGGGTTACAGGTGAAATGCGACTTTATTTTGAAGTGTTAACGCAAAAAGGGGGAGGCCGCGAGGCCTCCC